>NZ_JBARGP010000672.1:0-1766 GCF_049798375.1 Bradyrhizobium sp.
GAGCCGCGCGTCCCTAAAGTCGCATCCACTACTCTCTTGATCAATCCAACATTCACCTTCCAAGGACCGCGAACAGCCTTTTGCCGATCGATCCCTTAATGTCAGCCCCATAGAGCACCCCCTCGCGGATCAGGTGCTCAGAAAGGAATCACAAGTGATTCTTTCGATTCAAGATTTCGCCGATCAGCGGATCAGTTCGAATGGTCAACGTTATGGGTAATTGAAAGCCGGTGAGGGCCGTCTTGTCGAGTTAATGCGAGTGATGTGTAACAGCCCTTATGGCAGCAATAAGTTCAGTGCTCAGATTGAACGGTTCGAAGTTGTTGAGACTGGCCGTCGCCGTCGCTGGACCGATGATGAGAAGCTCAAAATCGTCCTGGAGAGTTTGCAGGCACCGCGCGCGGTCTCGTCGACGGCACGGCGATACGGTATCTCGCGCTCGCTTCTGTTGACTTGGCGACGATCGTTCGGGACGCGAACGAGCGATAATGAACAACTTCAGCCCACTTTTGTGCCGGCGACGGTGATGCCGGACCAACCGCCGGCACCGCCGGCAGCTTTGGCGAAGCCAGCGAGTGGACGTATGGAGATTGTCGTCGGCAAGGCCTGTCGCGTGATCGTGGACGCCGGCGTTGATATGACCGCGTTGTCTCGCGTGTTGGATCTGCTGGAGCGGCGATGATCCCGATCGCAGCAGGTGCGAGGATCTGGATCGCAACCGGTCACACGGACATGCGCAAAGGCATGCAGGGTCTGGCATTGCTGGTGCAGGAGGGGCTGGGACGAGATCCTTTTGCCGGCGACGTCTTTGTGTTCCGTGGTCGTGCTGGCACCCTGATCAAAGCCCTTTGGCACGACGGGGTCGGGCTGTCGCTCTCCGCGAAGCGACTGGACCGTGGCCGCTTCATCTGGCCGGCGACGGTGGATGGCGTGGTGTCGCTGACCGCAGCTCAGATGGGCTATTTGCTGGAGGCGATCGACTGGCGCAACCCCCAACACAGCTGGCGGCCGCAGAGCGCAGGATAGGTTGCGCAATAATCCCGTGAGATTGAAAAAGCGCGCGCCAAATCGCGACTTTTGTGATTCCTTCGGTGCATGGTGACGGTCCCGAGAAGCTACCGGAAGACATTGAGGCGCTGCAAGCGGCGTTGCTGGCGACGCGCGCCGAACTTGCCAGCGTTCGCGCCCAGCAGTCCGACGACCATGCGCTAATCGCTCACCTGAAGCTGCAGATCAAAAAGCTGAACCGTGATCGTCATGGCCCTCGCTCGGAGCGGACAGCAAGGCTGCTGGATCAGCTCGAACTGACACTGGAGGAGCTCGAGGCTTCAGCGACTGAGGACGAACTTGCTGCCGAAATGGCCGCGGCCAAGACGACGAAGGTAGCCTCCGGAGCTTCGCGGCAAGCCGGTCGCCGTCGGCGGATCCCGCGAGCGCGGTGTCGTCGCGGCGGCGAGCTACGAAGCCCGAAAGTTCGGCGTGCGCTCGGCGATGCCGTCGGTGACGGCCAGAAGGCAATGTCCGGACCTGATCTTCGTCAAGCCGCGCTTCGAGGTCTACAAGGCTGTCTCGCAGCAGATCCGCGAGATCTTCGAGGAGCACACGCCGATAATCGAACCGTTGTCGCTCGACGAGGCCTATCTCGACGTTACCGAGAACCTTCAGAATCTCCCATTGGCGCGGGACGTCGCGCTCGCGATCCGTGCGAAGATCATGGAGGCGACCGGGCTCAACGCCTCCGCCGGCATCTCCTACAACAAATTCCT
>NZ_JBARGP010000673.1:0-2342 GCF_049798375.1 Bradyrhizobium sp.
GACAGAATTAAGGATCTGTTCGACGCCTATGCGGCTGGTCGTGTCAGCCGTCGAGATCTGATGCGCGGCGCCGCCCGTCTCGGCGTCACCGCGGCAACCGCCAACTTGATGCTGGGGTCCTCGCTGGTTGGGGCAATGGCCGGCGATTATGACTGGCAGGCGCAGAAGGGCACGGCGATCAAGCTGCTGCTCAACAAACATCCGTATGCCGACGCGATGATCGCCGATCTCGAGAACTTCAAGAAGATGACCGGGATCGAGGTCAGCTACGATGTGTTTCCGGAAGACGTCTATTTCGACAAGGTGACGGCGGCGCTGTCGTCGAAGTCCGATCAGTATGATGCTTTCATGACCGGCGCCTACATGACCTGGACCTATGGTCCGGCCGGATGGGTGGTCGATCTCAACGAGTACATCAAGGATCCGAAGAAGACCAATCCGAACTTCGCCTGGGATGACGTGATGCCGGGCTTGCGCGCGTCGACCGCCTGGAACGGCGTACCCGGCGGCGAGCTTGGCTCGGCGGATGCCAAGCAATGGTGCATTCCCTGGGGCTATGAGCAGAACAACCTGACCTATAACCGCAAGATGTTCGAAAAGGCCAAGGTCAGCGTGCCGAAGAACCTCGGCGAGTTGAAGGAGACGGCCGCGAAGCTGACCAAGGATCTCGGCGGGCCCTATGGCATCGGCGTACGCGGATCGCGCTCCTGGGCGACGATCCATCCGGGCTTCCTGTCGGGCTACGCCAATTTCGGCGAGAAGGATTTCACGGTCAATGGCGGCAAGCTCAAGGCCGCGATGAATACCGCCGGCTCGAAGGCGTTCCACCAGCAATGGGTTGATATGATCAGGGAGTCCGGCCCGAAGAACTGGTCCACCTACACCTGGTATCAGGTCGGCACCGATCTTGGCGCCGGTGCATCCGCCATGATCTACGACGCCGATATTCTCGGCTATTTCGAGAACGGCGGCGACAACAAGGAGAAGGGCAATCTTGGCTATGCGGCGTTCGCGGCCAACCCCGCCGCAAAGGCGCCGACACCGAACGTCTGGATCTGGTCGCTGGCGATGTCCAGCTTCTCGAAGAAGAAGGACGCGGCCTGGAAGTTCATGCAATGGGCGACGTCGGTCGAGCACGATCTGTTCGGCGCGCGCAAGATGGACTTCGTCAATCCAGTCCGGGCCTCGGTCTGGAAGGATGGTGAATTCCGCGACCGTATCGCCAAATCCTATCCAGGCTATCTCGATCAGTATGAGGCTTCGGCTCCGGGTGCGAAGATCTACTTCACCGCGCAGCCGCTGTTCTTCGATGTCACCACGCAATGGGCGGAAACGCTGCAGAAGATGGTCGCCAAGGAGGTGCAGGTCAGCGAAGGCCTCGATCAACTGGCCGCGAGCATCGACAAGCAGTTGCGGGAAGCCGGCCTCGGCTAAACCTTCTCCGCATCTTCGCCCCGTGTAATGCCTGCTCCGCCCGACCCCTTTGGGGTCGGGCACCGGAGGCCTTCCCATGACGTCACAGCCCATCGACGAGCCCATTCGTGTCGTCGATCGCCGCCCCGTCGAGTGGCTACCTTATCTGCTCAGCCTGCCGGCGCTGTTGGTGTGCATCGGCATCCTGATTCCGTTCGTCACCGCGTTGTATTATTCAGCGCTGCGGTTTCGGCTGAACCTGCCGGCCCTGAAGGGCTTCATCTGGTTCGGCAACTACACCAATCTGCTGTATGATTCCGAATTCTGGAACACCGTCAGCGTCTCGCTGCGCTACACGGCCATTACGGTCGGCGTCGAGCTGGTGTTCGGGTTGATCATCGCGCTGCTGCTACAGCGGCAGACCCGTCTCAACAATTTGATCTCGGTCTTGCTGCTGCTGCCGCTGATGACCGCGCCCGCCATTGCGTCGCTGATGTGGAAGCTGATGACCAACCCGAATTTCGGGATCCTCTCCTATCTCGTCAGCCTCGTCGGCGCGTCCGATTTCCGGTGGGCATCGAGCCCATCCACGGCGTTGTTCACTGTCGTCCTGGTCGACGTCTGGGTCTACACGCCGTTCATGATGGTGCTGCTGCTGGCCGGGTTGCGCTCGCTGCCGCAGCAACCGTTCGAGGCGGCGGCGTTGGATGGCGTTCCCAGGCTGTTCGTGTTCTTCCGGATCACGCTGCCGATGCTGTCGCCCTACATCATCACGGCAAGCCTGTTCCGCCTGCTCGACGCCATCCAGCAATTCGATATCATCTACGCGATGACGCAAGGCGGGCCAGGCAACACCTTGCTGGTGTTCCAGGTTCGCGCCTATCTCGAATTCTACCAATACACCAATGTTGGGAAATCGGCGGCGCTGC
>NZ_JBARGP010000674.1:0-2319 GCF_049798375.1 Bradyrhizobium sp.
GCAGCAAGGTCAGATGGATGTAGATCGCATGATCGCGCGGCAAATCGTTGCCGAGCTGCCGGATCGCCTCGAAGAACGGCAGGCCCTCGATGTCGCCGACCGTGCCGCCGATCTCGACCAGCACGAAGTCATAGTCGTCATTGCCGGAGATGACGAAATCCTTGATCGCATTGGTGACGTGCGGGACCACCTGGATGGTGGCGCCGAGATAGTCGCCACGCCGCTCCTTGGTCAGGATGTCCTGATAGATGCGCCCCGTCGTGATGTTGTCCTGCTTGGTCGCCGGACGTCCGGTGAAGCGCTCGTAATGGCCGAGATCGAGATCGGTCTCGGCGCCGTCATCGGTCACGAACACTTCACCGTGCTGATACGGCGACATCGTTCCGGGATCGAGATTGAGATAGGGATCGAGCTTGCGAAGGCGGACTTTGTAGCCCCGAGCCTGCAGCAGAGCGCCGAGCGCCGCCGATGCCAGACCCTTTCCGAGCGAGGAGACCACGCCGCCGGTGATGAAAATGTACCGCGCCATGGGACCCTACCTTTAATGCCGCCGATCCGATTCGCCAAAACGAATCGCATGAAGGCCGCGCCTGCGCTGCGGGCCTGTGGGTTACCGAAAAATAAGAACACCATCAGCTGGTTGGTAGCGAAATTCCGATGCAGGGAGCCAGCCGCCCCCTGCATGACGCCCCCGCGTTATTGCGATTGCGGAGCCTGCGGTGCGGCCGGAGCCTGCTTCTGCTGCTCATCCGCCTTCTTGAGCTGGTCGAGCAGACCGCCGCCGGCCGACGGCGCCACCGGCGTCGCCCCGCCTGCGGGCTGCGACTGGCTCGGCACGTTGTTGAGGATCGAGGCCGGCTTGCGGTCGAGGCTGGCGAGCCAGGACAGCGCCAGGCTGGTCAGGAAAAAAAGCGCCGCCAGAATCGCCGTGGTGCGCGTCAGGAGGTTCGCGGTGCCGCGGCTCGACATGAAACCGGCGCCGCCGCCCATGCCAAGCCCGCCGCCTTCGGACTTCTGCAGCAGCACCATGCCGATCAACACGGACACGATCATGAGGTGAACGACGACGATGACAGTCTGCATGGTGACCTTCCGTCACAAGCCGACGCAGCCGACTACGGGCCGAGCTTGGGGCTTGCGGGGTTCTCGGAGAAATTTGGGCGGTGTTACACGATCATAGCGGGCATTGTCACCCCCGCAGATAAGGCGGCCGCGAGTTCTCACAAGCAGCCATGGTGCGAACCGCACGATCTTGTTCCGAGTTGCAGATTCTATTATAATTGACGAATGGATCAAATAATTGACAATCTAGGACAACGTCTCGCCCGCCGCCTGCGCCTGGAACGCGAGAGCCGCGGCTGGTCACTGGCCGAGCTGGCGGACCGCTCGGCCGTGTCGAAAGCCACGATCAGCAAGATCGAACGGGCCGAGGTCAGTCCGACCGCTGTGATCCTGGTCAGGCTCGCCAGCGCCTTTGGCCTGACCTTGGCCGGCCTGATGCTGCGCGCCGAGGGCCAGGGCGAACGGCTGTCCAAGGCCGACGAGCAACCGCTATGGCACGATCCGGAGACCGGCTATTTGCGCCGGCAGGTGTTCAGCCGCCCGGACCATCCGGTCGAGCTCGTCACCGTGGAGCTGCCGCCGCGCCGCAGCGTGACGCTGCCGAGCTCGTCCTACGTCCATATCCGCCAGCTCGTCTGGGTGCAGAGCGGCAGCCTCACCATCGCCGAAGGCGCTGACCGCCACGTGCTCGGCGCGGGCGACTGCCTCGGCTTCGGGCCCCCGATCGACACCACCTTCGCCAACGAAACCGATGCGCCCTGCAGCTATGTCGTGGCGCTGGCCAGAACCTAAATGACAGGAGCTCAACCAGATGTCCGCGATCAGGATCGCCCCGCTGACCGATACACCGGCCATTGTCAGCGCTCTCAGCGATCTCCTGGTCGAGACTATCGCCCATGGCGGCTCGGTCAGCTTCATGCATCCACTGCCGACTGAGGTGGCTGACCGCTTCTGGCGCGGCTCGCTGGCGGCCGCCGGGCGCGGCGAACGCATCGTGCTCGGCGCCTTTGATGGTGAGGAGGTGGTCGCAACGGTGACACTCTTGCTCGACCTGCCGCCGAACCAGCCGCACCGCGCCGAGATCGCCAAGATGATGACGCGCCTCAGTCACCGCAATCGCGGCATCGCGACCGCCTTGATGCGCCGCGCCGAGGCGCTGGCCTGCGAGCACGGACGTACTTTGCTGGTGCTGGACACCGCCACCGACGGCGGAGCGTCCCAGCTCTATGAGGGCCTTGGCTTCCAGCTCACCGGGAT
>NZ_JBARGP010000675.1:0-3506 GCF_049798375.1 Bradyrhizobium sp.
TGGCGCTGCAGATCGCGCGCATGGTGGATGCCGTCCGCAAGGAGGACCTGCGCAAGGTGCCTGGCGTCGCCGAGACCCTGGACTGGGCGGCGGCGCTGGTCGGGCTCGATGTGCGCGATCTCAAGGAGCAGCCAGAGATCGTGCACGAGACGCTGGTCTGCCTGCTCAAGACCCATGAGGACCGCGCGCGGCTGACGCGTGAGGTTTCCGCGCGCTTGCTGGGGAAAGTCGCATGAGCTGCTGTGGCACCACGCCTGAGCTCGCAGACATGGATGCGGTGTCGCGTCTGGTTGCCGCCCGGCTGAGTGCGTTCCTGCGTACTTTGCGCGACAACGGCTTTGCCGTCGGCCTGGCCGAGGGGCGCGACGCAGCGGCGGTGATGGCGTCGCGTTTCGCGGAAAAACCGGGCATGCTGCGCTCGGCGCTCAAGCATCTGTTCTCGGCGCGCAAGAGCGAGTGGGATCGCTTCGACGGCCTGTTTGATGCGTTCTGGCTCAACAAGCGCGTGCGCTCGCGGTCGCTAACGTCGGAATCGTCGAAGGCCGCCAACAGTCCATCGCTGAAGAGCTTGCAGGAGTCAGGTAACGAGCGCGGCACGTCGCCAACGGTCGCGGATCAGGTGCCGTCGTCGGACGATGGGCCGCAGACATCAGGCGGGGAAGGGCGCAGCGAGGGCGCCTCGCGGATCGACAATCTTGCCGAGGTCGATTTCCGCAAACTCTCCGACCCGGACCAAGTCGCGCAGGCGCATGAAGCTGCCGCGCGGCTGGCAAAGGCGATGCGCACGCGGCTGACGCGGCGCGATCAGCTGCGCCGGCGCGGCGAGCGGCTCGATCTACGGCGTACCATCCACCGCAACATCAGCCATGGCGGCGTGCCGATCACGCTGGTCAAACGCCGGCGCAAGGACAAGCCGTTGCGGCTGGTGGTGCTGCTCGACGCCTCCGGCTCGATGAGCATGTACACGTCTGTTTTCCTGCGCTTCATCCACGGCGTGCTGGATCAGTTCCGCGAAGCCGAGGCGTTCCTGTTTCATACCAGGCTGGCTTACGTTTCCGATGCGATGAAGGAGAAGGACGCCGCGCGCGCGCTCGATCGGCTCTCGATGATGGCGCAGGGCGTCGGCGGTGGCACCCGGATCGGCGAGAGCCTCTCCAGCTTCAACCGCTGGCACGCTGCGCGCGTGATCCATTCGCGCACCTGCGTGATGATCGTCTCCGACGGCTATGAGACCGGCGACGCGGCCTTGCTCGGGCGCGAAATGGCGCAGCTGAAACGGCGCTGCCGCCGTATCGCCTGGCTCAACCCGATGCTTGGCTGGGAAGGTTATGCGCCGGAGGCGAAAGGCATCCGGGCCGCGTTGCCGTATGTCGACCTCTACGCGCCCGCGCACACGCTGGCATCGCTGGCGGCGCTGGAGCCGTATCTGGCGAGATTGTGAGATGGTGATGAGTCGCATCGAGCTTAGTTCGAGCCCACTTCGCGCGGCGTGGTCAATCTGCTCCCTCCCCCCTTGTGGGGGAGGGCTGGGGAGGGGAGTATTCCACGAGCAGTGTGCTTGGAGGCCCCCCTCCCTAACCCTCCCCCACGAGGGGGGAGGGAACGCACCGCCATTGCGGGGATATCGCAGCCTCCAAGGATTGCGCGGGAGGCACCCATGACTTCCGCTCCCGAAGTGCTCGATCTCGCCGCGCAGCTCAAAGCCGCCGAGGAAAGCTTCGTGCTCGCCACCGTCGTGCGCACGGTGTCGGTGACGGCGGCGAAGGCCGGCGCCAAGGCGATCATTCGCCCCGACGGCTCGATCGTTGCCGGCTGGATCGGCGGCGGCTGCGCCAGGGGCGCGGTGCTGAAGGCGGCGCGGGAGGCTTTGGCCGACGGCTGCCCACGCATGGTGTCGGTGCAGCCGGAGAACCTGTTGACCGAACTCGGCGTCAAGGCCGGCGAGATTCGCGAGGGCGTCAAGTTCGCCAGCAACATGTGCCCGAGCAAGGGCACCATGGATATCTTTGTCGAGCCAGTGCTGCCGCATCCATCACTGATTGTTCTCGGCGCCAGCCCTGTCGCGCTGTCGCTCGCAGCCCAGGCGCGCACGCTCGGCTATCACGTCACCCTGGCGGCGCCCGCGGCTGATCTCGTCGCTGTGCCCGAGGTCGACATGTTGATCGACAGTTTTCAGCTTGGCATGCTCGCCGAGGCCAAGCGCTTCGTCGTGGTGTCGACGCAGGGCAAGGGCGACGAGGCGGCATTGCGCGCGGCTGTTAGCACGGAGGCGATCTATCACGCCTTTGTTGGCAGCCGTCGCAAGATGATGTCGTTGCGGGACAAGCTCACTGCTGACGGCGCCGATCCCGCAGCGCTCGACCGCGTCAAGGCGCCCGCCGGGCTCGACCTCGGCGCCATCACGCCGGAGGAGATCGCGATGTCGATCCTCGCCGAGATCACCGTCGCGCGGCGCCGCGGCCAGCGCGAGCCGAATCCATCCCTCACGGAGCCGAAAGCCCATCATGCAGATGAATGATAGCCAGCGTATTCCGGCATCGCAGGAAAAAGTCTGGGCGGCGTTGAACGATCCCGCTGTGCTCAAGCAATGCATTCCCGGCTGTCAAGCGCTGGAGATGTTGTCGCCGACCGAGATGACCGCGACCGTCGTCTTCAAGGTCGGCCCGGTGAAAGCGACCTTCGGCGGCAAGGTCACGCTATCGGAGCTCGATCCGCCGAACAGCTATCGCATCGCCGGCGAGGGATCTGGCGGCATTGCCGGTTTCGCCAAGGGCGGCGCGACGGTGACGCTGACGCCTGACGGTCCCGATGTCACCGTGCTGCATTACGATGTCGATGCACAGATCGGCGGCAAGCTCGCCCAGCTCGGCGGCCGTCTGATCGACTCCACCGCGCGGAAGCTCGCGGGTGAATTCTTCACCGCCTTCGGCAATGCCGTGGCGGCCGCACAAGCCGCGGAGGTGTGATCGCCGCATCGCATTATGTGGCAACTAGACCGCTGATTATTCTGCGCTCACGTCGCGTTCTTCGGATGTCTCATCCGCCCTTCACGGCCCCGGCGGTTAGGCCGGCCACGATCTGCCGTTGCGCGAACATGGTCAGCAGCAGCACCGGTGCGGTGACGATCAAAGCTGCGGCCGCGAGCGGGCCCCAGCTCAGCTGGTCGAACGAGATCATGTTGTAGACCGCCACCGGCAGGGTGCGGGTTTCGCGTCCGGCCAGCACGATGCCGAACACGAAATTGTTCCAGGAAAAGATCACCGCCAGGATGAAGGCGACCGCGAGGCCCGGTTTGGCCACCGGCAGCGCGACATGGCGAAACACCTGCCAGCGGGTTGCGCCGTCGATGGTAGCGGCCTCCTCCAGCTCGATCGGCGTGGTCTCGAAATAGCCGATCATGATCCAGATCACGATCGGCACCGTGACCACGAGATGGATGATGATTTGAGGCCACAAAGTGCCGAGCAGGCCGAGCCACTGGAACAGCAGGAACAGCGGGATCAGAT
>NZ_JBARGP010000676.1:0-3419 GCF_049798375.1 Bradyrhizobium sp.
GATGGCGCTGACCAGCCGCCGCGCATGATCGGTGGGCTCGGCCTTTTTGGTCGCGAGCGTGGCGGCCAGTCGTCGCGGCGACAATTGCGCCCGGAACAGCGCTTCGCAGACATAGATGTTGCCGAGTCCGGCGACCACACGCTGGTCGAGCAGCGCGGCCTTGAGGCTGGTCTTCTTGTTGGCGCAGGAACGCGCCAGCATGGCGGCATCGAATGCGTTGCCGAGCGGCTCGGGACCGAGCCCCTGCAGCAGCGGTTCATCCTCGATCGCGGTGCGGGCGATCACCTTCATGTAACCGAAGCGGCGCGGATCGTTGAAAACCACGGCCGCGCCCGAGGACATGTGAAACACCACATGGTCGTGGGCACGATCCTCGTTGCGCGGATGATGGAAGGCGCCCGGCGTGGTTTGGACTTGATCGGAAACCACGCGGAACGAGCCGGACATGCCGAGATGCATCAACAGCACGTCGCCGGAGCCGAGATCGGCCATCAGATATTTGGCGCGGCGGCCAAGCCCGGTGACGGTCTGCCCCGTTAGCCGCGCCACGAAATCCTTCTGGAATGGGAACCGGAGATCCTTGCGCCGCGCCTCAGCGGCGAGGATCCTGGCCCCTTCCATCGCCGGCTGCAGGCCGCGACGGACGGTTTCGACTTCGGGCAGCTCAGGCAATCATTCCACCATCGTAACCATTCACCTTATGGGGGCGACGTGATAGCGCCTTCTCATGGGCCGCGCTATGGTCCCGTATCGGAGTAAGGGTAATGGATCGGCCGGACCAGACCACGCATTTCGGCTTCAGGGACGTGCCCCTGGACGACAAGCAGACGCTGGTGAATGACGTGTTTCACAGCGTCGCCTCGCGCTATGACTTGATGAACGACCTGATGTCGGGCGGGCTGCACCGCGTCTGGAAGGACATCATGGTCAATACCCTCAATCCACCGAAGAGCGACGCACCGTTTGCGCTGCTGGATGTCGCGGGCGGCACCGGCGACATCTCCTTCCGCGCCGCCAGGAAAGCCGGCGCGGGTTTCCAGGCCACCGTCTGCGACATCAATGGCGACATGCTGGAGGTCGGCCGCCAGCGCGCCATCAAGCAATATCTGGATGACAGGGTCAGCTTCGTCGAGGGCAATGCCGAGGCGCTGGCTTTCCCCGACCGCTCGTTCGACGGCTATACGATCGCCTTCGGCATCCGCAACGTGCCGCGCATCGATCTCGCGCTGTCAGAGGCGCACCGCGTGCTCAAGCATGGCGGCCGCTTTCTCTGCCTGGAGTTCTCGACCGTCGAGGTGCCCGGGCTCGACAAGCTTTATGACATGTTCTCGTTCAACGTGATCCCGCAGATCGGCCGCGCCGTGACAGGCGACGCCGAATCCTACCGGTATCTGGTCGAATCCATCCGCAAGTTTCCACGTCCCAATGCGTTCGCCGAGATGATCCGCGCCGCGGGCTTCGCCCGCGTGTCCCATCAGATCCTCTCCGGCGGCATCGTCGCACTGCATTCCGGCTGGCGTCTGTGATTTCTGCGCTCACCCATATCCTGCGGCTCACCCGGGCCGCCTTCGTGTTCGCGCGCGAGGGCGTGTTCGGCGCCGTCGATCTGGCGCTGGTGCCGCCTTCGGGGCAGATTCCGCTCAAACTGGCGCGCCTGATCGAACGCCCCGGCGCCAAGTCCGGACGCCGACTGTCGCGGGCGCTGGAGCGGATGGGTCCGGCCTATCTGAAGCTCGGGCAATTCCTGGCGACGCGCCCTGACGTTGTCGGCGTCGTTATGGCGCGCGATCTGGAATCGCTGCAGGACCGGTTGCCACCGTTCGCGCAAGCCGAGGCGGAGGCCGCGATCGCGGCTGCGCTGGAGCGGCCGATCAATCAGATCTTCACCCATCTGGGACCTGCCGTGGCCGCGGCCTCGATCGCGCAGGTGCATCGCGGCGAGGTCGAGCGCGACGGCATCCGCCATCCGGTCGCGGTCAAGGTGCTCCGGCCGAACGTCGCCACCCGCTTCAAGCGCGACCTCGCCGATTTCTTCTTCGTCGCCGAGAACGCGGAAGCGCATTCCTCTGAGGCCCGCCGGCTGCGGCTGATCGAAGTCATCAACACGATGTCGCGCTCGGTCGCCATGGAGATGGATCTGCGGCTGGAAGCGGCCGCGCTCTCCGAGATGGCCGAGAACACCCAGAACGATCCGGATTTCCGTACGCCGACGGTGGATTGGGACCGCACCGCGCACAACGTGCTGACGATGGAGTGGATCGACGGTATCGCGCTGAACGACCGCGCGCGGCTGGAAGCCGAAGGCGTCGACCTGCCCGATCTCGGCCGCAAGGTGATCCAGAGCTTCCTGCGGCATGCGCTGCGCGACGGCTTTTTCCATGCCGACATGCATCCCGGCAACCTCTTCCTCGACAAGCAGGGACGGCTGGTCGCGGTCGATTTCGGCATCATGGGCCGGCTCGGGATGAAGGAGCGGCGCTTCCTGGCGGAAATCCTGCTCGGCTTCATCACCCGCGACTATCGCCGCGTCGCCGAGGTGCATTTCGAGGCCGGCTACGTGCCGGGCCATCACTCGGTGGAGAATTTCGCGCAAGCCATCCGCGCCATCGGCGAGCCGATCCATAACCGCACCGCCGAGGAAATTTCGATGGCGCGGCTGCTCACGCTGCTGCTCGAGGTCACCGGCCTGTTCGACATGCGCACCCGCCCCGAACTGATCCTGCTGCAGAAGACCATGGTGGTGGTCGAAGGCGTGGCGCGCGGCTTCGACCCCAAGCTCGACATCTGGAAGACGGCCGACCCCGTGGTGCGCGAATGGATCGAGCGCAATCTCGGCCCCATCGGCCGCATCCACGGCGCGTTGTCAGGCGCGGGCGAGCTCGGCCATTTGCTCTCGAAGCTGCCAGAGATCGCCAACCGTGCCGTGACCGTGCTGGAACAGATGGAGGACATGACCCGGGAGGGTCACCTGCTGTCGCCTGATACGATCGAGGCGCTGGGTCGCAAGGAGGCCAAGAAAGCGCGGGTGAGCACGATCGCGCTCGTGATCATCGCTGCCTGCTCGATCGGAATTCTGATTGAGTTGGCTCGCTTCTGATTGCATTGCAATCATACGAATGATAGCATTGCCATCATTGCTGGATTGACGCCATGGCAAGCCTGACCATCCGGAAGCTCGACGAAGCCGTCAAAGCCTATCTCCGCCTCCGCTCAGCCAGCAAAGGTCGCTCGGTCGAGGAGGAGGTCCGGGTGATCCTGGGAGAGCTGATCCAGGACCAGGACCAGATCCGAGACCAGACCCGAGGCCAGGCAGAGCCTGCCCCTGCGCTACCCACCGTGCAAGCCCCGGCGCGCGCCGCCCGGCCAGCCAACGCGACCGGCGAGGCGCGCGTCACCCTGATCATCGGCGGCGGCATTGC
>NZ_JBARGP010000677.1:0-2868 GCF_049798375.1 Bradyrhizobium sp.
AGGAATTCCCGATGACCGTGACCGGCAAGATCCAGAAATTTTTAATGCGCGAAGCGGTGGAGCAGCGGCTGGGATTGAAGGCGGCGAAGAAGGCGTGAGCAAGTAGTTCGGCAAATCCGCGCAGCACGGACGGTGCACCCTCTCCCCTTGCGGGAGAGGGTGCACCGCCGACGCGGAAGCGGCGGCGAGCCGGGTGAGGGGTCTCTCTCCGCGTTTGTGCTCGTGGAGGCAGACCCCTCACCCGCCTCGCTTCGCGAGGCACCCTCTCCCGCAAGGGGAGAGGGTGCATCTTTCGTGTGGCGACGGCGTCGGGAACACAGCGCAACTGGAGAAATCATGACCAAAGTCAAAGTAGCCGGCTTCGGCGTCTCGCTCGACGGCTTCAGCGCAGGGCCTGCGCAGAGCCTGGAGCATCCGCTGGGCGTGAATGGCCCTGATATCTTCCAGTGGTTCTTCCCAACCCGGACGTTTTGTCAGATGGTGGGAAAAGAGGGCGGTGACACCGGCCCCGATGACGCGTTCGCCCGGCGCGCCATGGACGGCTTCGGCGCCTTCATTCTCGGCCGCAACATGTTCGGCCCCATTCGCGGCGACTGGCCGGACGATCAATGGAAGGGCTGGTGGGGCGACAATCCGCCCTATCATGCGCCGACCTTCGTCCTGACGCATTATCCACGGCCGCCGATCGAAATGCTGGGCGGGACGACATTTCATTTCGTCTGTGACGGCATCGAAAGCGCGCTGCGCAAGGCGCGCGAGGCGGCAGGCGCAAAGGACGTCAAGATCGGCGGCGGTGTCGAGACCGTAAGGCAATACGTTCAAGCCGGCCACGTCGACGACATTCACCTCGCCGTCGCTCCGGTCGCGCTCGGCCAAGGGGAAGCGCTGTTCCGCGATCTGGACCTGCGCGCGCTCGGATACCGGACGGTGGAGCACGTTCCGACGGAGCGCGCCACGCATATTGTGCTGGCGAAGTAGAGGCAGCATCGGCGCCATGTCGGGGCCCTTCGCCGGGATGAGCTAACCGACATCGCCGCACGGACGGTGCACCCTCTCCCTTGTGCGAGAGGGTGGATCGCCAACGCGACCGCGGCGGCGAGCCGGGTGAGGGTTTGTCTCCGCGGATAGAGACCCCTCACCCGGCTTCATCTCACTTCGTTCGATTTCGCCACCCTCTCCCGCAAGGGGAGAGGGTGCACCGAGCCCGTGGCTACGCTCACCTCAGATCGATCGATAGCCGCCATCCGCCATCACGATGGACCCGGTGACGTAAGAGGCCAGATCGGACGCCAGGAACACGGCGGGACCGACGACGTCCTCCGGCTTGCCGGCGCGGCCGAGCGGCGTATGGTCGATGAAGATCTTCACCAGCTCCGGACTATTCGCGCGCACCTGCGCGTTCAGCGGCGTCTCGATCAGCCCGGGACCGACCGCGTTGACGCGCACGCCGTGCGACCCGAGCTCGGCGGCCAGCGCCTTGGTGAAGCCAAGAACCCCGTGCTTGGAGGTGGTGTAGGCCGCCGAGTTCGGCGTGCGCACATGCACGAAGGACTGGATCGAGCCGATGTTGACGATGCGCCCCTTCGTAGCTTTCAGCGGTTCGAGGAACGCGTGCGTGACGTTGAACAGCCCGTCGAGATTGACCGCCATGATGTCCTGCCAATCTTTCAGCACCGCATCGGGATCTCCGGTGAAGGCGTTGCGGCGGTTGATCCCGGCATTGTTGCAGAGGATCGAGACCTGCCCCACTTGCCCGGCGATCTCGCCGGCGACGGCAAAGCAATCGTCCCGCCTGGTCACGTCGAGCTTGAAACTGTCGGCCTCACCCTGTGCCGCGCGGATTTCGGCTGCGGCGTCGGCGGCTGCCTGCTCGTTGACATCGAGCACCACGACGCGCGCGCCCTCGCGCGCAAAGCCGGCAGCGATGGCGCGGCCGATCCCCGAGGCCGCGCCGGTCACGACGGCGATGTGTCCTTTGAGCAGGGGCATGGTGTTTCCTTGTATTTGAGCTGCTGACGGCGGCCGCAAGATAGCGGCCATTGACGGCCTGCAGCAACTGGAGCCCGGATGACCGAAGAAAAATCCGGCTCGCCTCCATAATGCTGCCGCTCGTTCACCTACGCTCGCTGCCTGACCTGGAAGACGTTGGCTTCAGGATCATAACCGTCGCAAACCGCAGCGCCTTCGAACTGCCACTCACGCTTTGCGTCATTGATGGCGCCCCCGGCGCTGCCGCACGCTCTCTCGCCAGGGGGATGTCCTCGACAGCAAATAGGAGCTTGATCGGGGTGTCTTCGCGCAGTCCTCCCCGAAGACTGCGCCAAAACGCTAATTTCGATAATGCCTTCAAGGCGGTTCGTCTCCTTCCACACTCGCGCACAATATTTCTCTTGCTGTTTTTCCGAAATCATGATTTGATACACGCATCCCGTCCCACAGAGGGGGCGCTTCGCGGTCGTCACGGACGTTGGTGCGGGATGCGGTGGGCGCGTCGGGTTGCAGCATGATCTTCATGCGGACGAACAACTCGATGCGACGGTGAAATCGCGTGGTTCTGGCATCCCGGTGCTGATGCCAAGTCCGTGCTGCTGATTGACGCGCGCGGGCGACGGGGACAATCAAGCCGGTCCCCGGGAAGATCGGGTATAAGCCTCAAAACCATCGCGCGGGGAAGGCCGCGCGTGTTCGGCCAGACCTGTGGTGACTGCCGCCTGCGTTTTTTCTGCAGGCGGGCCACGGGCGCGGCCAGCGCCCGGCCTTCCCTGCGCCCTCACGTAGTAAGAGGGCGGCGATTCATCGAACAACCCGGGCGAAATGGGCCGCGGGAACGAAGGCGCATGCGCGATGCTCGACCAGAGGACTTCGATG
>NZ_JBARGP010000678.1:0-2767 GCF_049798375.1 Bradyrhizobium sp.
CCTATAAGTCGTAAAGCCATCGCGCAGGGAAGGCCGGATGTTCGGCTCGTACCTGTGGTGACTACCGCGTGCTTTTTGCACGCAACCATGGGTGCGACCTGCACCCGGCCTTCCCTGCGCCCTCCGTCGTGTGAGGGCGCGCATTGGCAAAGCTCGGACGCGTCAGGCGCCGCGAGGGGGGCTGATCTGTTTCTGCCTCGCGCCGGCGTCACCCGTATCCAATGTCTGGTTGCATATCGCGCGAAGTTGCGCGACAATCGGTAGCATTGATTGTCGGATACAGAACAAGGCTGCAGAGATGGACGATGGCTTGCCCGGCCTGGGCGACCTCGAGCGCGAGGTGATGCAACTGGTTTGGGCCCATGGGCCGGTCACGGCGGAGGCCGTGCGCGAGCAGTTGTCGCGTCGTCTGAAGGAATCGACGGTCCGCACCGTGCTGCGCAGGCTCGAGGAAAAAGGTTACGCGCGCCACACCGTCGACGGGCGCACCTATGTCTATCAGGCGGCCGAGCCGCGGGCGCGCGTCGCGGCGAAGGCGGTGAAGCGGATCGTCGATTGGTTCTGCAACGGCTCGGTCGAGGAGGTGCTGGTCGGCATGGTCGACAATGCGATGCTCGATCAGAAGCAACTCCGTGAGCTGGCCGATCAGGTTGCAAAGGCCAGGGAGACTAACAAGGAGACCAACAAGGCGAGCAAGGGGAGGGGGGCCCGAAAATAATGCTATCGATTCTGGCCGAGGCGGCGCTGCGTTCCTTGCTGCTCGGAAGCCTGGTGTGGCTCGGCTTGAAGCTGTGCCGCGTGCGCAATCCGCAGGCGCAGATGACCGCATGGCTGATCGTGCTCGCGGCGTCGCTGGCGATGCCGTTCGTCATGCACGAGCCTACGGTGACGCTCACGGTGACGGAGGCGCCGCTGCAAGGGCCGGATCCGATCTGGTTCGCCGAAGAATCGTTTCAGAGCACGGGCCTGGCCGTGCCGTCCGCCGGCAGCGAGATGCCGCATGCCGCTGCGCCCGGACGGGTCGCGCATGTCTTTGCGCATGTCTTGGCGCATGTCGATGGCCGGCACATCGCGAGTGGAATCTACCTGCTTGTCGCCGGATTTCTGCTGCTGCGGCTCATCACGGGACTGCTGCTGACCTGGCGGCTCGTGCGAGCGGCCACACCGGTTGACGAGTCCTGGGTCGGACGATCAGACGTTCGTTTCAGCCGCGACGTCGACGCCCCTGTCACCTTCGCCTCGACCATTCTGTTTCCGCTGTACGCCACGACGTGGGAGGACGCCAAGCGCGACGCCGTGCTGGCGCATGAGCGCGCGCATGTCGCAAATCGCGATTTCCATGTGCTGCTGCTTGCCGCCATCAACCGCGCGCTGTTCTGGTTCTCACCGTTCGCGTGGTGGCAGTTTGCCAAGCTCGCCGAGCTCGCCGAGATCATCAGTGACGCGCAGGCGATCGAGGTCGTCGATGACAGGCTCGGCTATGCCGAGCTGCTGCTCGACATGGTGCAGGCGCGCCGGCGGCCGATGCTGGCGCTGGAGATGGCGCGGGCCAACACCATTCACAGCAGGATCGAGCGCATCCTGGCCTTATCAGGCATTCCCGCCCGCATCGGCTGGCGGCGCCGGGCCTTCCTCGGCGCCGCGATCCTTCCGGCCGTGATCGCCTGCGCTGCGACGATCGCCTACCGGATCGGTCCGGCGGCCGCTGTTGGCGTCGCGTCGCGCCCGGCCGAGATCGCGCGCAAGCCGCAGCATGTCGCCTTCTACGGCGTTGCGCCCGGCGCGATCCTTGCGATCTCGCACGAGCCGGACGGCCTGTCCGGCCAGCTCACCGGGCACCGCAGGTCGCGCCTTGCAGCCGTCGACGATGGCGCCTGGTCCTATGCAGCCGGCCAGCTCACCTTTGCGCTCGCTGCCGACACGGCGCAGCCCGCCGAGCTGACCGTGCATCAGGATGGCCACGATCGGAATGCGGAGCGGATTGCGGAATTGTCGTGGGAAGGCGAAGCCTGCGGGACGGCGCAGCTCGACGACTATGTGGGCTGGTACCAGCTGTCATCGAATAAGGTCGTCGCCGTGACGCGATCGGGCGACCGGCTGCGCCTGAAGGAGACCGGGCGCCTCAGCTACGAGGTCGCGGCCGACTGCGTCGACGCTTTCTCGGGCAAGGACGACAATCTCGTAATCTTCCTGCGCGATCCGAAGACCGGCGTGGCGCGGGTGCTGTTGCAGGATCCGATCATCGGCGCCCGGGTGGCGCGCCGGGTCGATGCGGCAAAGGCCCGCAGCATCGAGGACGCCTCGGCAATGCGCATGGCCGAGGTCTCCGACCATTTCCGGGCGCAGGCTCCGACGTCCGGCAGCAAGGAGCTGGTCCAGCGCGGCCTCATCAACATGCAACGCGGCACACCGACCTACGATCGGATGAGCCCGGCATTGGCTGCGCGGGTGGCGCGCCAGGCCGATGACATGCGATCGATGCTGGAGGCGTTCGGCCCGCTGGAGTCGATCTTCTTCCGCGGCGTCGGCCCGGGCGGCTATGACGTCTATGGCGTGAAATTCGCCAAAGGCTTTGCCGAGATTCGCATTCTGCTTGATGCAGACGGCAAGGCCGAAGACGTGACATTCCGGCCCGACGGCAATGACGAACTCGGTGAGATCGTCGGCTGTTCGGCAGAGGCCGGATTGAAGCCGCCAACCGAGGCGATTCCGATCAAGGTCATGCTCTTCAACGCGAGCGGCGATGATATCCATCCCTTCAGCCTCG
>NZ_JBARGP010000679.1:0-2335 GCF_049798375.1 Bradyrhizobium sp.
GGCGCGCCCGCTTCAACTCCTCGCTGTTTCGCTTCTTCCGCTTCCACTCCGAGAGCGGCGAGCGCAAGGTGCCGGAGAGCCGCATCCTGCAGCGCAAGCAGCTCGCCGCACCCTCGGCGGTTGCCTCGGCGCTGCGGCTGCCCGCGGGCGAGCCGGTCATCAACCTGTCGCGGCTGCGCCTGATCGACGGTGTGCCGCTGTTGTCGGAGGAGATCTGGCTCGAGCGCTCGCGCTTCGCCGCTATCCTCGACCTCGAGCCGACCGATTTCGGCGATCTGCTTTATCCGCTTTACGAAGCGCGCTGCGGCCAGATCGTCGCCTCCGCGGACGAGACGTTGACGGTCGAGATCGCAGGCGCCATGCAGGCCCGCCTGCTCGGCCGCGAGCCGGGCGAGCCGGTGATCGTGATCGAGCGCCTCGCCTTCGACCCCGAGCGCCGCCCGATCGAATGGCGCCGCTCAAGGGGGCCCGCGGATAGGTTTCGGTATCGTGCGGAGATCAGGTAGAGGGGCTCGTGTTCGTATGCCAGCGGCGTGTCGACTGTTAGTGCGGCGCTGGCACGCTTCATTGCAAGGGCGCGACCTACCCGGCCCTGACAGACGCAAAAAACCCGCGCCATGTGCTGACTGAGACAGGGCGCGCCCTCTCAGTACTCGTATTCGTGTTCTGGCTCTTCCGCGCTCACCCATCTATCGCCGTTCTCGGTGCTGAACTGGGCGCGCAGGCAAAAGCCGGTTTCGCGACGGTGTCCATTCCCATCCCAATAGGCGATCCATCCAAGGCAATAGCAGTGGATACCAGTGCGCAAGCCAGCTGCAGCGTGAACTACCGGACAGTCGGATGTCACCTCAGCGTGAAATTTCTGCCCACTTAAAACCTCTTCGAATGTTTTGACAATTGGACGCTGCACATCGAGAGCGAAACGTGGTCCCATAAAGATTTGGCCTCTCACTTCGAGGTTCTTTGCGGAGGATTCGCCCACGTTAAACCCGAGAATGGAAGCGCCAATAAGATTGGTGTCATCTCCATCTTTAAGGCGGCGTGTAACTTCCACCGTATGAATTCTGATTTTGGGGCGATGGGTGGCAACGAACTCCTCGCGGGCGAGGTTGACAGTAGCTGTGGTCGATTCCCAAAGTTTCTCAGTCGATCTCCACAGGCGGTAAGTGAAGAGCACAAGCAACGCAGTGAAGCCGGCCAACAGCCAGTCCGTAAGTTTGGCGGCCCAGAATTCGCTGGCGCCTTCTTGTCGCTTGCGATTTTTACTATCTTCCGCGCCGTCTACGGAAAGCGGGCTGTCCCCCTCTCTATCTTGTGCGGCGGCTTCGATTTGCCGGGATTGGTGCTGTGTGGGTAGTGGGGATTGATATGACGCGAACAGAAAGCCCATCGCAAAGACGGCGCATGTGAGAAATGCTCCAAGAAAAAGCTCTGGCGTCCGAAATCTCATGCGCCCTCAATCCTCGCCCCGAAAATGGAATCTTCGAATTGATTATCGTATCGGAATTAAAACTCAGCAACGTAAAGATGCAGCTGTTTATTGCTGACATGAGTGACAACGACGCCGCGCTTGTAAAAACTAATTTTGTTTGATCTTTCAATCCCATCGCTGGCGACAGGCCTCAAGCCGCAAATATTTCTCTTTCGTTTTAACGGAAAATATGCTTATCTCTGCCCATCCCGCCTCGATCAAGAGGGGCGCTTCGCGGTCGTCACGAACGTTGGGTGCGGGATGCGGTGGGCGTGTCGGGCTGCAGCGTGATCTACCACGCGGACGACAGGGGCAAGAACGCCGGTCCCTGAGGAGAGCGCGTATAAGACGTAAAGCCATCGCGCAGGGAGGGCCGGGATGTCTCGGCCGAACCTGTGGTTCTGCCGCGTGCTTTTCTTTCGCACGCGGGCCATGGGGGCGGTGAGCTCCCGGCCTTCCCTGCGCCCTCTGTTTTGAGAGGGTGAAATGAATTCAATAGCTCGGGCGCGGAAGGCGCCGCGAGGCTCGATTGCCTATGTCTTCACGTCATTGCGAGCGAAGCGAAGCAATCCAGAGTCGAACGCTCGGCTCTGGATTGCTTCGTCGCGTTGCTCCTCGCAATGACGTGGATAGAGGGCGAAGCTCTTTCTACTTCCATCCCGGGGCGACCGTCAGCGCGAGCCCGGAATCCATAACCATGATCGAGGGTATGGATTCCGGGCTTTCCCTCCTGGCGCCCCGGAATGACAGCGAAGAGCGTTGGAGCTCACAACCCCATCGTGGGAGCTCACAACTCCCGCGCATTGCTGAACGCAAACGAGCTGACGCGCCGTGTCGTCTCATCCAGAATCAAGGTCCGCGTGA
>NZ_JBARGP010000680.1:0-16110 GCF_049798375.1 Bradyrhizobium sp.
TGATCTAGTGTCCCGATCGAATAATTCGTGAGATTATATCGCCTTTGATCCGGATGGAGGCGTCTCGATGAGCAAGTCGGCGGCGTTAATCGAGCTGAGCGAAAAGGAGCGCGGTGAACTTGAGGGATTATCGCGGCGCCGACGCACTGCACAGGGTCTGGCTCAGCGGGCGCAGATTGTCTTGCTGGCAGCGGACGGGCTGCAGAACAAGGCGATCGCCGATCGCACGGGCGCGGTTGAGAACACGGTCGGCAAATGGCGCCGGCGGTTTGCCGAGAAGCGTCTGGATGGACTTCTGGATGAGCCTCGTCCGGGCCGGCCGCGCGAGATCGGCGATGACGAGATCGCCGAGACAGTCCGGCTGACCCTGGAGACGATACCAAAAGGCGCCACGCACTGGAGCCTGCGGTCGATGGCCGAGGCCGTTGATCATGCGCCCTCGACGATCCATCGCATCTGGAGAGCCTTCGGCCTGCAGCCGCATCGCGTGGAAAGCTTCAAGCTTTCGACCGATCCCCTGTTCGTGGAGAAGGTGCGCGATATTGTCGGGCTCTACATGGCACCGCCCGAGCATGCGCTGGTCCTGTGCGTCGACGAAAAGAGCCAGATTCAGGCGCTCGACCGCAGCCAGCCGGTGTTGCCGATGCGCCCGGGGCAGACCGAACGGCGCAGTCACGACTATACGCGCCATGGCGTGACGTCCTTGTTCGCAGCGCTCGACATTGCGACCGGACGTATCATTGGCAAATGCTATCGCCGCCATCGCTCACAGGAGTTCCGTCGCTTCCTCGACGAGATCGAAGCCGCGGTCCCAAAAAACCTCGACATTCATCTCATCATGGACAACTACGCCACGCACAAGACCAAAACCATCCGTAACTGGCTCGCCAAGCGTCCGCGTTGGCGTGTGCATCTGACGCCGACATCCGCCTCCTGGATCAATCAGATCGAGCGCTTCTTCGCTAATCTGACCGAGAGACAGATACGGCGCGGCGTTCACCGCTCGACCCGCCAGCTCGAAGCCGCAATCAAGGATTATATCGAGACAGTCAACGCTGACCCCAAGCCCTTCAGATGGACCAAGTCGGCCGACGACATCCTGGCTTCCATCAAGCGCTTCTGCTTCGCCACGCTCCAGATCGCGGATAAACAGGTCAAAATCGCGCGAACTTCGGAATCAGGACACTAGATTCGTTCGTGCTTGCGCAGGTCTCTGAGGCGGTCAAACCTGTCGGCCTGCAGATCGACCTCGCCGGCTTCGATCTCGGGTACGGCCGCCTCTGACAGGATGTCAGTGGTAACGTCCTCGACCGAACGATCGTCAATCTCGTGGATGAAGCTGATGTTGCTGTATTCCCCGGATGCCACGCGCGCGACCACCTCGCGCCGGGTCATCTCGGGATCGACCACGGCTTCGCGTCCCCGCCGGCCATAATCGATCATCACGACAAAATACTGCATGCAGAAATAACCGCCCGCACTCGCCAGAGTATGTCGGTCATTATTTCCGAAAAGCAGAAGAAAGTCAAGTTTAAAATCCAGACTGGGAATCCATGACCCGACCGCGCCGCGAGCGACGCCGGCCGGGCATGAGACTGCGGACGTGCAGCGCTGCCGTCTGCCGGCTGCGCCGAGACTATTTGTCCTTGGACCGCGAGCCGCCCGATTTGCCGGCCTGGCGGGCACGAGCCGCCGTCTTGGCCCGTAACCGCGAGATTTGGCCGCGGGGCAGGGTCACGCAGATCTCCCCGATCCAATCCAGCTTGACGCCGACGATCGGCTTGGCGTTGAAGCTCGTCAGGTTGACCAGAGAAGGCGATTTCCCGCGCTCGATGGTCTTCAGATAGCGCTCGCCGGTCTTGAGCCGAACCACCGCTTCCTCGCCATAGAAGCTCGCGAGGGGATGCCGTTGCTGGCGGTAGACCACGATGACGTCGCCGCTCTCATATTTCGGCAGCATCGAATCGCCGGATACCTCGAACGCGATCGTGTCTTCCTCGATCGGAAACGGCAGGGCCACATCGCCGACGCCCTCCGCCGGCACCTGCTCATATTCCGGCTCGATCACCGCGCCGGCGCCGACCCGGCCCATGACCGGCACGGTGTTCAGCTCAAGATATTCCATGATGATCGGAACTTCGGCGGCCTTGATCAGCCGCAGACCCGATAGAATTTCCGAGACGGCTCCCGGGCGCACGCCCATGGCAATGGCTAGCCCGCCTTTGGACTTTCCGGTTCTCTCCAGCCCGCGTTCAATCATGGCAACGTCCAGCATCGTCTTGTCCTCGTTTGCGAATCCTGCCAGAAGCATATTGTTACGATAATCAGAATACAAGCTTGACTTTTGCTTCCGAATATCAGAAAATACCTGTGCGTTCCGGGGAAGGCAATAGCTACCCCAGAATGCAAGCAGGAAAACAGGAAGAGGCAAGCATGCAATCGACCGATTGGCCGACGGAACATTCGCGCGCGTTGCGCGAGCTTCACGCCAAGGGCATGTCCTACGGCGAGATCACCAGGGAGATGAATGCACGATTCGGGACTGCTTACACCCGAAATGCGGTGCTCGGACGCGGCAAACGGATGGGATTCGTGGCGCCCGAAACCACGCGGGAGCGGCAGCCGCCGCGGCGACTGCTGGAGAAAGCCGGGCGCGCCCAGGCCCGCGCGGCGGCAGAACGCCGACCGCTGCCGATTCTCGCGCCGCCAGAGCCGCGTGCTGAGCCGGTCCAGCTGCGCTGCGTGGGCATCAGCCCCCGGCTGATCAGCCTGATCGATCTGGAGCCCGGCGATTGCCGTTATCCCTATGGCGGCGACACCGACAGCGAGCCGATCGTGTTCTGCGGCCATCCGCGCCAGGCGGGGTCCTGCTATTGCACCCCGCATTTCCATCTGACGCGCAATCGGGAGGGGGCGATCGAGCGCCCTTTGAGCGCGGTGGTCTTGCGGCTGGTGGAGGCCGCATGACGCCGCGGTAACAGTTCTGACGGTCTGGTCGTCCCCTTGCTGCTTTATCTTTTACCGGAGACATTGAGAATGGCGCGCGCCAAGCGGAACAAGTCGTATCGGATTTCGAAGAATCATGACCGGCCCGGCGGCGATCTGCCGCGCAATGCGGAGGTGGTCGCGGTCGAGGTCGACGATCCCCTTGCGCTGGAACCGGGCGAGAAGATCACGGCGTTGCGATCGATCCGCCATGATCCGCTGGGGCGGCTGCATGCACACCACCAGATCGACGACGCCCAATACCAGGGCGGCCGTGCCTTCCAGAATGATTGGGAGCGGGCCGAGCGTGGCCCTCAGGCGATCGATCCCGGGCGTGAACATGTCGACGGCGCGCAGGGACGGGAGTCAATCACCGAGGGGCAACGCCAGGCGGTGCTGCGCCTGAACCGCGCCGAGCGCGAGCTCGGCGCCGATGGAGCGGCGATCGTCCACGACGTGCTGGTGCAGGGCCTGACCATGGAGCAGGTCGGGCAGAAGCGGGGCCTGCCCAGCCAGCGCTGGACTGACTATTTCTCACGCCGGTTTCGCGAGTGCCTGGACCGGCTGGCGATGCTCTATGGTTTTGCGACGGCGAACGTGACGCCGAAATCCGTCCTTGTCGGCGTGCTGCGGCAACACGGAGGCCGGTCGCGGTGAGGTCGTTCGCTGTGCTATGCGATCGAGCCATGCCGGTGGTCAGAAGCCGCCCGCATTGAAGTTGAGCCGTTGCGTCACGTCGGAGGCCGCCTTGCTCAGCGGCATCGCATAGTCGACGCTGAGCGGACCAAATGGCGAGGCCCAGCTCAGGCCGACACCGGCCGAGGAACGTACGATGTTTTTGTTCGCGATCTGCGAAGATTGCGGGCCCCTGTAGCCAAACACGCTGCCGGCATCGACGAACGCCGATGCCTTCAGGCCGTACTCCTGGGGCAGCCCGGGGATTGCGCTCTGCAGCTCGGCGGTGCTCGCCCAATACAGGCTGCCGCCGACATTATCCATGGTCGAGCCCGGCGTGAGGTCGCGCGGGCCGAACCCGTTCGGCGCGAAACCTCGGACCATGCTGGGCCCGCCGAAGAAGCTGTTGAGCAGCGGCGCCTGCTGGCCGCCCCAGCCGGCGATATAGCCGCCCTGCGCACGGACCATGCCGGTGAGATCGCTGTTAATTGAGTGATAGTAACGCGCATCCTCGGTGGTACGCAGGAATCTCACATCACCGCCGAGCCCGGCAAGATCCTGGCTGAGCTGGGACTTGAAGCCGCTGGTCGGGCTCTTGTTGTTGTCGAGCGTGTTGGTGGTGACGGTGTCGCCGATCGACGAGACGAGCTGCGGCCCGGCGGCAGCAGCCTGCCGGATCGGGATCGATACGGTCGCAGCGGATGTCCCCGGCGCCAGCGTGACATTCTGGTCATAGAGCGAATAGCGCCAGAGCACGCCGGTCTGCTCGTTGACCGGCATGCCTAGCGTCAGGTTGCCACCATAGGTGTTGCTGCCGTAGGATTGATAGGGGCTGACATCGGCCTGCCGGTCGAATACCTCGGCGCCCGCGGTGGCACGGCCCACGACATAAGGCGAGGAGACTGAGAGATCGGCGCCGCGCGCATATTGGCCGTAGCTCGCGGAAGCCTGCACGGCATTGCCGGTGCCCTGAAAATTCCGGTCACCGACCTTGACCTCGGTGAGCCAGCCATCGGTCGTCGAATAGCCTCCGGAGATGTTGAAATCTCCGGTCGCCTGGTCGTCGGCCTCGACGTCGAGGACGACGCGATCCGCCGCCGAGCCCGGCTTGGTCGTGATCTTGACCGTCTTGAAGTAGTTCAAATTCTTCAGCCGGCGCTCGGCCCGGTCGATCAGGGTCTTGTTGTAGGCATCGCCTTCGCTGATATCGAATTCACGCCGGATCACATAGTCGCGCGCGCGGTTGTTGCCGTGGATCTCGATCCGCTCGACATAGCTCCTCGTACCCTGGTCGATTGCGAAAGCGATGTCGGCCCGATGCGCCTGCGGATCGCGCGTAATGCGCGGCTCGGCGTGGGCAAACGGGAAACCGCGCTTGGACATGTCGGCCGCAAGCGTCTCGCTGGTCTGGTCGAGTAGGCTAGCGTCGAATGACGCGCCAGGGCGAGCAAGCAGAAGACTGCGGAGCTTCTCGCAATCGAGCCCGGGCACGTTGCAGACGAAGCTGATGTCCCCGAAATGGTAGGGCTCGCCCTCATCGATCGCAAAGATGACGTTGAAGCCGCTGCTCGCCGGATCGTATGCGGCGCTGGCATTGGTCACGGTCGCGTCGGCATAGCCATGATTGCGATAGTATTGCCGGATCAGCTCGCGATCGCCGTTGACCTGGTCGGGGTCATAGACATTTCCGCCAGTCAGAAAGCTCAGCACGGTCGTGACCGAGGTCTTGATGACGGCCCTGAGTTGGCGATCACCGAAGACATGATTGCCGGCGAAGGAGATCCGGCGCACCGTCGTCTTCTTGCCCTCGACGATGTCGAACACAAGGTCGACCCGGTCGTTGCCGCGATCGATGATATCAGGCGTGACGCGAACGTCGTCACGGCCGACGCGATGAAAGGCCTCCACGATTCGGTTGACATCGCCTTGAACGGTCGCGCGCTGCAATCCTGCTGATGGCTTGGACTGAACCGCGGCAGACAGATCCGCGTCCTTGACCTTCTCGTTGCCCTCGAACACGACCTTGTCGAGCGTCTTGGCTTCCGCCAAGTGAACAACGATGCGGTCGCCAGCGCGAGTGATCTTCACATCGTCGAACTGGCTCGTCGCGATCAGCGCCTTCAGCGCCGCATCGAGCGCAGCGGCGTTGTAATGGCCAGCAATGTCGGCGTGGAAATAGCTCCGCACCATATCGGGGTCGACCCGCCGATTGCCTTCGACAGAGATTGCGTCTTGTGCCGCTGCCGGAACGGAAAGACTACTCAGCGTAGCGGCGACAGCGATCGCTATCAGCCATCGCGAGCCGGGACGACCTGCCGTGATTTTCCAAAGGTTCATCGTGTGATGCCTGTTCATGCTCGGCGGGCGGATGCAAGGAGCGGCACGAGGCGAAAGAATGTCCGGGCTCGTCGATTGCGCGATTGTGAACGGCGTCACGATTCAGGCGCAATGGAACAGGTGTTTGTCGCAGAATCGTCGCAGTGCGGGATCAAAGGCGAGCGCGAAGAGCGAGCTAACAACGCTCACCGTTCGTGGCCCGTTGAGCATTCGCGCTCGAACGCCTTCGTCGGAGCAGCACATGCGCTACGTTGTTCTTGCGGTCCTTGCCTGTATCTTCGTCCAACCTGCGCGTGTCGCGGCCGCGCCCGAGATCGATCCGCGCGCCTCGCTCGGCGTAGTTCAGCAATGGATCTATAATTATCGTAACAAGCCGGACTACGCGCACGTGCCAGCGGCGGTGCGCGTATTGTTTCATGCGCAGACGTTCAAGGAGCCGGAGAATGCCGGCATCTATCTCGGCTTCATTGCCGGTGCGATCGGCTCCAATCCGGCCAAGGCCGAGCAATTGGTGACCAGCTTCTTCCCCGTGCCGCCCGAGGACGAATGGGTAATCGTGCGCGCGATCGCCTATTCCGGTTTGCCGGATTGGCGCAATCTGATGCGCAGGGTCGAGGCCAAAATGCCGGGGCGCCGCGTCATGATCGACGGATATCTTGCCGGAACGCAGCCGACGCTGATGGATATCCCGCTCGAGGAAACCAAGCCCGGCATGCTCGACAAGCTGAAGGGAACCTTCACCCGCAATCCGTTCGCCAAGGAGGACCGCAAGCTCGATACCAAGCTGACCTATGCAACGAGCCAGGATCTGCTCGACACGTTGTGGGGCTATTATTTCGCGACCGGGTCGCATTTGCCGATCCAGCGCATCATGCAGATGCTGCCGTGGTCGAAGAGCCGCGACACCACCGACAAGCTGACGATCGGCAGCATGGCACGCTACACGCTCGCGAGCTACGCGGTGCGCGACACCGAGTTGCGCGAATATCTCCGGGAGCAGCTTGGTCGGCAATCGGAATCGATCAAGGTGCCATTGACCGAGGTCGTCGACGCCGCCGATACGGTCGAGCTCGGCGCCGTCCGCAAGGATGCCGTCACGGCGATGGAGGAGCTGAAGGCCAAGGGCTCGGATGCGCGGCGCAACCTGGATTTCTGGGGGCAGATCGGCGTCGGCGCCGTTGCGCTCGGCTGCGTCTCGGCTGCTGCATTGGGACAGGTCGCGGTCGGAATCCCCTGCGTGATCGGCGGCTCGGCCTCCCAGGGACTGCTGTCATTCTGTGAGAAGCAGCAGTAAGTTCGATGCTGCTGAGAACGGATGGCCGACGCAGGGCAGAGCCGTCAAATGACAAAGCTGAATGCCAAGGCAGTCGCGAGCCTGCTCATTCTGTTCGTGGTGATCGCCGGGCTGATCTTCACGTCCGCCGGAACGTTGCACTATTGGCAGGGCTGGACGTTCCTGCTGGTCTATTTCATGGCCTCATTGGCGATCACGCTCGACCTGATGTGGAGAGATCCAGCGTTGCTGGCGCGGCGAATGAGCGGCGGTCCGTGGGCCGAGAGGGAGCCGACGCAACGCCGGATCATGGTGATCACGTCGGTCGGCTTCATCGCCCTGATCGTCATCCCCGGCCTCGATCGCAGGTTCGGCTGGTCCGACGTGCCGTCTCTCGTCGCACTGGGCGGTGATGTGCTGATCCTGCTTGGCTTCGTCGGCATTCGCCGCGTATTCACGGAGAACAGTTACACGTCGGCGACGATCGAGTTGGCGAGCGACCAGCGGGTCATATCGAGCGGTCCTTATGCCGTCGTAAGACATCCGATGTATGCGGCGGCGTTGCTGATGCTCTCGGGATTTCCGATCGCGCTGGGGTCTAGGTGGGCACTGCTCGTGATTGCGGTGATCCTGCCGGCGCTGATCTGGCGTCTGCTTGACGAGGAAAGATTCCTTGCCAAGAACCTGCGCGGCTACCGTGAATACCAAGACAAAGTGCGCTATCGATTGTTGCCATCGGTGTGGTAGCGCAAACGTACTCTTGCCCCGTTCGGGATGCTGGGCGTAGGCTCTCGCCTGCGGTGCCCGTCGCCATCGCAGGCCTATCGCCGTGTCGCGTCGTGACGCCAATTGCGGCAAAAGGGGGAGCCATGGGGCTGTTGTCGTTCATCATATTGCTGATTGTGCTCTACGCCTTCGCCTCGATCCGGATCGTGAAGCAGTATGAACGTGGCGTGGTCTTCCTGCTCGGCCGCTTTGCCGGGGTGCGAGGGCCCGGCTTGACGCTGATCTTTGCCCCGGTCCAGCAGATGACGCGCGTGTCCCTGCGCACCGTGACCATGCTGGTCCCGTCGCAGAAGATCATTACGCGGGACAATGTGTCGATCGATATCGCGGCGGTCGCCTACTATCACATCACCGACCCCGAGCGTTCCGTGATCGTGATCGAGAACGTCTACAGCGCCATCAGCCAGATCAGCCAGACCACGGTGCGCAACGTGGTCGGCCGCTTCAGCCTGGACCAACTCCTGGCCGACACCGCAAGCATCAACGATCAGATCAAGAACGTGATCGACCTGCATACCGAGCCGTGGGGAACGCAGGTCACGGCGGTCGAGATCAAGGACATCGTGTTGCCGGATAACATGCAGCGGGCCATGGCCAAGGAGGCTGAGGCCGAGCGGGAGCGGCGCGCCAAGATCGTGGCGGCCGAAGGCGAATATCAGGCGGCTGTGAAACTCGGCGAAGCTGCCGATATCATCACACAACACCCGGTTGCGCTGCAGTTGCGGACGTTGCAGACGATGGCCGAGATTTCGGTCGAAAAAAACTCGACCATCATCTTCCCGGCTCAATTCATGACGACCGTTCAGGACGCGATCGCGATGCTGTCGAAAGAAATGGCAGGCAAATAGACCGGCGTATCGTCGGGGAAGGCGTGCCTCAGCGAAGTCGGCAGAGGTGATCAGGAGATGCCGATTTTGGCTCCGCCGGATAGACTGCCTCGCGATGGATTTCGACGCCCGATTCGTCGACGATGACGATGGACAACTTCCGGTCGGTAATCCTCGGGTCGTGGCGAAGCCTGCGCGCCAACTCGCGGCTGTGCTCGATAGCCCCGGCAACCGTGGCAAACTCCAGCCCGGTGCGGTCTCTGCTCGGGATGCGATCCTTCATGTCGAAATAATAGGTTCGCATGCTCTTCCTGCAGCTGCTTTTCGCAGACTGGAGAAGCGAAGCCCTCCGGCGTCCGCAACCCCATTGCTGTCCTGCAGGAAGCATTACCGGCCGAGCTCAGGAGGCACAAGCTTACCGCCGTCAAATTCCGGTCGGCGGGCGGCTGAGCCGACCATTTTTGCTGGTGTTGGAGGCCAGAAGCTGCCAGACAGCTCAAATCCTGCCACCCGGCCCGCTGACAGTCAGTTCGGCTTGCTGCTCCGGTTGTTCCTTGGCATACTCTCAACCTCATCGAGTTCGGAGCGTTCGATCTCCAAGCGCGCCATGCGTAGGATCAGGGTCGCCGTCGTCAGGCCGAGACTTTCGGCCTCGATTGTTGCAGTATCGACCTTGCGCACGAGGCCTTCACGTTTGCTAAGAATTGCCATTACCGTTTCCTGTCAAAGGTGCGAGATGAAAAATCCCACGTTCCTGGCGGAGCTGCACAAGAAGCTCGGAGCTCCATCGAGCGAAACCGTGGAAAGCCTGCGACTGTTGAAAGCCTTCCTGAAGCTGGCACCCAGGCAGCGGTACGAACTGATCGAAATGGCCGAGCGGCTTGCGAGCGAAGCGGCCGCCGATTTCGATCATCCGCTGTCCTGACCGCCTGTTGCATCAATTCCCGCTCGCACCGGCTGACGGCGGCCGGGTCGCGATCGCGTAGATCGCCTCATCGAGAGCCTCGGATTGGTGCGGGGTGCCAGCGGGCAGAAGAATCGTGTCGCCAGGATTGCAGACGCGCTCGCCGCCATCCCAGATGAAGTTCAGCCTGCCGCTGATGACGACGAGGATCTCGTCGACTGGATGAGTGTGAAGCGCATGCACCTTGCCGGCTGCGTCACGCTGCAGCTCGATACAACCCTGCGTCGGTAACAGCGCCAGGATGGCAGGATCGATCGAAAATTCAGTCTTCGTTCCGGCGATGATCTGGGTCATGCGGCCTGCTCCGTGTCTTCGATGGGGGGAGTCTTGGTTTGTGCCAGCCGGTGAAAGGGGCATTCGGATGCCGGCTGATTGTCGTCGTGGAGAAAGTACTGGCTGTATTCGCGCCCCTCAGGGTCGCCGTAGCGGCCGAGCAGGGGCGACGGGCTCGTCGTGTCGAACGGAATGAGGCGCTCGCGTACATGGGCGAACGCGGCTGCCGCGGCCTTCTCGGTGCCGAGGATCTTGTCGAACACCCAGCGCGGCTGGAATGTCATCATGAACGCGCTCGAGCGGCGGCTCTGGCGCATGACATGGGCCGGCGTGCTGCACACCACGAAGATCGGCTCGCCGGCGAAAGAGAACTCCCACATCGGATGATCCACCGTCTCGGGGATTTCCGCGGGCCACGGGCTCTTGTCGATGCGCGCCAGCTCGTCGAGCGTGCGCCAGAATTTCTTGTAGTAGGCATCAAGGGTCTGGACCGGGCGAGGGCGCGTGAACAGCACGAGCGAGGTATTTGGTCCGTGCGAGCGTGCCTCGGAGACAAACAAAGCGAGCTGTTCGCCGAGCACGTTCACATCGATAGGGTCGAGAAACAAATAGCGGAGCTGGTCCTGACGATATCCCGCGACACCGAAGACACAGGGGAAAGGGCGGGCGTCGCTGCACATTTGAGCTTCAAATTCCGAAAACAGAACGGTCTGCCAACTGCTCACCGGGTAGCTTGAGCGGACGTCGCTATTCTTCAAATACAGACGCGGCATACGGACCCCTCTCTGTGTTTTATTGTTACGAACGCAGTATCAATTTGCGCCTCATCAGCAGCGGGCCAATGATACCCGGGACCGACATGAGCAGAAGAATTCCAATCAGGGCCGCGTAGCCCGAATCGCTAGCCGCGGTACGTATGCTGTGGCCGCCGTCGGAACCCAGCCCGCTTGCGGCGATCATCGCGATGGCGATCACTGGCTGTGAGAGACCGGCGAAAATCCCGGCCGTGGTGGTGTTGATAGAGGCGCCGACGCCGATGAGTTCTGCCGTATAGAGCTTCTTCGTGCACTTCAGCACGAACGGCACCGTGCCGCCCGCGACCAGTCCGAGGATCGCGAACACGGCTCCGACGTAGAACAGGCCGAGCGCGTGCGCGAAGACCGGCAGCAGCAGAGCAATCAGGATCATGCGCAGCACGCAGATGGCGACCAGTGCGCCATCGAGCGAGTTGGCTCGATCGGCGGCGTGACCGAGAAAGATCGAGCCGAGCGCATTGCCCACCATGAAGGCGAGCAGCGGTGTGCCGGCAGCCGACGGCGAGATGTTGAAGTCATGCGCCACCATCGGAATTCCCCAGACGCCCGACAGCGTGGTCACCACCGCAAAGTGCGAAGCGAAGCTCATCGCAACGCCCCAGTTCGCCGTTGAACCAAGGGCCTGGCAGCTCGCCAGCAGCACGCTCTTGAAGGTCTTGTTGCTTTGTGGTCCAGCAGCCGGCCTCAGCGTCACCGATGCAAAGGCCAGGTTTGCGACCCCGACACAGGCGATGAAGACAAAGCAGGCGCGCCAGCCGAAGCCGCTGATCGCCGCCGCCAGCGGCGTCGTCGCCAACACGCCGCCGACATAGCCGGACACCTGGGAGATGCCGGACATGATGCCGAAGCGCTCGTCAGCGAAACTCTGGGCGACCAGCTTGAGCAGGGCGGTGAATACCAGCGCGTCACCGCAGGCCACGATCAGCCGCGCAATGAAGACATCGAGCAGGCTGGGTGCAAGCGCGAACGCCGCGCTGCCGACGGCCGACGCCGCCATGCTGGACAACACCACGCACTTGACGCCGTAGCGGTCGACCAGCAGTCCTGCCGGAATCTGCATCAGCGTGTAACCCCAGAAATAGCTCGAGGCGAGCATCGCGACGCCGGAAGCGTCGGTGCCGAAGTCATGCATGAAGCTCAGGCTGACCGTCTGCGGCGACACCCGCTGCAGAAAGGCGATGGCATAGGCGATCGCAACCGTCCCCCAGGCGATATAGGCACGATCGATGAAGCGGATCGCGGAGGGAAGAACGGCTTGTTGTCCGGACAACGCCATCATGCCCTCGCATAGCCGACAGAGAACAGCGCATCGGCCGCGTCAGGAATGAGCCTGGAGATGGCGGCGTCGATCACCGATGCCGTGCCATGATAGGCCTGCCGGTTATGCTTGATGTGACCATAGGCGCCGCGCATGATCATGCCGGGGACTTCGAGTTGCTTGCCCGGATAAAGAGCTTGGCACATTTCGACGCAGGCTGCCTGCAGTGTGGGATCCGCCTTGTCGCCGAGCAACGCCGGCGCCACCCTGTCGCAGATCTTGGCATTGGCGGCCCACACGATCGGATTGCGTGTCCGCCAACCGTAAAGCACGGCGCCATCACCCGCTTCCGGAGCATTCGTGCGTTTGAGGATATGCGAGGTGAAGAAGCCATAGAGGCCGCGACCTTGATGCGCGGGCAGCACTTCGGTGCCGCTGCGATAAATGGCCTGCCGGTCGGCGATGTTCAGCACGCGATAGACTGAGAAGGCGACAAGCCCTGTGTGATCGTAGACCAGAATGAGGCTGTATTTTTTCTCACAAGGCGAGGACGCTGCGGTCCAATGCGGCTCGGTGGCGTTCCAGTTGATGGCGATGATCGCGTTCATCGCATCCATCAGCGGCTGCCGATCGGCAGCCGCGATTCGTGAGGCGTCGGGAAAGCTGTAAACCGTGTAGTGGCTCCAGGGCGAAGCGATAGTCTGGGACTGGGCATCCAGATGTCGCGACATGGCGGAAACTCCCGGCTTTCCAAGGTAGAGCTATACAGGCCGCGGCCGAATGGCTTAAAGGACAATATGCCCTCGAATCCTGCCAGATCCCGGAGTGCGGCTACGCCTCAGAAGACGCCTGAACGGCTGCTGGCGATGGTGGCGTTTCCTGGCGTGACGCTGCTCGATATTTCGGGCCCCGCGCAGGTGTTTGCCGAGCTGAGCGAGATCGAGCTGCCAAGTCCGAACTACGCACTGAGCTATGTATCGAGCTCCGGCGGGTTGGTGCCGACCGATGTCGGACTGATGATCGAAACCGTACCGATCGCAAGTCTGAAGCCGCATCAGGTCGACACGTTGCTGATCCCGGGCGGACCGGGCATCTGGAAGCTGCGGCAGGACGAGGTGCTGTTGAAATGGATCATGCAAACGCTGCCGAAGGCGCGGCGGATCGCGTCGGTGTGTCTCGGCGCATTCGTGCTGGCGTGGACCGGGGTGCTTGACGGCAGGCGCGCTGCGACGCACTGGCGTTATTGTCCGCGATTGCAGGACGGCTTTCCCGACATCAAGGTCGATCCGGATGCGATCTTCGTCCGGGACGGGCACGTGTGGTCGTCGGCCGGCGTCAGCGCTGGTATCGATCTGGCGCTGGCGATGATCGAAGAGGATTTCGGCCATACGATCGCGCTCGACGTCGCGCGACGTCTGGTGGTCTTCCTCAAACGCCCGGGCGGCCAGAGCCAGTTCTCGACAGTGCTTGCGGCGCAGGCATCCGACGTCGAAGGACGTTTCAGTGCACTGCACGCCTGGATCATCGAGAACATCGCCAGCGACCTGCGGATCGAGAAACTTGCGGCGAAGGCCGGGATGACGCCGAGAACCTTCGCGCGTACCTATGTCAACCGCACCGGAATGACACCGGCCAACGGCGTTGAAGCGCTACGCGTCGAGACCGCGCGGCTGCTGCTCGAAAGTCGCCAGGTCGGCAGCGTCGTGGAGATCGCCCAGCGCGCCGGCTTTGGTGATGACGAGCGCATGCGTCGCGCGTTCCTGCGCCATCTCGGCGTCTCGCCGTCGGAGTACCGTCGCCGCTTCTCGGGGTGAGGACAGCGCATCGAGCGTCGCGCGCCTTGCCGCCTAGGTCTGCCTGACATTGTCCGCCGGCATGAGATCGCCACGGACGCCTGGCACCAAATGTGGTAACAGATCTTTGCCTAGCGGAGGATAGCGATCATGAGCCAACCGAAACTGGAAGTGCCGGCCGAGCTGCGCGAACTCGCCGAGAAAACCATCGAACAGGCCGAGCGGGCTTTTCAGATGTTCTTCGATGCCGCCGGCAAATCGATGTCTTCGGTTCCCGGACCGGCCGCGGATCTCTCCAAACAGGCGCTCTCGCTGACCGAGCAGAACATGAGGACGGCCTTCGATCACGCGCGCAAACTTGTGCATGCGACCGAGCTGGACGAGGCGATGCGCATCCAGTCGGAATTCCTGCGCAGCCAGTTCACCAACGCCGGGGAGCATATGCGGGAGATCACGACTCGCTTGATGAACGTCGCCAAGAAGCCGCAGGACCCCTCGTAACGCCAGTCGACGCTCGACCGGTCAACCGCAGCAGGGCGCCAGACAGCGCGAGAGATCAATCCAGGCGCGTAACGATCCTGCCGCGATCCTTCACGCGACAAAGCAGCGCCGCCGATCGCTGGAGTCAGGCGGCTGGGTGCGAGCCTCATCCGCCGTCGGGGTTCGGGAGCCTCCGTTTGGCAGCGGGGGCCCGCTGAAGGCCGGATTCTGCATGACATCGCCATGCCGCAACGGCGGCGACCATGCCTTGATCTGTCTCGATCGCGTGCGGGAGTGGACTGAGTTGAGGAGTACGCGCTGGCGGCAAACCGCAATCAGCGGCCGGAAGATGCCAACGGCAGATCAGCATGGGTGGAAACTCCCGGCTGCGAGGAGCTGGACTTTGCCGAGCGCAGGGCGGCATCGATCTTCGACCTGACGCGGCGCGCCGCCAATGCGGCAAGACGCGTCTGCGTTCTGCCGGTCTTAACCTGGTCGCCGAATTCGTACCGCCATTCCCAAACGTCTGGTTCCGCCGTAGCCACGACCGAAAATTGGACGCCTCTGTGGATCACGGAAACCCCCATTTTATACCACGTAGACGGAAAACAACTTCTCTGAATTGCAATCAATCCGGGCAATTACGGGTCCGGACCAATTATCAGATGCATCGCTGCAACCCGGGTATGTGGGGTTGGTTCCTGCAAGTTCCAATTTCCTGTCGATGGCGCGAGGTCTGCATCGAGGAGAACGAAAAAGGGAAAGTTGATCAAAGATCGAACAAACGGGAGTTCGGGCCCGAGCGATCGGTCGCGGACAGCGTTCGCCCGCAGGCGGCCGAGCGGTGCATCTGAAAAATATCTGAAAGACGGACAGGTTGAGGTCGGCGGCCCCGGGGCTGCGGGAGCGCGGCCGGAAGCTTGACGTCGTTCGACCGCTCTGCCTTCTGATACAGGCGAAGCCATGCTGGTGGTGGAAACGTTAGTGTCGACGGGCCACCGCGATGCCGAACAGGAACGCAATGAACAGGCTGGCGAGCGGCGCTTCACGCGTGATCGCAGCGACGGTGGACAGTGCGGTGCCGGGCCGTCGTGCGTCTTCCATCGCGCCGCTCAACCGGTCCACCGCCGCGCGTAACGCACCTGTCACCTCGCCCAGCGTACGCGAGACGTCAGTCGCCGTATCGATGGCGCGTTCGGCGATGCCAGGCTGCGAATTCGTTTCGAATGGTTCGATGTTCACGGTCGTGCTTCCCGGCGTTAAGAGCGCCTCGGCATGAAAATGCACGCTGATGAGTTTGGTTCCTGAGGGACGGCGTGCCCCGGCTCTTGCCAGACATATGCCGGTCACGCGATGACGCGTAGCTTTGTTAGGATAACGAAGCGAAGGAACATGGCGATGATCGAAGCGACCAGATCTGGAGAGCCGAGCCGCGTCGCGCTGCTCGGCGCGCCGATCGATATGGGGGCGTCGCGGCGCGGCACTCTGATGGGACCGGCAGCGCTGCGGACCGCCGGATTGCCGGCCTTGCTCGGGAGCCTCGGCCTCGACGTTACTGATTTCGGCGATGTCGGAATCGCCGATATGGCCGATCTCGCCGACATCCCACCGCCAAAAGCCAATCATTACCGGGAGATTCAGCGC
>NZ_JBARGP010000681.1:0-4902 GCF_049798375.1 Bradyrhizobium sp.
GCGCCGGACGCTGCTTGCGGGGAACGCCGGCATGCGCCAGCGCGTAGTCGAGATTGGCAGCTACGCTCCGCCGCAGCATCACCGGGCGCTGGAACACAAAGGCGCGCCGCAGCGGCGCCACGTCAAAGCGACCGCCCCAGCTCACCGTCCCCCCTGTCGGCCGCGCCAGCCCCATGCAGACGCGCAACAGGCTGGTCTTGCCGGACCCGTTCGGGCCCACGATCAGGGTCGGCTGTCCCGCCGCGATGGTCACGCTCAGCTGGTCAAGGATCGCGGTCGCGCCTGTCGTTAGCGACACGCGGTCGAGCACCAGCGGCAGATCGGTCGACGGCGCGCGCATCGTCTAGGCCGCCTGCCGTTCGGCAACAGCGCGCACGGCCCAAGCGGCGGCGTTGATCGCCACCACGATCGCGATCAAAATCAGCCCGAGCCCGAGCGCCAGCGGCAGATCGCCCTTGGAGGTCTCCAGCGCCACCGCCGTGGTCATAGTGCGAGTGAAGCCATCGATATTACCGCCGACGATCATCACCGCACCGACCTCGGCGGCGGCGCGGCCGAAGCCGGCGAGCAGTGCGGTGAGCAGGCTGAAGCGCGCATCCCACAACAGCGTCGTCATGCGGCCGATGGGGCCGACCGCCAGCGCCGCCAACTCGTCGCGATATTCCTGCGCGAGATCCTCGATGGTCTGGCGGGTCAGGGCGCCGATGATCGGCACGATCAGCACGGTCTGCACGATCACCATCGCGGTCGGCGTGAACAGCAGGCCGAGGTTCCCGAGCGGACCGGTGCGCGACAGCAGGAGATAAGTCGCCAGTCCCACCACCACCGGCGGCAGGCCCATCATCGCGTTGAGCGCGACCAGAAGGAGCGCACGGCCGCGAAACCGCAGCAGCGCGAGGGCAGCGCCGAGCGGCAGCCCGATCACGGCCCCGAGCACCACCGCCGCCAGGCTGACGGCCAGCGACAGCCGCACGATCGCAAACAATGTCGGATCGCCGGTCGCGATCAATTGCCAGGCGCTGGCCTCATCCATGGTCGATATCCTCCTGGCCTGTTCGGCAGAAATTCCGGACTTTGTCAATTAATTGAACAGGACCGCTTGTATGCATATAGATGCAGGATGGAATTTCTGACCACGAGCGAGGCTGCCGATTACCTGCGGCTGGGCGAACGCAAACTGTACGAATTGGTGACGCTGGGCGCGATTCCCTGCAGCAAGGTCACCGGAAAATGGCTGTTCCCGCGCCACGAGCTGGACCTCTGGGTGCTCTCGGGGATGGCGCGGCCGAACGGCATGATGCCGGCGGATCCGCCGCCGATCGTCGGCGGCAGCCAGGACGATCTGCTGGAATGGGCGTTGCGCGAGTCGGGCTCCTCGCTGGCATCGTTGAACGAAGGCACCTTGCGCGGCGTCGAGCGGTTGCAGCGCGGCGAGGTGATCGCCGCCGCGGTGCATTTTCACCGCCTAGATGAGACCGATAGCGACCAGCCGGGCAGCGTGGACGCCAACGTCGCCGCCGTCCGCGCGTTGTCCGCGCTGCACGACACCGTCCTGGTCGGCGTCGCCAGGCGCGAGCAGGGTCTGCTGCTAGCTCCGGGCAATCCGAAAAACCTGCGCAGCCTCGCCGACGTGCTCGCCACGGGCGCGACCGTCGCGACCCGCCAGCGGGGTGCGGGCGCGCAACTGCTGCTGGAAGTTCTGCTGCAGCGCGCCGGCGCAACGCTGAAGGATGTGAAACAACTGGAACCGCCGTGCCTGACAGGGCCGGACCTGGCGATGGCGATCCGCAGCGGCAGCGCCGATTGCGGCATCGCAACGCGCGCTGCGGCCAAGGCCGCCAACCTCGATTTCATTACGCTCGCCTGGGAAAGCTTCGACCTGCTGACCCGCCAACGCAGCTACTTCCGCCCCTCGATGCAGGCGCTGATCCGCTTCCTGACCGACAAGCGCCTCGCCATGCGTGCCAACGAGCTCGTCGGCTACGACCTCTCTGCGGCCGGTCAGATCCGCTTCGCGGCCTGATTGACGGCGGCGGCCGAATGCCTGCAGATGGCCGAGCCGCCTGCCCGCATCCGGGACCGGGCAGCCAAACAACGGCGCCACGCCGATCATTTCCGGGGGAGGACGAAGTTGATTTCAGCCAAACGAATTGCACCGCTTGCGGCCTGCGCGATGGCGATGCTGTCGGCATCGGCGGCGCTGGCGCAGGTGTCCGACGACGTCGTCAAGATCGGCGTGCTCACCGACATGAACGGTCCGGCCTCGACGCCGACCGGACAGGGGTCGGTGACTGCGGCGCAGATGGCGGTCGACGATTTCGGCGGCAAGGTATTGGGCAAGCCGATCAGCGTCATCATCGGCGACCATCAGGACAAGCCTGATATCGGCGGCGCGATCGCGCGGCGCTGGTATGACGCCGAGCAGGTCGATTTGATCGTCGACGTGCCGGTCTCCGCGGTCGGCCTCGCGGTGCAGACCATCGCCAACGAGAAGAAGCGGCTGTTCATCACGCAGTCGACCGGCGCGGCCGATTTCCACGGCAAGTTCTGCTCGCCCTACGCCATGCAATGGGTGTTCGACACCCACGCGCTCGCCACCGGCACGGCCAGGGAAGTGGTGAAGCGCGGCGGCGACAGCTGGTTCTTCATTACCGACGACTACGCCTTCGGGCACTCGCTGGAGCGCGATGCCTCGAGCGTGATCACGGCGTCCGGCGGCAAGGTGCTAGGCGCCGTGCGGCCGCCGTTTGCGACGCCGGACCTCTCCTCCTTCATCCTGCAGGCGCAATCGTCCAAGGCCAAGATCATCGGCATCGCCGCCGGTCCGCCGAACAACACGAACGAGATCAAGACCGCATCGGAGTTCGGCGTGCTCAAGGGCGGCCAGCAGATGGCGGCCCTGCTGGCGCTGATCACCGATATCCATTCGCTGGGCCTGCCGGCCGCCCAAGGCCTGTTGCTGACGACCTCGTTCTACTGGGACATGGACGACAAGACCCGCGAATGGTCGAAGCGCTTTTTCGCCAAGATGAACCGGATGCCGACGATGTGGCAGGCCGGGGTCTACTCCTCGGTCATGCACTATCTGAACGCCATCAAGGCCGCCGGCACCGACGAGCCGCTCGCTGTGGCCGCGAAGATGCGCGAGGCGCCGGTCGAGGACATGTTCGCCCGTCACGGCAAGCTGCGTGCGGACAATCTCATGGTGCATGATCTGATGCTGGTGCAGGTCAAGTCGCCGGAGGAGAGTAAATATCCGTGGGACTACTACAAGATCCTGGCGACGATCTCGGGCGATGACGCGTTCGGACCGCCGGATGCGGCGTGTCCGATGATCAAAAAGTAAGAGGCGAATGGCGAGTAGCGAATGGAGCTGGTTCTTACTTCCCTACTCGCTACTCGCTATTCGCCCCTCTCATTTCGCGATGCCGATTTCCTGGAAGTACTTCAGCACCCCCGGATGAATCAGATCGAGCCGTGGCGCTGCGGCTACGGTATTGACTGCCGTGGTCTCGCAGGCCTGCGCCAGCGTCTTGCACAGCGTGCCCTCCGCGCCATGCAAGGTCTTGGCGAGCCGATAGGCGACATCATCGGGCAAATCCTCGCGGACCAGCACGAAGCTCCATGAGCCGATCGAGGAGATCGGCGCGGTCTGGTTCGGATAGCTCCCGGCCGGCACGGTCAGGCGCTTGAGGAAGCTGTGCTTGGCCAGCACCTGCGCGATCTCGTCCGCTGAGGGTGCGATAAAGCGCGCACCAGCAGCACTTTTCGCCATTGCCTCGAAGCCGGGCCAGCCGATGCCGGCCCCCCACAGCGCGCCAGCGCGGCCGTCCTCGACCATCGCCGGTCCGTCGCCGGCGCGGTCGAGATAGACCGCCTTGAAATCCTCGTCTTGCTTGAGGCCGAGACCATCGAGCATGTAGCGCGACATGATCGGCAGGCCCGAGCCCTTGGCGCCGAACACGACGGTCTGCCGGACCAGGTCACGGATGGTCTTGTAGGGGCTGTCGGCCCGCACCACGAACAGGCCGGGGCTGGAATAGATCGCGGTCAGGATCTTCACCTTGGTCGGCGGGCGATCAATGCCCATGAACGCCTGGTAGGCTGGCTCGCCGGCGACGAGGCCAAGGTCGAGTTCGCCCTTCTCCAATAACGGGATGTTCTCGTTGCTGCCCTTGGTGTTGCGCGTCGTAATCACAAACGAAGGATCCGCGTCATTCATGACCGCAGCGAAGTTATCGCCATAGAGCGGGAAGCCGCCGCCCGGCGTCGCCGTACCCAGACTGATCATGGTCTTGCTGATGGCCGCCTCCTGCTGTTGCGCTGATGCGTTGCCGCCGAGCAATGCGAGGCCAAGACAAATGAGCTCAAGACAAACAATCGCCGTGATACGCATGACGTTCTGCTCCCGAAGGCCGCTAGCCTGCTTGTAGGCAAATGCGCCGGTGTTGGGAAGCCGCGCGCGCCGCTGTGGGGCTGCTGGCTTTCGCGAGCGCGGCGGCGCTGCTGCTACCGGCCGAGTTCGGCCAGTTAATCTCGGACGAGACCGAGACATGGCGCAAGGTGGTCGCGTTCGCCGGGGTCTTGGTGGATCAGGCCTGCCTGCTGTCGCCTATGATCGAGTGCCGCGAACTTCCACCGGTGCGGCAGCCGCTGGCGCAGCCCAGATGGGGTGTCGCGCCGCACGACCCCGCCAGCGGGACAGCTGCACCACTGGCATTGCGAGATGGCGCGTCGCCCTGTAAACGGTGCCGGCACCGTCGCCTGTTCCCCGGTCTTCGGCCCGACGCATCGCTGGATGCGATCGCCATCGGGAACATCGCGTCGCGGGGCCTGTAGCTCAATGGTTAGAGCCGGCCGCTCATAACGGTCTGGTTGCAGGTTCGAGTCCTGCCGGGCCCA
>NZ_JBARGP010000682.1:0-6863 GCF_049798375.1 Bradyrhizobium sp.
GGCGCGCATCGTCCGGATGGGGCACGGTCCTGACCAGGCCCTCCTCCTCCAGGCCGCGCAACAGACGGCTGGTCAGCCCGGAGTCGAGGCCGAGATAGTCCCGCAGCTCGGCGACCTCGCCGCGGCCCTGGCCGATCGCATTGAGCACACGCGCGGCGCCGAGCGGCCGCCCGCGGCCGAGGAAGGAGGTGTCGAGCGCGCCGACTTCCGCCGTGACGGCGCGGTTGAAGCGGCGGATGCGGGAGATCGCGTTGAGCATATTACCTGACTTAAGTCAGATAATTGATCACGTCAATCTCAAACCACATGGACAACCCGCAGTCATTGCAGGGCAAGGCCCGCAGGCCACGATGCCCAGATGTGCAATGACGCATCGGGGAATCTCGATATTGGCTTGGGTCCATTCCTCACACCGTCGAGATTCCGGGTTCGCCCTGACGGGCCGCCCGGAATGACGGTGTTTGTGACATTAGGACTGCCGCCCCTGCGCACCGGGGCGATCGGGGAACGCAGGCCTGCGTCACCGGTATTCCCACGCGGCGCGCAGAACCGATCGGAGAAACACAGATGATCCACCACGTCTCGGTCGGCACCAACGACGTCGGTCGCGCGCGCGCCTTCTATGATCCGCTGATGCAGCTGATCGGCTTGCGCGTCCTGAAGGCGTCGGCGGGATCGGTGCATTATGGCGCCTCGGACATCGTCTTCAGCGCGGAGACGCCGGTCGACGGCCGGCCGGCGAACGCCGGCAACGGCGTGCATGTCGCATTCCAGGCGCCGGACCGCGAAACGGTCAGGCGCTTCCATCAGATCGCAACCGCGAACGGCGGCACCGACGCCGGCGCGCCCGGCATCCGGGACAAGTACAACGCCAACTATTACGGCGCTTTCGTTCTCGACCCTGACGGCAACAAGATCGAAGCGGTCACCTATACCGCGCGGGAAAGCTTCGGTCTTTGACGGCCCTCGCCGCGCCCGGGCCGCACCCGACGTTGTCCCGCCATGCTGTTGCTGGGGTGGTCAGGCCTCGCGAGGGCGGTCATGGTGACGCATCGGTTTCGAAGGAGCATTGTCGCCCATGTCCGAACAGGTCCGGTCCTGGCTGGCCGCGCAGCGCGAGCCGATGCTGAAGCTGCTGGAGCGGGTGGTCAACATCGACAGCGGCTCCTATGACAAGGCCGGCGTCGACGCGGTCGGCGAGGCGTTCGAGGACTTCTTCACGCGCCATGGCATCGAGGTCGAACGCTTCGCGCGCGACATCTCCGGCGACATTTTTCGCGCCCGCATCCCCGGTCCCGGCAATGCGCCTGTGGTGCTGATGGGCCACCGCGACACGGTGTTTCCGAAAGGCGAAGTCGCGCGCCGCCCGTTCGCCATTAAAGACGGCCGCGCCTATGGCCCCGGCGTCGCGGACATGAAGGGCGGCCTGGTGCTGAACGCCTTCGTGCTCGCGGCGTTCAAGCAGTTCGGCGGCCATTCCGCGCCGCTGGTTGCGCTGTTGACCTCAGACGAGGAGATCGGGTCGCCGCAGTCGCGCGGCATGATCGAGGAGACGGCGCGGGGCGCACGCGCGGTGTATAATTCCGAGCCGGGACGCGCCAACGGCAACGTCGTCAGCCGCCGCAAAGGCGGCGTGTTCATGGTCCTCGATGTCGCAGGCCGAGCGGCGCATTCCGGCGCCAATTTCGAGGCCGGCCGCAGCGCCATTCACGCGCTGGCGCACAAGACCGTGGCGATCGCTGACCTGACGGACCTTGCGCTCGGCATCACGCTCAATGTCGGCCTCGTCTCGGGCGGACAGTCCGTCAACACGGTGGCGCCTGCGGCGACCGGCCAGATCGACATGCGCTACGCGCGGCACGTCGACCGCGATCGCGTGCTGGAGGCGATCAAGACCATCGTCGCGACCGAGCATGTACCGGGCACGTCCGCGACCTTGACCATCAAGGGCGAATTCCTGCCGCTCGAACAGAGCGACGGCGATGCCCGCCTGCTCCGGCATTACCAGCAGGCCGCGCTACGTGCGGGACTGACGCTGGAAGGTGAATCGACCGGCGGCTGCGCCGATTCCGGCTTCACCTCGGCGGTGGGCACGCCCACGCTGTGCGCGACCGGCCCGGTCGGCGGACTGGCGCATACGCCGGAGGAATATCTCGACGTGGACAGCCTGGTGCCGCGCGCCATCGCGCTCGCCAACGCGATCGCCGACCAGACACCGGCAGGACCGTAGATCGCAGGCGGATCAGCACGGCGTGGCCGTCCTCGAACGACGCATGCGACGCCCCGCCATGCTGTCGCCGGGGTAGTCATCTCCTGCGAATTGGAACACCCTGCCCTTCATCGATTTCTCCGTTTTGCCGCCACGCCATCAAACGAAAGCACATCATGAAGCACCGTCCGCTCGGCCGTTCCAGCCTTTCCGTTCCGCCCCTCTGCTTCGGCTGCAACGTGTTCGGCTGGACAGTGGATGAGGCCACCTCGTTCCGCCTGCTCGACAAGGTGCTGGACAGCGGGCTGAATTTTCTCGACACCGCCGACGTCTATTCGCGCTGGGTGCCCGGCCACACGGGCGGCGAGTCCGAGACCATCATCGGCAAATGGATGCAGGCGCGCGGCAACCGCGACAAGATCATCCTCGCCACCAAGGTCGGCATGGACATGGGCGACGGCAAGACCGGCCTGAAGGCCGACTACATTGCCCGCGCCGTCGAGGACAGTTTGCGCCGGCTCCAGACCGACACCATCGATCTTTACCAATCGCATGCTGACGACGAGACAACGCCGCAGGAGGAGACGCTCGCGGCCTACGACAAGCTCATCAAAGCCGGCAAGGTGCGCGTGATCGGCGCCTCGAATTTCTCCGCCGAGCGGCTGCAGGCTGCTCTCGACGTGGCCGAAAAGACGGGCCTGCCGCGCTATGAAAGCCTGCAGCCGGAATACAGCCTGGCCGAACGTTCCGGCTTCGAGGGCGCCCTGCAGCAGGTCTGTGAGCAAAATCAGGTCGGGGTCATCACCTTTTTCTCGCTCGCGGCCGGCTTCCTGACCGGCAAGTATCGCTCCGAGGCCGACTACGGCAAGAGCCCGCGCGGCGCGCGCGGCATTCCCAAATACATGAACCCGCGCGGCATGCGTATCCTCGCCGGCCTCGACGCGGTCGCCAAGGAGACCGGCGCCGAGCCCGCCTCGGTCGCGCTGGCATGGCTGATGGCGAAGCCCTCGGTCACCGCGCCGATCGCCAGCGCCACCAAGCCGGAGCATGTCGACACCTTGGCCGCGGCGACGCGGCTCGCGCTGAGCAAGGACCAGGTCGCGCGCCTGGACGCCGCGAGCGCGTAAGCCGTCAGCTCTGCACCCACAACAGCACGGCGGCTGACGCCAGGATCGGCGCCAGCCCCAAGACGATCGCGACCCAGAATCCGGGCTCTTTCGGCTTGTCCATGGCGGGGCAACGCAGCAACCGCATGTTCGTGCCAACCAGCAGCCATCCGCTGCGTCGAACGCGACGGATCGTGGAGATGGCGCATATGAAAACCGCGATCGTCTATGTCTGCGCGGCGCTCACCGAGATCGCGGGCTGCTTCGCGTTCTGGGCATGGCTGCGCCTCGGGAAATCTTCGGTGTGGCTCGCGCCCGGCCTGCTCTCGCTAATCGCCTTTGCCTCGCTGCTCACACTGGTCGAGAGCGAGGCGGCGGGACGCGCTTACGCCGCCTACGGCGGCATCTACATCGTCGCCTCGCTGGCGTGGCTGTGGACGGTCGAGAACGCGCGGCCGGACCGCTGGGACGTCACCGGCGCCTGCGTCTGTCTGATCGGCGCCGCCATCATTCTCTGGGGACCGCGGGGCTAGCCGCGTAGGCGCCTAATCCGGCAGCTGCAGCCCCGGTGAGGTCAGCCAGCCGCTCAGCTGCGCCGTCGTTTCGATCTCCTGGGCGCGCTGCAGAGTGTCGTCGCGGTCAGGTCCCGGCGGCAGGCTGTCGGCTTTCGCGCGCAGCCGCCGCGCCTCGGCGGCGAGCCGATCTGCCAATGTCATGGTCTGCTTCACTCTGCGGCGTTTGGTCATGCCGGACTCCCGTACTTTCGCGGGCATAGAGCGCCAGATCAGCCGAAGACACCGTATCATGTGATACGGCTTCGGATAGATCAAGCGAGACGGATGCAAAAATGGATGACGTTGCTGGGAGTATAAGCGCCGCCGCCTGCCTGCCCTAAATGGTCCACGCCCGGCCGCGGAACCGTTTGCACCGGTGCCGCGTTTGCCGCGCATGCCACGATATTTCTTCGATTTCCGAAATGGTTACCCGCATCGCGACGACACCGGCGAGGAACTGGCCGACGACCAGGCGGCTTGGCGCGAGGCGTTGAAATTCACCCGCGAGGTGGAGGACAAGCTCGCGCCCGGCGGCCGCTGGTTTCTCGAGGTGCGGCGGCAGTCCGATCCGATCTTCCGGATCGAGATCAACTCGCAATGGTTCGAGGACAGCTCAGCCGATGCAGCCGGCTGACGCGGCGCGGGTCACGATCCCGCCTCAGAACTTCGCCCTGATGCCGGCATACGCGGCGAGCGGCGCGCCCGGCACGAAGGTCCGGGGATCGCTAAGCTGCGCCATCAGATTGGTGCCGCCGCCCGAGGCGCTGGCAAAGCCGCCGGTCTGGTAGAAGCTGCCGGCCGCATAATAGCGCGCGTTGAACAGATTGTTGACCAGCCCGAACAGTTCGATGTTCGGCGTGAGCTGATAGGACGTGTGCAAATTGACGACCGCATAGGCCGGCACCTTCGGGTTCTGGTTGGTGTCGTCATGGATCAGCCACTGGCTGCCGACGACATTGACGTCGGCGCCGACCTTCCAGGCGTCCGTGACGCCATAGTCGATGCCGGCCTTGAAGCGGTGCGCGGGGATGCCCGGGATATGATCGCCGGGATTGACACTGACATACTGGACGCCGCTTACCGGATCGGTCAGCGCGTTCGGATTGTTCGGCGAGAACAGCGTGATCGCGCTCTGATAAGTGGCGTCGACGTAGGTGTAGTTGGCGTAGGCGCTCCAGCGGTCACGGCGATAGTCGAGCTTGGCTTCGATGCCCTGGCGCAAGGTCTTGCCGGCATTCTGGAAGAAGCCGAAATTGTTGACGCCGAGCGGGCTCGCCTCCTCGATGATATCGTCATCGGACAAGGTGTGGAATCCGCCGACGCTCCAGGTCAGCATGCCGGTCTTGGCGTCCCGCCCCCAGCCGCCGCGAAAGCCGGCTTCGACCGTATGCGACACAACCTGCTTCAGCGGCGGATCCGCCACCAGGAAGCTGTCGATCATGCAGGGATGGTTGGGATCGGAGCAGCCGAGCTCCAGCGGCGTCGGCGCACGGTTGGCTTCCGAATAGCCGGCATACGCAGTGAAGTTCGGCGTGATCTTGTAGGTGCCGCCGATCACCGGATTGAAGCGCTGGAATTTGTTGCTGCTGTTGAGCAGCGGATTGATGCCGGTCTGGTCCTGCAGGTCGATCTCTGCGAAGTTGAAGCGGCCGCCGGCCGTGACGGAGAAGCGGTTGGTCACGTCGAACGTGTCGGTGGCGTAGAGGCCGGTATAGGTGTTGGTCGCGTGCAGATCGACCGTGCTCAGGCCGGCGTCCGGCTGGTTGATGGAGATGCCGGTGCCGGTCACGAACAGGTTCTGGTCGAGCGTGCCGAGTTCGCTCGCCGCATTGAATTTGGTGAAGCCGTGATCGACGCTGGCGCCGACGACGACATGGTTGTCGTGACCGAACAGCCGGTCGCTGTTGGTGACCTGCGCCGTGCCGCCATAGCTGTTGGTGGCGGCCTGGTTGCGGTCGATCTCGCCCAGGAATGCCGTGCCCAGCGTGTTCGGCGTCGCCGCGCCGCCGGCTGGACCGGACAGCGGCAGGTCGTCGCCGATGCACAGGCTGGCACCGCCGTCGCAGCCATAGACGTCAGTGCCGTTGCCGTCGATATGAGACTGCCGGAAGCCGCGGAAATAGGCGTTGCCCTGGAACGACCATGTGTCGGAGAAATTGTGGCTCAGGGTCGCATTGATGAAGGCGAGCTGCAGATGCGTCGCATTCGGCGTGGTGTAGACGCTCGACCAGCGCTGATTGAGCAGCTCGACCGGCGTCGCCGCGACGTTGCCGAGGACGTTGTCGGCGCCGGTGAAATTGACGTGCAGCTCGGTGTCGTCGTTGCGCGCGCCGACATCGACATACATGCGGTTCACATGCGACGAGTTCGCGTTGTCGCGCCAGCCCCGGTCATAGGCGGATTCATAAAGCGCGTAAGCCGACACGTTGTCCTTCTGCCCGCCGGCCTGCACGCTGCCCTGCACGCGCCCATAGGAGCCGCCGAACGCTTCGGTCTCGACGCCGTGATAGGTGAAGCCGTTCTTCATCTGGATGCTGAGCGCGCCGCCGATCGCGTTGAGGCCGAACACGGGATTGTTGGGAAACAGCGCGACTTGGTCGATCGCCTTTTCCGGAATGAAGTCCCAATTGACGACATCGCCCCAGGCTTCGTTGACGCGCACGCCGTTCTGATAGACCGCGATGCCCTGCGGCGTCCCCTGCACCGGCGAGGCCGTGAAGCCGCGATAGTTAAGGTCGCGCTGGAACGGATTGCCGGTCCGGTCGCCGAGCGACACGCCCGGCAGCCGGCGATTGATCGAATCGAGGAAGCTGATCGCGCTGGCGTGGCTGAAATCGTTCGAGGTGAGCACTTCGGTGTTCGACGGCACCTTGTCGCGATCGATCAGGCTGGAGTCGTGATCGGAGGTCGCCGGCGTATCGGCTGCACCTGCGCCCGCACCTGCCCCGGCAGCCGTCGCGACCGGCGCGCCCCGTGCCCTGACCGTGCGGGGGG
>NZ_JBARGP010000683.1:0-23926 GCF_049798375.1 Bradyrhizobium sp.
CCCATGGTGTGCTGGGCCGGGACGTGCGCAGCACGACCGATCAGGACATGGGCCATATCGTCGACGTCATCGTCGACCGCTCCGGCATGGTGCGGGCTGCTGTGATCGATTTCGGCGGCTTCCTCGGCGTCGGCAGCCGCAAGATCGTCGTCGATTGGGATGCATTGCATTTCGGGCGTGTCGCGAACAAGGGCGACAGCATCACGCTCGATCTGACCAAGGAGCAGGTGATAGCGGCGCCGGAATATCAGGAGGACAAGCCGATCGTCGTGCTCGGCGCGGCCGGAAAGCTGTCGCCCTGGCAATTCGACCATTGAGTTTGTGCTGACGTGGGATCGGTCTGTCGATGCACGGGTTGGGACAGGGCGTGGATGCCCATGCACTGGAGATGACGCGAGACGAGGAGAGGCACCCTGATTGCGCGGCCGTCAAAATCGATTGATCGGCTCGATTCCGCTTCGGATCTCGACGCGGCAGAGGATCTGCGTGCCGTGCCGGTGATGGAACGGCACGCCGATCTCGGCAAGCCGGTGCCCTCGCGGCAGAGCCTGCGTGGTCTCGACTGGTTCATCTTCTTCCTCGCCGACGTCCAAACCGGCTTCGGTCCCTTCATCGCGGTGTATCTGACGACGCAGAAATGGACCCAGGCGCAGATCGGCCTCGTGCTCTCGATCGGCGGTGTGGTCGGCCTGATCGGGCAGATGCCGGGCGGCGCGATTATCGATGCCGCAAAATCGGAACGGCTGGTCGCGGCGTTCGCGGTCGCCACGATCGGCTGCAGCGCGCTCGCCTACGCGACCTGGCCGATCTTTCCTGTGGTCGCGACAGCGGCGACGCTGCATGCCGCGGCGAGCTGCGTGCTGGGACCGGCGATCGCCGCGATCAGTCTCGGGCTGGTCGGGCCGGTCGGCATGGCCCGGCGGCTCGGGCGCAACGCGCGCTTTGCATCGCTCGGCAACGGGGTCGCAGCCGCCGTGATGGGCACCGCCGGCTATCTGCTTTCAAGCCGGTCGGTGTTCCTGGTCACTTTCATCCTGGCCTTCCCAACGCTGGTCGCGCTGTCGCGAATCCGCGAGAACGAGGTCGATGTCTTGCGATCTCACGGCCTCGCGCCGCAGCGGGCGCCGGAGGAGCTGTCGCTCGGCCTGCTCAATCTGTTGAAGCAGCGGGCGCTGTTGATCTTCGCCTGCGGGGTGTTTCTGCTGCAACTCGCCAACGCCGCCATGCTGCCGCTGATGGCGGGTGTGGTGACGACGCGCTCCAGCGAATGGGCGACGGTGCTGATCGCGTTCTGCATCGTCGTGCCGCAGGCGATCGTGGCGCTGGCCTCGCCTTCGGTCGGCGCCGTCGCGCAGTCGTTCGGTCGGCGGCCGCTGTTGCTGCTCGGCTTCGCCGCGCTCACGATCCGTGGCCTGCTGTTCGCGGTCGTGCACGATCCCTACCTGCTGGTGGCGGTGCAACTGTTCGATGGCATCACCGCGGCAGTGTTCAGCGTGATGATCCCACTGACGGTCGCCGATGTCGCCTTTGGCAGCGGCCATTTCAATCTGGCGCAGGGCATCGTCGGCACCGCGACCGGCATCGGCGCATCGCTCTCGACGGTGCTGGCCGGCTATGTCAGCGACAAATTTGGAAGCGCCTACGCTTTTGCCGGATTATCCGGCGTGGCGTTTGTCGGGCTCATCGTGATTGCGCTGTTCATGCCGGAGACGCGGCAGCGCGAGCAGGCTGATTGAGCTGCGCACAGCACGGGCGTGGGCTGCCGTCCAAAGCCAGCGTTGATGTTTAAGGAGCTTCGGACAGTAGGGACATTATTGTCGATCTGGTGTGCTGTTCTGGTATCCGTGAAATGATCCGCCAAAAATCGTCCGCGTCAACGTAATTTTGCCGGAAGACGTCTTGGCTCAAATCGGTGAGTGCGCAGAAGCCCACGGCTTTACGCGCTCGGGACTACTTGCTCAGGCCGCCAAGAAGCTGATTGTTGACGCCGCTTGAGTCCGGTTTCCCGGAAGACGCCAACCGGTCGTTTTCGGACGTCATCTTTGCAGGTTGCTCGTCGTTGGATGTGATCGACTCTATAGGGATCCCATGCTTGATCCCGCCGCACAATACGAAGCCTTCCGCCGCCGCGATCCCACCTGGGACGGTGTCGTATTCGTGGCGGTCACGACCACCGGCGTATACTGCCGTCCCATTTGTCCGGCGCGAACGCCGCTTGCACGCAATGTGAGATTCTATCGCAGCGCTGCCGCGGCCGAGCGCGTTGGTTTCCGGCCATGCCTGCGCTGCCGTCCGGAGACTGCGCCATTCTGCCCGGCGTGGAAAGGGACGCGGACCACAGTCGGACGGGCGTTGACCATGATCGAGCAGGGAGCGCTCGATCATGGTGACGTCACGACCTTGGCTGATCGTCTCGGCGTCGGCGCCCGCCATCTCTCGCGGCTGTTTGCCGAACATTTGGATGCGTCGCCGCTGCAGGTCGCGCTATCGCGGCGGGTCCAGCGCGCCAAGCGCCTGATCGATGCGACCGACCTTCCGATTGCGCTCGTCGCAGAGCGCGCCGGCTTTTCGAGCGCAAGGCGCATGAGCGCCGCGTTCGCGCGGCTTTACGGCCGCTCGCCATCGGCGCTCCGAAACAGGCGTTTCTGAACCGATTACTCAAAGTGAGAAGGGGGACGACCCATGCCGAAGACCTACGGCACCGTCAGCACCGATCAGCAAAGCCGTATAAGCGGGCTGGAGTTCGTTCAGGGGCTGGTCAGTGGTGCGCTGCCTCTCAACACGATCGCCCGGACCGTGGGTTATGATGTGACCGAGGCCGAGCGCGGCCGGGTCGTCATCGCGCTGGTGCCGACCGACGCCCACCTCAATCCGGCGGACACGGTCCACGGTGGCCTCCCGGCGACGCTGCTCGATAGCTGCATGGGGCTTGCCGTCCAGTCGATGCTGGACAAGGGGGTTGCCCAGACAACCCTGGAGTTCAAGATTTCCCTGCTGCGCCCCATCACGCCCGAGACCGGTCTCATTCTGGCAGAGGGCAAAGTCTTGAACTGCGGTCGTCGCATCGGCACCGCCGAGGGACGGGTCACGGACACGCAAGGCCGGTTGCTCGCCCACGGGACCACGACCTGTCTCGTTTTCCAGAGTTGAGCCACCGGCCTGGGCCATTGTTGTGTCAGGCCGCCTCCGCCCTGAGCCCGATGGTTTTCTGATACAACGTGCTGTAGCAGGCGGCCGAGAGGTCCCAACTGAACGAGCGGGCCATTGCCGAGTGACGCATGGCGTTGAGCCGGTCCGTACTCATGAAGGCGGAGAAGGCCCGACGTACGCCGCCAAGGAACGATTCCGCCGACGGCTGCGTGAACAGGAAGCCGGTCTCGCCGTCGGTGATGGTCTCCGCCAGGCCTCCGGTCTGATGGCCGATCGGCAGCGAGCCGAAGCGCTGTGCATACATCTGGCTGAGGCCGCAGGGCTCAAAGCGTGATGGCATCAAGGTGAAGTCGCTGCCGGCGAAGATGCGCCGTGCCTGCGCGTCGTTGAAACCGATCGCGACGCCGATGGCATCGGGACGACGGCGATGCGCATCCAGCAGCGCGCGCTCGATCGCGGGCTCGCCGCTGCCGGTGACGACGATCTGGCCGCCGGCCTCGACGATCTTGTCCGCCGCCTCCAGCACGAGGTCGATGCCCTTCTGGTGCACCAGGCGCGCGACCAGACCGAACATCGGGCCTCGGTTGACGGCGAGCCCGAACTGCTTGCGGATATAGTCGGCGTTGGCGCGCTTGCCGTCCCAATCGCCGGCGGCGAACTGCTGGGCGAGCTGCTGGCAATGGCGCGGATCCCAGCTCTCGTCGATGCCGTTGAGGATGCCGGTTAGCTCATGGGCGTTGGAGCGGCCGCGCAGCAGGCCTTCCAGTCCGCAGCCAAGCTCCGGCGTTGTGATCTCCTGGGCATAGGTCGCGCTGACCGTGGTCAGATGCGAGGCGTAGATCAGGCCACCCTTGAGGAACGAGAGCTTGTCGTAGAACTCCAGCCCATCGATGTGGAAGGACGATTCCGGCGCACCGATCCGGCGCAGCGATTCGCGCGGGAACAGGCCCTGGTAGGCGAGATTATGGATGGTCAGGATCGAGGGAACCTCGATGCCCCGCCAGGCCAGATAGGCCGGGACCAGCGCAGCCTGCCAGTCATTGGCATGGACGAGATCGGCTGCCCAGTCCTTGTCCAGCGTGCCCGCGGCGAGTTCAGCGGCTGCGGCAGCCAAGCGACCGAAGCGGATGTCGTTGTCCGGCCAGTCTTGGCCATTCTCGTCGCCGTAAGGGTTGCCCGGCCGGTCATAGAGCTGGTCACAAAGCAGAACATAGATGGGCAGCCCGTCGCGGGTCGACGAGCGCCCGAGCGAGCAGGCCGGCATCTCGGCGAGCGCCTCGCACTGGCCGACGATCTCGATGTGGGTGAGTTGCTCGACCACGTCGCGGTAGCCGGGCAACATGATCCTGACGTCGGTGTGCGCGCGGAGTGCCCGCGGAAGCGCGGCTGAAACGGCGGCCAAGCCTCCGACACGGACGAAGTCGTCCATTTCGGTCGTTACAAACAGAACCCTCAAGAGATGTCCTCGATCAAGCCCCATGGAATACCTATGCAAGAAAAGATCCAAATTGAACGATCAACCTGAACGCGAGCGTTCGGGGAGACGGCCAAGAGAAAACGCTTTTGACGCGCAAAAGTTCGATTTAGGGTCGCGCGGCATCGGACCCATGTGGCGATCGGTCCGCGGAATCCAAAGTGGTCGCCGGGAGGTCGGGCCTCGCGGGGCGTGCGATGTAAATAGGAAGCTCCAGAGATCAGCGGGAGGTGTGTTGGTGACTATAGGTCATTTCGATGAGCGGAATTTGACAGGCGGCTTCGCGGGGCTGCGCGTACTTGATTTTTCGACCACCATTGCCGGCCCTCATTGCACGCGGATGCTGGCGGATATGGGCGCCGAGGTGATCAAGATCGAGTCAGCCGAAGGCGAAACGATGCGCAGCCGTGCCCCGGTGCGCAACGGCTGCTCCACCGCCTTCGGTCAGCTCAATGCCGGCAAAAAAAGCGTCGTGCTCGATTTGAAGTCTCAGGCTGGTCTGGAAGCGATCAAGAAGCTCATCGTCAGCACCGATGTCCTGGTCGAAAATTTTCGCCCTGGCGTGATGCAACGGTTAAGGCTTGGTTACGATGATCTCGCGGGTATCAATCCGCGGCTGATCTATTGCTCGATCTCGGGCTATGGCCAGACTGGCCCATCCGCGACCTTGCCGGCCTATGCGCCGGTCATCCATGCCGCCTCCGGCTATGACATGGCTCACCTAGCCTATCAGCCGGGCCGCAGCCGGCCCGACCATTGCGGCATCTATCACGCCGACGTCGTGACCGGCACCTATGCCTACGGCGCCATCGCCTCGGCGCTCTATCAGCGCGAGCGGACCGGCCGCGGCCAGCACATCGACTGCTCGATGCTGGAATCGATGCTGACCCTGACCCTGAACGAAATCCAGTGGTCGCAATTCGAGGTCGCGCCGGCGCAGCGGCCGATGTTCAGTCCGGTGGCCACGTCCGACGGCTATGTGATGATCGCGATCGCCAGCGAGAAGAGCTTTCAGACCCTGATGAGCGTAATCGGCCAGCCCGACTGGGTGAGCCATCCGCTGTTTGCCAGATATTCCGACCGGCGGGCAAACTGGGTGGCGCTGATGGACGGGGTCGAGGTCTGGTCGAAGCCGCTCGCCACAACGCAATGCCTGGCGGCGCTCAATGATGCCGGTGTGCCGAGCTCGGCCTATCGCACCGTGGCGGAGGCGCTCGACGATCCGCAGCTCGCCCATCGCGGTGCGCTGGCCGAGGTCGCGGATGCCGGCGGCACCTTCCGGGTACTTAATTTGCCGTTCCGGATGTCGGAGGCGAAGGTCGCGGCCGGGTCACTGGCCGCCGCGCTCGGCGAGCATACCGATGAGGTGCTCGCAGAGGTTGGCCTGAGCAAGCCCTGAGGCCGCAAGCTGCGACATTTGGTGAAGGGAGGCATGACGAGCGGAGCTTGCCGCCCTTCGCTTTTGCCGCCAATGTCCCTGGTACATGACGAACCTGTTCGGACAACCGGACACGACGCCTGAGGGGAAACGGCGATGGAGCGGGGTCGCGCTCATGTTGCGCGACAAGCAGCATGGTTTCCCTTCGTTTGCATTTGCTTGTGCGCGATCCCTAGCGCGCGGGCTCCGAGCGGAGTGAGAGATGAAGAGCTTCAAGGTCACCGATTTCAACGCGCCGCTGGCGGAGGTCGACGAGCCGACGCCGCAGCCGTCGGGCACCCAGGTCCTGATCAAGGTCAAGGCGGCCGGAGTCTGCCACAGCGACTTGCACATCTGGGAAGGCGGCTATGATCTCGGCCACGGCCGCAAGCCGCTGTCGTTGAAAGACCGCGGCGTGGCGCTGCCGCGGATCATGGGCCATGAGAGCGTCGGCGAGATCGTGGCCTTCGGTCCCGATGTCTCCGAGGCCGACAAGCACGGGCTCAAGGCTGGTGACGTCGCACTGGTCTATCCCTGGATCGGCTGCGGCAAATGCGCCACCTGTCTCGCTGGCGACGAGAACATGTGCCTGAAGCCGGCCTCGCTCGGCGTCTATTGCGACGGTGGCTATGCCGACCACATGACGGTGCCGCATCCACGCTATCTGCTGGATCTCAAGGGGCTCGATCCCGTCACCGCCGCGCCTTACGCCTGCTCTGGAGTCACCACCTACAGCGCGCTGAAGAAGGTGGAGCAGGATTTCGACAGCTCGATCGTGATCTTCGGCGCCGGCGGTCTCGGCCTGATGGCGCTGTCGCTGTTGAAGGCGATGGGCGGCAAGGGCGCCATCGTGGTCGATATCGACGCCAGGAAGCGCGAGGCGGCGGAAGCGGCCGGTGCGCTCGCGACCGTCGACGGCAAGGCGCCGGATGCGCTGGAGCAGCTGATCAAGAAGGCGGGCCAGCCGATCCGTGCAGTGATCGACCTGGTCGGCAATGCCGCCACTGCCCAGCTCGGCTTCGATTGCCTGAGCAAGGGCGGCAAGCTCGTCATGGTCGGCCTGTTCGGCGGCGGCGCGCCATGGGCGCTGCCGCTGATCCCGATCAAGGCGATCACCATCCAGGGCAGCTATGTCGGCAATCTCCGCGAGACCGAGGAGCTGCTGGATTTGGTGCGCGCGAAGAAGATCGCGCCGATCCCGGTCACGACCTTGCCGCTTGCCAAGGCCAATGAGGCGCTGACGGATCTGCAGAAGGGCAAATTGGTCGGTCGCGCCGTGCTGACGCCGTAAGGCCAACAGTCTTTCCGTCGTCATTGCGAGGAGCGTCAGCGACGAAGCAATCCAGACTTCCTTTGGCGCTTTCTGGATTGCTTCGCTTCGCTCGCAATGACGGCGGCATATATCGAGGTCCCCCATGCCCGCCTCCAACACGCTCCACATCGCGGTGCTTCCCGGCGACGGCATTGGCCCGGAGGTGATGCGGCCGGCATTGGAGGTGCTGCGCAAGATCGAGACCAAGGCCGGGCTGTCGTTCCGCTTTAGCGAGGCGCCGGCCGGCGCGACGCATTATCTGCAGGCCGGCGTCTCGATGCCGGAGACCACCATCCGGCTGTGCGAGAAGGCCGATGCGATCCTGCTTGGCGCCTGCGGACTGCCATCGGTGCGCTACCCTGACAACACCGAGATCGCGCCGCAGATCGAGCTGCGCTTCCATTTCGATCTCTATGCCGGCGTCCGGCCCGCGCGACTGATCCCGGGGGTGCCGAGCCCGATCGTCGGCGCCGAGGTAAAGGGCATCGATCTCGTCGTGATCCGCGAATCGACCGAAGGCCTGTTCGCCTCGATGGGCAAGGGTGTTGTCACCAAGGATGAAGCCCGCGAGACGCTGGTCATCACCCGAAACACCTCCGAGCGTCTGTTCAAGTTTTCCTTCAAGCTGGCGGAACGGCGCCGTGCCCGTGGCCGATCCGGCACCTTGACCTGCGTCGATAAAGCCAACGTGTTCAAAGCTTTCGCGTTCTTTCGCGAGATCTTCGACGAGGTCGCTTCGCATCATCCGGACGTCAGGGCGGAGCGGCTCTACATTGATGCCTGCGCCTTGATGCTGGTGAAGCGGCCCTGGGACTTCGATGTGCTGGTGACCGAGAACATGTTCGGCGACATCCTGTCCGATCTCGCCGCGGGCCTGATCGGCGGCATGGGGATGGCGCCGTCGGCCGACATCGGCGACCGCCACGCGGTGTTCCAGCCCTGCCATGGCACCGCGCCCGACATCATGGGGCAGGGCAAGGCCAACCCGACCGCGATGATCCTCTCCGCCGCAATGATGCTGGACTGGCTCGCCGATACGCATGGCATCGAGAGCGCGGCCGAGGCCTCGGAGCGCATCACGGCCGCGGTCGACCAGATCTATGCGTCCGGCCTCAAGCCGTTCGAGTTTGGTGGCCAAGCCGGCACCGTCGACGTCACCAAGGCGGTGCTGGACGCCTTGGACTAGCGTCCCTTGAACAGCGGCTTGCGCTTTTCCATGAAGGCGCGGCGGCCCTCGCGGAAGTCTTCCGAATCCATGCAGGCGATTCCGGCCTGCTTGATGGCGTTCATGTCGCGGCGGCTTTCGTCCTTCAGCACCTCGGCGATCGTCAGCTTGGCGGCGCCAACGGCAAGCGGTGCATTGTTGGCGATGGTGTGGGCGATCTCCGACGTCGCGGATATGAGGTCGTCATCAGCCATGACGCGGTCGACCAGCCCGATCCGCAGCGCCTCGGCCGATCCGATCCGCGCCCCCGTGTACATCAGAAGCCGCGCCTGCGACGGCCCGATCAGCGAGACCAGATTCCTCAGGCCGTCATAGCCATAGGCGATGCCTAGCTTCGCCGCGGGGATGCCGAACTGGCTGTCCTCGGCGGCGAAGCGCATGTCGGCCAGCATCGCGATCTGCAGGCCGCCTCCCAGGCAGAAGCCGCGGATGCAGGCGATGGTCGGCTTCGGATAATCGGCGAGCAGCGCGCGCTGCGCGGCGCTCCGCCTGGAATAATCCGCCGAGGCCTCGGCGTTGTGGCGATTCTTCTCGAACTGGCTGATATCGGCGCCCGAGACGAACGCCTTGTCGCCGGCGCCGGTCAGCACGACCACGCGCACATTGGCATCATCGCGCAGCTCGGTCAGGGCATGGCCGAGCCCCTCCCACATGTCGAGCGACACCGCGTTGCGCTTCTCGGGATTGTTGAAGGTGACGATTCCGACGCCGCCGTTGCTGCGCTTGAGGATCTTGCCATCGGCGAACGAGGTTTCGAGCTCGGAGGTCTTCGACATGACGGTGCTTGGATCCGCGTTGAGGGACGGGACATCCCTCGCATCGTTCACGGTGCCGGCCGTGCCGTCAACGCATCGATTGCCACGCGATCAAATGAGACCGCTGCGGCGGACGCTCCGATTCAGGAGCTTGGACCAAAGGCTTCAAAAAATGTCAGATGAATGTGAGGTCGTTCGCATGGAGACCAGCATCAGTTGTGGCATGACACAGCCGACCGGCGCTGAGGACGAGGGAAAGCAGGAATGCGGTCATTCCTCTGATGGCAGAGAGGTCGACGCCGCGGCGACGCCAACGCCTGTCATCGGGATCGATGCCGGCCGGAACATCCGGCCAGGTGATCGACAAAGCAACCGCTCGGCGCGGCGGCCAAAAGTGGACTCGCCCGAGTCGGCAAAACGCCTGGCGCCCCAAGATGCACCCTCGAGCGAAGTTGTTGCCCTCAAAACAGGGTCGCGTGTCTGACGGGCCGAAGCCTGAGAGGTCAGACGTGCATGAACCTATTCTTCGTTGGCTGCGATCGATTCCATCAAGGACACCAGTTGACGCTGCACGGTCTGGTCCTTGATCTTGCTGTAGGCGCGCAGCAACCGCAGGCTGAAAGCGCTATCGAGGAAGAGCAGGCTCTCGACTTCGCGTGCCTTGTTGTCGCCGTCGTAGAAGAAGGTAACGGGCACGTCGAGCGCAGTGGCGATCGACTGCAAACGCGCAGCGCCGACACGGTTGACGCCCTTCTCGTACTTCTGAACTTGCTGGAAACTGACACCAAGTTTCTCGCCGAGCTCAGCCTGCGAGATCTTCTGTTCGACACGCCGCAGCCGGATACGCTTGCCAAGCTCGATGTCGGGCTTGCCGGCGCTACGCTGCTTCATTTTCTTTGCCGCTGTTTTCATCCTGGTCCTTACCGTTCTTCGGTCGAAAATCCCCCGAACAGATGGGTCAGGGGTTCACCCATATATACTGTTTTAAGTTGCCGTGGATGAATGAATTCGTCTTTGAACCACGGGTACTTCCCAGGGTTAAAGGCTTCCACCAACCAGTCGATCATATGACGCACCCTAGGGATGCGGCCGCTGGTCGCATGATAGGACAGCCAAATATCGTATGACCAGCGCAAATCAACCTCTAGAGGTATGATCTTCCCTCCTAACGCACAAGCGTAGGTAGGAAATACACCGATTCCAGCACCATGCGCGACTGCCCAGTAGTTTGCGCTCGAAACATTGGTGCGCATGGCGACGAGGTCGCGCTGGTCGTGGCCGGGAAAGAAGGTCGCGAAGGCCTCGTTGGCGGCGGCCTCATCGGCGATCTGCATCACGATGCGATGTTTGGCGAGGTCTTCGGCCGTGTTCGGCGCGCCATGTCTGTCGAGATATTTCTGGCTCGCGAAGAACATCAGGTGCATGCGGCCGAGGCGGACCAGCTTGACGTCGAGCGCGGCAGGGCGCGACAGATGGATCGCAACGTCGGCTTCATGCCGCGACACGTCGGCCGAGCGCATCGCGCAATAGAGGTCGACCAGGATATTCGGAAACGATTGCTGGAATTCGACCAGCCGCGGTGCCAACCAGAAGGTGCCGAGGCCTTCGGTCACCGCAACCCTGACCTCGCCGGACGCCGCGTTGGCCAATCCATCGCCGGCCCGCAGAAGCTCGAACGAAGCCGCCTCCATCCGCTCGACCGCGGAGACCACCAGCGCGCCTTCATCGGTCAGGCGTGCGCCATGGACGTCCCGCGTGAACAGCGTGCTTCCAACCTGACGTTCGAAATCGCCGATTCGACGGCGCACCGCATTGATCGAGAGGCTGAGCCGCTCGGCCGCCGAGCGAAAGCTTCCGGAGCGCACCACCTCGAGAAAGATGCGCGCCGCGTCCCAATCCGTCAAATTGCCGAGCGCGGGCTTGGCAGCTGCAGCCTTGCCGGGCGTCACGCGCGTTGACGCGGCATTGCCAGGCACCGGTTTACCGACGGATGGCGATCTCTCGGGAACCGTCTCAGGGCGTTCTTCCTGAGGAACGCCCTGTTCCACCGCAACACGCATACAAGCCCTTTCCGCCTGCTAGACTACCGCCGTTAAACTACGGCCATGGCGGATTCGGCGCCACGGAATTTCACAGTTATGCCTATCGATAGCCCAATGCATCACACGCAAGCCAGTTGTCCAGGCCGCATGGCTCTACCGCCCCGCTGCCGGCCGCTCGGCCCGTGGCATGGTGGCGTAGCCATGCGATCCCCGCGACTCGTCCCGGTTTTCGGCACGATCGCGATCAAATGGTATTCGGAGACGGCTACAGCTCGTGTTATTCTCGTGGGAGGTTCGTCGCGGCGACAAAGGGGGATGGTGCTGAGCGCAGCCGGTGCGCCGGCGGCCGGCAATGGGGATCGCGGGCCACTCTGTCCGCCGGAACCTGGTCTGACGAATTGGGGGAACGACATGATGCATCTGAGAGCCATGCGCGAGCCGGGACCGTCCCGTCCGCACTCGTCGCAAGCTAGAACGGAATGACGCCTGTGGCCAATTCAGACGACCAGATGCTTGCGGTTCTTGCCACCTTGGAGCAGTGCCGGGCGGCGCTGCTGGCGGCCGGCAACAAGGAGACGGCGCAGCTGATCTCGGTTGCCGTGCTTGAGCTGCGGATGAAGCTCAATCACATCGACGACGAGGACCTCAAGACCCTCTGCGACGAGATGCTGCACGCCGACGATCCGCAGCGCCTCCGCGATGCCAAGGTGCAGCCGGGACAGCGGCGGCCGCCGCTGCTCCGATTGGTCAAATAGGGCCTGCTGCTCACGTAAGGCCTGCCGGGAGCGTTCTCTCAGATTTCCGTGCGCGGTGCACGCACCACGATGGCGCATTTGTGATCGGCGTCATCGTGGCTGAGCCGCGAACGCACGCCGTAACTTGTCCGCCCTCCATTGCGTATTGCCGCTATCCGCTGCAAAAGCTGACACGGGGTTTATCCGTGGCCGACTGGCGGATTGATATCCGCACACGGCGCCGCGGATGCTCCTGGCGAATGGGATATTGGCGGTCGATTTTCATGATTCAAAACGTCTCGATTCCGGCAGCGCTGATCGCCGGTCTGGTCAGTTTCCTGTCACCCTGCGTGCTGCCGCTGGTCCCGCCTTATCTGGTCTATCTCACCGGCGCCACCATCGGGCACATCGAGAGCGAGGAGAAGGTCTCCTCGTCGCGACGCGCGGTGATGCTCTCGGCGTTGCTGTTCGTGCTCGGCTTCTCCACTGTGTTCGTGATGCTGGGGGCCAGCGCCTCGCTGATCGGCGGCCTGATCCGCGCCTGGTCGCAGCAGCTCTCGATCCTCGCAGGCATCGTCATCATCATCATGGGCCTGCACTTCCTCGGGCTGACGCGGATCAGCCTGTTGATGCGTGAAGGCCGGATGTCGATTCCAAAGCCGGTCGGGCTCTGGGGCGCCTATGTCATGGGTCTCGCTTTCGCATTCGGCTGGACGCCATGCATCGGTCCAATCCTGGCCGCGATCCTGTCGATCGCCGCCGCCGAGGCGACGGTGGCCAAGGGGGCGGGCCTGCTCGCGGTCTATTCCGCGGGCCTCGGCATTCCCTTCCTGATCGCCGCCTTCATGATCGAGCAGTTCTCCGAACTACTCAAGCGCATGCGCGGCCAACTGGTCAATGTCGAACGCGCGATGGGCGTGCTGATGATCGCAGCCGGCATCGGCTTCCTCACCGGCACCGTCTCGACCTTCTCGATCTGGCTGCTGGAGACGTTTCCGTCGCTGCAGTCGTTCGGGTAGGACCGATATGGCTGATTGAAGCCAGGACGCGTCCGCGAATTTGGTCGACCTCTCCCCAGAGGGAAGAGGTCGACCGCGCAGCGATCGGGTGAGGGGCTCGCCTCAACGGGAGATCGCAACCCCTCACCGGGATCGCATCTTGCGATGCACCCGACCTCTCCTCAATGGGAGAGGTGGACTTCCGTTGCCGAACCCGGTCGCTAGTCTAATTGCCCCATCGCCTCAACTCGGCTCTTCCAGCGCGCAGGTGATGCTGTAGACGACGCCGCGCGGCAGGAAATCGACGGTGGCCTCGCCGCCCAGCTGGTCGCGCGCGCTGCGCTCGATCAGGCGCGAGCCGAAGCCGTGGCGGATCGGCGCGGTCACCACCGGGCCGCCGCTTTCCTGCCAGACCATCTTCAGCTTGGCGACCTTCAGCTTGGCGCCATCGTCCTCGGCGATCACGCTCCAGGCCAGCTCGACTGTGCCGATGTCGTTGGAGAGCGCACCATATTTGGCGGCATTGGTCGCGATCTCGTGCACGATCATCGACAGCACCACCGCAAGCCGCGGTGACAGCGGCACCTTGGGACCTGACATCCTGACGCGATCAGGGGCGTTCAGCCGGTAGGGCTCGAGCACGCGTGCGATCACTTCGTCGAGCTCGGAGCCCTGCCACTTCTCCTTGCTGAGCAAATTGTGCGCCTCGGCGAGCGCGCCGAGCCGTCCCTCGAACTTCTCGCGCTCCAGCCGGCTCGCGCTCTTGAAGGTCTGCGCCGCGATCGCCTGCAGGATCGCCAGCGTGTTCTTGACCCGGTGATTGAGCTCCTCGATCAACAGATCATGCAGCATCTCGCCGCGCGCGATGGTGGTCGCCATCCTGACCGCGAAAGCAAGCCCGATGGCGAGCAGGATGCCGCCGATCAGGCTGGTGATGGCGAGATTTCGCCATAGCGGCGCGACCAGCGAATTTTCGGCGATGCCTGCCGCGACGACCCAGCCGGTGAGCTCCGAATGCGTGAAGCTCGACATCAGCGGTACGTTGTCCAGCGACACGGTCGACAAGATCGCCTCGTGCTTCTGCTGCATCTCCTCATAGAGAGAGGGCGAGGCACGCTTGCCGATCGTGTCCTGCGGATTGGGGACGCGCGCGAACACGGTGGCGCTGCGATCCAGCATCGAGAGCGTCCAGTCCGTGCTCGGCCGCTGTTTCTCCAGCATGGTCTGGAACATCGCCATCGGCGGGCTGAAGGAGATCTCGTAGATCACCTCGCCGGCGCGAAATACCGGTGCCTCGACCGTGACGATCATCCTGTTCTTCACCACGCCGATGAAGAGATCGGAATATTGCGGCTGCTGGGTTTGAAACACCCGGTCGACGATCTCGCGGTTGTTGCGCGGCGGCAGGCTCTTGGTGTCGGTCGTATTGGAGGAGAACACCTGGTGCCCGTCCCGGTCGGCAACCAGAATCGTTCCGCCCCTGCCATATTGGTCGAGAAAGCCCATCGCGATCGGGCGGAAGCGCGCGAAGTCGCCGGCTTGCAGGGAGTCGGTCAACGCCAGTACCTGCAAGCCGCCGGTCATCCGCTGCATCTCGGCATCGAGCGTGAGGCGGACGCTGCGCACAGTGTCGATGACGCGCTGTTGCGCCTCATGGCGGTCCTGCATGTAATAGTGGAAGACGAGACCGACCGCGAAGATGATCAGCGGCAGCATCGTCCCTGCAACCAGAAGGGCGAGCCGCACCGGCAGGGAAAGTCTCGGCGACTGGCGCTCCTTTTCGGTCGCTCGTTTCATGACTCAATCTGCGGACGCGGAGTCCGAACCACGGGCACCGGAAGACCGGCAGGGCACACAATGCAGGAGATGGGCGATATGTCGGGCGGACCTGGCGGCTTTCACAAGGCGAAGTTGGCCGCACCCGTTCACATCGCCGTCAGCATAGGTGAAGCGGACGAGCTTCGCCAAGTCTTTTGAAATAGGCCTTTTAGCGAGCGGGGCGTCTTTCGAATTCCATGCGGCGGTTCCGGCCGCTGCGCTGCGGCCACGGACGCCCCACATGGATCTGTCCTACAGGTTGCTCTCGGTGATAGCCGAATAGACCATGGTGCGCAGCTCGCGGCGGACCGGGTAGGCGCTCGACGGCATCACCTGCGTCATGAAGATCATGATCAGCTCTTCGACCGGATCGATGAAGAACGAGGTCGAGGCCGCACCGCCCCAGGCATATTCGCCGACGCTGCCGGAAATCAGCGTCTTGGCCGGATCCAGGGTGACGGAGAAGCCGAGCCCGAAGCCGACGCCGTTGTAGGCCACTTCCGAGAACATCGAGCGCGACAGCGCTGGCAGGTCGACGCCGCCAGGCAGATGGTTCGACGTCATCAGCTTCAGCGTCTTCGGCCCGAGCAGGCGGACGCCGCCGAGCTCGCCGCCATTGAGCAGCGCACGGCAGAAGGTGAGGTAGTCGGCCGTGGTCGAGCACAATCCGCCGCCGCCTGAAATGAAGTCCGGCGGCGCCAGGAAGCTGCTGGTCGCCGGATCGTCCTGCAACGCCAGGCCAGGCTTGCGGTCGGCGGCAAGGAAGTTCAGCGCACCGCCGGCCTCGACCGAATAGCAGGCCGCGAGCCGCTGCGCCTTGGACGCCGGCACGTGGAAATCGGTGTCGTTCATGCCGAGCGGCTCGAAGATGCGCTGCTTGAGAAACTGCTCGAACGGCATGCCGGAAATCTTGCCGACGAGATAGCCGATCACGTCGGTGGAAACCGAATAATTCCAGGCCTCTCCAGGCGAGAATTCCAGCGGGATCTTCGCCAGATCATCGATCATCGATTGCAGCGTGCCGGCTTTCTCCACCGTGCCGATCTTTGACTCGCGATAGGCGGCATCGACATTAGAACGCTGCTGGAAGCCGTAGGTGAGGCCCGAGGTGTGGCGCAGCAGGTCGACGATCAGCATCGGCCGAACCGGCGGGCGGGTCAGGAACAATGGCGCCGTGCCGGCGACGAACACGCCGAGGTTCTTCCATTCCGGAATGTATTTGGCGACCGGCTCGTCGAGCGCAACCTTGCCTTCCTCGACCAGCATCATGAAGGCGACCGAAGTGATCGGCTTGGTCATCGAATAGATGCGGTAGATGGTGTCGTCCTTGACCGGCACCTTGCGTTCGACGTCGGCATAGCCCTGCGAATTCGCGTGCACGATCTTGCCGCGGCGATAGATCGTCAGCTGGGTGCCGGGGAAGCGGCCGGAATCGATATAGCGCTGCTTGAGATGCGCATCGATCCGGTCGAGCGCTGCCTTGGACATGCCGACGGAGTCGGGTGAGGCGGGAGTGGGGGCGAGCATCAGGCGTCTCCGTGGCTTTGGTGCGTTTGATATCTGTTACCGTAGTCGGCGGGCTCTGTCAGGGAACAGAGGAAAGTTGATCCGCTCTTGCCTTGGTGAAGCAGCTCTTGCGAGACGTGATGCCCCGCCTACTTTTTGTGCGTCGCACAGGAAGTGGGCGAACCGCAAATTTTAGATGCGAGTCGGCGCGACGGAATCGCTCCGCGATCCTTCATAAATTGCTGATCTTTATAGAATTTCGGCAACGCACGCGTTGGCACGAAGCTTGAATAGCTGTGTCCGACGCCACCGACGCCGTCGCCCGAGCTCGCATCACCAGACATCTGAAATAGGCAGCCTGGGGCCTCCCCAGAGCGTGCACTCCCACGTGCGCGCATGAGAAGGACATCTCAATGAGAGAGCAGAATCCGGCCTGGATCTCGGAGTGGAATCCCGAAGACCAGACCTTTTGGACCAACACGGGCAAGGCAATTGCCCGGCGCAATCTGATCTGGTCGATCGTCGCCGAGCATATCGGCTTTTCCGTCTGGCTGATCTGGTCGATCGTCGCGACCAAGCTGCCGCAGGCCGGCTTCCATTATTCGACCGACGAGCTGTTCCAGTTGGTCGCAGTACCCGGTCTGATCGGCGCGCTGATGCGCTTCCCCTATACCTTCGCCGTCACCACTTTCGGCGGCCGCAACTGGACCATCTTCTCCGCGTCGGTGCTGTTCATTCCGACCTTGGCACTGGCTTATTTCGTCAGCCATCCGGAAACGCCGTTCTGGCTGATGCTGCTGATCGCCTGCACCGCGGGCCTCGGCGGCGGCAATTTCGCCTCCTCGATGACCAACATCTCCTTCTTCTATCCTGATCGGATGAAGGGTTGGGCGCTCGGGCTCAACGCGGCCGGCGGCAATATCGGCGTCTCCAGCGTCCAGCTCCTCACGCCGATCCTGATGGGGCTCGGCCTCATCAACCTGTACCAGGCCAATCCGGTCGGCGGCGTCTATCTGCAAAACGCCGGCTTGATGTGGGTGGTGCCGATCGCGATCGCGGTGTTCGGCGCGGTGCTCTTCATGAACAACCTGACCTCGGCCAAGTCATCGATCAAGAACCAGCTCGCGATCATCAAGCGCAAGCACACTTGGGTGATGTCGATCATCTATATCGGCACCTTCGGCTCCTTCATCGGCTACTCCGCGGCGTTTCCACTGCTGATCAAGACGCAGTTTCCGGCGGTGACGATCTCGATCGCCTTCCTCGGCCCGTTGGTCGGCTCGCTCGCGCGTCCGCTCGGCGGCCTGCTCGCGGACAAGATCGGCGGCGCGATCCTGACGTTCTTTAATTTCATCGCGATGGTGGCGGCGACGGTCGGCGTGCTCTATTTCGTCGGCGCCAAAGACTTCACCGGCTTCCTGATGTCGTTCCTGGTCCTGTTCGTCACGACAGGCATCGGCAACGGCTCGACCTATCGCATGATCCCCTCGATCTTCCGCGAGGAGAACCTGCACAAGGTCAAGGGCCAGGGCGAGGTCGCGCGCGCGGCTGCGCTCAAGACCGCAAGCGTCGAGAGCGGCGCTGCAGTCGGCTTCATCGGCGCGATCGGTGCGGTCGGCGGCTACTTCATCCCGAGCGGCTTTGGCAAGTCGATTGCGGCGACCGGTGGTCCGCAGACCGCGCTTGTCGTCTATCTCGCCTTCTATGCGATCTGCCTGACAATGACCTGGTGGTTCTACCTGCGCCGCAACCCGCAGACGGCGGGTGCGCCGAGCCTCGCGGAAGCGCGCATCTGATCACGCTCTCTCCGGTGCGGATGGCGGCGCGCGCCGCCGTCCGCACCGGATGACCAAAGGCCTTTCCCTGCAAACACAAGGATCGCCCACATGACTCCTTCGCAGATCAAGCTGGTCCAGGATTCCTTCGCCAAGGTCGCACCGATCTCCGACCAGGCTGCGATCATCTTTTACGATCGCCTGTTTGAGGTGGCGCCTCAGGTCCGCGAGATGTTTCCGAACGACCTCACCGAGCAGCGCAAGAAGCTGATGACGACGCTTGCGGTGGTCGTGAATGGGCTGAGCAATCTCGAAACCGTGCTGCCGCCGGCGAGCGCGCTCGCCAAGCGCCATGTCAATTACGGTGCGCGCCCTGAGCACTATCCGGTCGTCGGCGCGGCACTGCTGTGGACGCTCGAAAAGGGCTTGGGTGACGCATGGACGCCCGAAGTCGCCGCCGCCTGGATCGCCGCCTATGGCACGCTGTCCGAATACATGATCGCCGAAGCCTACGGTTCGGCGCAGGCCGCAGAGTAGGGAGGCCGAGCCGTGAGTGAACCGCTCGTCATTGTCGGCAATGGCATGGCTGCGACCAAGCTGGCCGAGGAGCTGTCGAAGACCGCGCTCGGCCGCTACGCGATCGCCGTGATCGGCGCCGAGCCGCGGCTGGCCTATAACCGGGTGCTGCTGTCGTCGGTGCTGGCCGGCGAGGTCGCCTCCCATGACATCGAGCTGAAGCCGGCGTCGTGGTGGCGCGACCACGGCGTCACGCTGAAGTACAACACGCTTGTCACCGAGATCGATGTCGGCCGCCGCGAGCTGAAGATCGAGAACGAAGAGAGCGTCCCGTTCTCCAAGCTTGTGCTTGCCACCGGCTCGATGCCGCTGCGGCTCAATGTGCCGGGCAGCGAGCTTGCCGGCGTCTACACCTTCCGCGACAGCCGCGACGCCGATCTCATGCTGACGCTGGCCGTCAAGCGGAAGCGCGTCGTCGTGGTCGGCGGCGGGCTGCTGGGCCTGGAGGCTGCCTATGGTCTGGCCAAGGCCGGGTCGAAGGTCACTTTGCTGCATCTGATGGACCGGCTGATGGAGCGCCAGCTCGATGGGCCGGCAGCGGCGCTGCTGAAGGCGCTGGTCGAGCGCAAGGGCGTCGAGGTTTTGCTCAACTCCAACACCGCGCGCATCCATGGCAAGACCAGCGTCGAGAGCGTCGAGCTGGCCAGTGGCCGCATGATCGACGCCGAGGCGGTGATCTTTGCCGCCGGCATTCGTCCCAACATCGCGCTGGCGAAGGACGCTGGCATCGATGTCGTCAGAGGCATCGTGGTCGACGATCATATGCAGACCAGCGAGGCGGATATTTTCGCACTCGGCGAATGCGCCGAGCACCGTGGCACCTGCTACGGATTGGTCCAGCCGGCCTATGAGCAGGCCCATGTGCTGGCGCAACATCTGGCCGGGCGCGAGGCAAGCTATCAAGGCAGCGTGGTCGCGACCAATCTGAAGGTCTCGGGCGTCGGCGTATTCTCGGCCGGTGACTTCACAGGCAGCGATAGCAGCGAGGCCATCGTGCTGAACGATGCCAGGCGCGGCGTCTACAAGAAGCTGGTGATCGCGGACGGCCGGCTGGCCGGCGCCGTGCTGATCGGCGAGACCCAGGATGCGCTCTGGTATCTCGATCTGATCCGCACGCGGCAACCGATTGGCGCGATCCGGGCCGAGATGATGTTTGGCCGTGCGCCGGCCAAAGCGGCGTGACGAGGAGCTTCGACACCATGACCGAGGTCGATCCGAACCTGCAGACCACACGCACCACCTGCGCCTATTGCGGCGTCGGCTGCGGCGTGCTCGCGACGCCTGACGGCAACGGTAGTGCCGCCATATCAGGCGATCCTGACCATCCGGCCAATCTCGGCCGGCTCTGCTCGAAGGGATCGGCGCTGGGCGAGACGCTCGGGCTCGAAAGCCGCCTGCTGCATCCGATGATCCGCGGCAAGGGCGCCATGCAACGGGTGGACTGGAGCGATGCGCTCGACCATGTCGCGCACCGCCTGCAGCACATCATTGCACGCGACGGCGCCGACTCGGTCGCGTTCTATCTCTCAGGTCAGATGCTGACCGAGGACTATTACGTCGCCAACAAGCTGATGAAGGGTTTTATCGGCTCGGCCAATGTCGACACCAATTCGCGACTGTGCATGGCATCCTCGGTCGCTGGCCACCGACGCGCCTTCGGCGCCGATACCGTACCCGGCACCTATGAGGATCTGGAGCAGGCGGATCTGTTGGTGTTTGTGGGCTCCAACGCCGCCTGGTGCCATCCGGTGCTGTATCAGCGCATGCTCGTCAACAAGCAGGCGCGGGGCGCTCGCTTCGTCGTGATCGATCCGCGGCGCACCGACACCGCCAGTGAAGCCGATCTGTTCCTGGGCGTGAGGCCCGGCACCGACACCGCATTGTTCGCCGGGCTGCTCGCGCATCTCGCTGAGACCGGTGCACTCGATCAGAACTATATCGACAACCACACCTCGGGCTTCGACGCGGCGCTGGCGCGGGCACGCTCGATCGCCGGCAGCGCTGCGGCGACCGCACTCGCAACCGGGTTGTCCGAGGCCGATGTCAACGCCTTCTTCAAGTTGTTTCGCGACACCGCCCGCGTGGTGACCCTGTACTCGCAGGGCGTCAACCAGTCGGCGCAGGGCACCGACAAGGTCAACGCGATCATCAACTGCCATCTCGCCACGGGGCGGATCGGCAAGGAGGGCACCGGGCCGTTCTCGCTGACTGGCCAGCCCAACGCGATGGGCGGCCGCGAGGTCGGCGGTCTCGCCAATCAGCTCGCCGCGCATATGGCGTTCACGCCGCCGGACATCGATCGCGTCCGCCGGTTCTGGAAGGCGCCTGATATCGCCACCCATGAGGGACTGAAGGCGGTCGCGACATTCGAGGCGATCGCGCGCGGCGAGATCAAGGCGCTGTGGGTGATCGGCACGAATCCGGCGGTGTCGCTGCCCGATGCCGACCTGGTGCGGACGGCGTTGAAGAAGCTCGAGCTGTTCGTCGTCTCCGAGAACGTCCCCTCCAACGACACCGTCGATGCCGGCGCGCACGTGCTGCTGCCCGCGCTGGCCTGGGGGGAGAAGAGCGGCACGGTCACCAATTCCGAGCGTCGCATCTCACGCCAGCGCGGCTTTCTCGCCGCGCCCGGCGAGGCCAAGCCGGACTGGTGGATCCTGAGCGAGGTCGGCAAGCGGCTCGGCTTTGGCGCCGCCTTCGACTACAAATCTCCGGCGGACGTATTCCGCGAGCATGCGGCGCTGTCGGCGTTCGAAAACAACGGCAGCCGCGATTTCGACATCGGCGCGCTGGCTACAATCTCGGACGAGGCCTATGACGCGCTGACGCCGGTGCTGTGGCCGCTGCGCGAGGGCTCAGCCCCGCTGCAGCGCTTCTTCGCGGAGGGCGGCTTCTACACCAATGATCGCCGGGGGCGCTTCATCGCACCGGAGGTGCCGGCGCTGCGCAGCGAAATCAGTCCGGCGCGGCCGCTGCGGCTCAACACCGGGCGCATCCGCGACCAGTGGCACACCATAACGCGCACGGGCCTGAGCCCGCGGCTCGGCGCGCACCTGCCGGAGCCCTATGTCGAGATCCATCCCGATGATGCGCTGAGATACGGCATCGTTCACGATGGCTTTGCGCGGCTCACCACCGATCACGGCCAGTGCATCCTCAAGGTCGTGGTCAGCGAGTGGCAGCAGCGCGGCATGCTCTTTGCTCCCATTCACTGGAATGCCAGCAATGCCTCGCATGGACGGGTCGGGGCGCTGGTCGCATCGCACACCGATCCGTTCTCCGGCCAGCCCGAGGCCAAGGCGACGCCGGTTGCGATCGCGCCTTACGAATCTGTTTTCCGCGGCTTCGTGCTGTCGCGCACCGGGCTGGAGCTTCCGCAGAAGCTGTGGTGGGCGCGCGCGGCGATCGAGGGCGGCTACGGTTATCTGTTCGCCGACAATGGAGACCTGTCACACTGGACCTCCTGGCTGCACGCGCACGGCGCTGAAGACGTCGCCGAATACACCGACGCCGGCAGCGGCATCTATCGTGCCGCGGCTTTTGCCGGCGAACGGCTGCAGATGTGCGTGTTCGTTGGGCCCGGCCACGATGCTGGCGACTGGAATGTAGTGAAGGGGCTGTTCGCAGCCGACGTGCTCAGCGACGACCAGCGGCGGATATTGTTGTCGGGGCGCGCGGCTGAAGGCGGCGCGAGCGCCGGCCCGATCGTCTGCGCCTGCTTCGGCGTCGGCCGCAACACCATCTGCGATGCGATCGCCGCCGGCGCCCGGACGTCGGCGACAATCGGCGCCAAGCTCAACGCCGGCACCAATTGCGGCTCCTGCATTCCGGAGATGAAGCGCTTGATCGCGCAGGCCGAGACGGAGCGGACCGAACCAGTGGCCGCGGCAAGCTAAGCTCACACATTGTCATTCCGGGGCGCTCGCAACGCGAGCGAACCCGGAATCTCGACGTTGGCTTGCATTCATTTTCGCAATAGCGGGATTCCGGGTTCGCGGCCTGCGGCCTCGCCCCGGAATGACGTGGATGTGGTGACAGCGTCCCGAAAGGACGGGTATGCTCGTTGCATGGAACAGAAAGCATTCGGGACCGGCAATCCGAGCACCTCGGTGATCGGGCAGGGGACCTGGTATCTCGACCGCGGCGATCGCCAACGCGCCATCGCGGCGCTGCAGCGCGGGCTCGATCTCGGCATGAGCCATATCGACACTGCCGAGATGTATGGCGAGGCCGAGCTCGTGATCGCCGACGCCATCGCCGGCCGTCGCGACGAGGTGTTCCTGGTCTCGAAGGTGCTGCCGAGCAACGCCTCGCGCCGCGGCACCGTGACGGCCTGCGAGCGCTCGCTGAAGCGGCTCAACACCGATCGGCTCGACTGCTATCTGTTGCACTGGCCCGGCTCCTCTCCGCTCGAAGACACCGTCGCGGCATTCGAGGAGTTGAAGCGCGCCGGCAAGATCCGCAGCTGGGGCGTCAGCAATTTCGATGTCGACGATCTCGACGAGCTGCACGAGGTCGCCGGCGAGGGCAATATCGCCTGCAATCAGGTGCTCTATCATCTGAAAGAGCGCGCGATCGAGCACGCCGTGCTTCCCTGGTGCGAGCGGCATGGTGTCGCGGTGGTCGCCTATTCGCCGTTCGGCCACGATGATTTTCCCGCTGGCAGCAGCGCCGGCGGCAAGCTGCTGCAGCGCGTTGCAGACGCCCATGGCGCGACGCCGCGGCAGGTGGCGCTGGCCTTCCTCACCCGCAGCTCCGCGCTGCTGGCAATCCCCAAGGCTTCCAGCGCGGAGCATGCTGCCGAGAATGCGGCTGCTGGGGCCCTTGAGCTGACCAAGGATGAGATCGCGGCGCTCGACCAGACTTTTCCGCGCGGTGCCAGGCCGCGTGGCCTGCCGATGCTGTAGCGGAGCGATCACGCGCGATCCGGGATTTCTACGGCCGCCCGGCAGCGCATATCGGCTGCCTGATTCTACGGGTTGTCGGCGCGTGACAATTATCGTTTTTTGCGGCTTCGCCCCTGAGTCGTGCCCATTTCGATAGTCGAGTTAGCCCGTGACCCCGCCACAAGGCGCTGCTGCACGTCGATCTAACGCGCCGGCAGCTTTGCCTGAGACGCAATCGGCACCACCACCGCCTCAAAC
>NZ_JBARGP010000684.1:0-5899 GCF_049798375.1 Bradyrhizobium sp.
CGTTGGCGCAGTGCGGCAAGGCGCCCGATCAGGCCGCGATGGCCGCCAATGCCGCGGTCGCCGGCCCGACCTTCGACGATCGTTTCCCGGTCCCGCAATTCGGCGACCGCTTTCCCACGCCTGCAGAGAGCTTCCAACTCCATTCGCCGGCCGATTTCGCCCCCAAGCCGGCTCGGCCCAGACAAATGGCGTCACTGGACCCACAAGCCGCAGTCTCCTTTTCGCCGCGCGAAGAACTGACCACGTTGGTCAGCATGAAATCGTCGGCGTTCCCCTACGCCGGCAACAACCCCGCCTCCGATGCGCCCTTCCTCGACGTCAACAATGGCGACCGGCATGGCCATCGCAGCCTGTCCGGGCGGGTCTACTGGCAGGACCAGACCTATAACGACAGCCGCGTACTGGTGCACGTCCCGGAGAACTTCGACGTCCGCAAACCGGGCGTGATCGTGGTGTTCTTCCATGGCAATGGCGCGACACTGGAACGCGACGTTCGCGATCGCCAATTGGTGCCGCAGCAGATCAGTGAGTCCGGGGTCAACGCGGTGCTGCTCGCACCGCAGATGGCGGTGGATGCCGCCGATTCCAGCGCCGGCAAGTTCTGGCAGCCGGGCGGTCTCAAGCGCTTTCTGGATGAGGCGGCAGTGAACCTCGCCCGGCTCACCGGCAATCCCCGCGCGACTGACGCATTCGCCGGCATGCCGGTCGTGGTCGTCGGCTATAGCGGCGGCTTCCTGCCGACGGCCTGGAGCCTCGATGTCGGCGGCGTCACGGATCGCGTCCGCGGCGTGGTGCTGCTCGATGCGGTCTATGGTCAGCTCGACAAGTTCGCGGGCTGGATCGAGCACAACCGCTCGGGCTTCTTCGTCAGCTCCTATACCCACTACACGGCGCGGCACGACCACGAGCTGATGAGCATGCTGCGCGACAAGGGCATCGCGGTATCGGACAACATCGATCGGCCGCTGCGGCCGGGCAGCGTCGTGTTTGTCGAGACGCCGGAGGGCGTCACCCATCGCGACTACGTCACATCAGCCTGGACCCGCAATCCGATCCAGGACGTCTTGACGAAGATGGCCGCCGCGGAGCCGCCGATCCGGATCGCGGCCGGCCATTGAATCAAGTCTTGTGATGCAGGTCTTCAGGCTCAGGTCTTGAGACTCAGGTTTTGGGCAGCTTCGGCATGGCCTCTACGAAGCCGTTGAAGCAGGCGAGCCGTTCGTCCTGTTCCTTGGTGAACTTGCACTCGGCCACCGTCTTGGCCTTGATCGTCTTCGGCTTCGGCGCCGGGGGGATCACCGCGTCATAGCAGTCGAGCCGTTCCTTGGTGCCGTCGTCTATATCGAGACAGGCCTGCAGCTTGACCGCGATCGATTGCGGCTTGGTCGATTGCGGCTTGGCCGCCGGCTGCGGCTTGGCCGCAGCGACCTTACGCGGCTTGACCTGGACCAGCGGCTGGTCGCCGACCATCGGCGGAGCTGCCTGTGCCAGAGCGGCCGTCGAGATCAACACTGCAGCGAAACTCAACATCATCGTCTTCATGTCACGTCGCTTTCATATCCCATGGGCGTGCCAGGTCACTGCCAAGCGCAGCCTCGCGGAATTGACCGCCGGTTGTAGCAAAAATCTCGACAACCCTGCCCGCCGTCCCCAATCAAATTCGGCTTTAATCCGGTCTGGCCGGTCTTGCCAAGCGCCTCGATGGCGGTTGCACCATGAAAAAAGCCAACGGAACCTTTCAAATCGGTCCTGACCGGTCGCCAGCGGGAAATTTATGCCTCAAGCCAGGGCGGCGAGCCGCCGTGCCGGGCGCGTCATCAGGATTGTCAACAGCGCCAGGATGATGAAGACGACCGCGACATAGCCCATGCTTGCGAGAAGGTCCCGTCCGAACAGCACGCCACCGACCGCCGAGCCGGCCGCCTGACCGATATAGAGCACCGACGTATTGAGCGAGACCGAAGCCGAGGCCAGCTTCGGCGCGGCCGCCACCAGGCGGACCTGCTGCATCGAATTGGTCGAGGCGAAGCCGAGGCCCCACACCGCGACCGCCCCCGCCATCATGAAGTAGCTTCCCGCGCCCAGGGCCCAGCCGGCGACGCCGCCGAACAGCATGCAGGTGAACAGCAGCGAAGTCCGATAGGCGCCCCAGGAATCAACGATGCGAGTCGCCACCACGATGCCGATGAAGCCGAAGATGCCATAGAGCGCGAACACCAGGCCGATCTCGTTCGCATCGGCGCCCGTCAGCTGCGTCAACAGCGGCCCCATGAAGGTGAACACGACGAACTGGCCGGACATCTGCAGGGTGGTGGCGAGGAGCAGCAAGACAACGATGCGGTTGCGGCCGAGTTCGGCCCAGGTCTTCAACTCGACCGGAGCCCCACGCAATCCACCGGGGAGCCGCCAGGCCAGCAGCAGCAGGCTCACGATTCCGGTCGCACCGATCGCGAGATAAGCGGCGCGCCAGCCGATATGGCTGGCGATGAACGTGATGAGTGGCAGGCCAACAGCCGCCGCCACCGACCAGCCGAGAAAGACATAGGCGATGGTGCTGCCGCGCCGCGCCGCCGGCACGATCAACGCCGCGGTGCCGGCAGCCTGCGGCGTGTAGAGCGCGCCGATCGCGAGCATGACGATGCGGATCACCATCAGGCTCGCATAATCGGGCGCGAAGGCTGATGCGAGATTGCAGAGCCCTAGCACAGTAAGGCTTGCGGTCAGGAGGCGACGCCGGTCGATCCGGCTGGTCAGCCAAGCCGTGATTGGCGACCCGAGGCACAGCGTCACCGCGCCGAAGGTAATCAGCAGGCTCGCGGTGCGGACGCTGACGTCGAGCCCGGCGGCAAGCTCACGCAGCATTCCAGCCGGCGCGAAGACCGAGCAGCCGGTGACGACATTGCCGAGCATGAGAGCGGTGGGGGCGAAGCGACGCGGAGTGTCCAATGAGGTCATGGCGCCCCACATAGCAGAGATCTCGATGCATCTGCATGAAATCGTCTCATGCTGACCATGAGCCGAAGCGCATGGCGTCGCCTGCGCGCCAGCGCCGAATCGCAGCCCGGGATAGGTGCATCCTACTTCGCCGGGCTCGCAATGACGTTGCGCGCGGCGAGCGGAGCAGCAGCCGGCCGGGCCGATGGACAGGTCGCAAGCAGCCGCCCGAATGCCTGAGAGAAGCCTTCGGCCGCGAACTGCACTGGCTGAAACTGCCATTGGCCGTTCGCCAGCGTGCCCTCGCTCAGCTCGAAACGCCCCGTGGCAGCGAGTTTGTCGAGCTGAGGCCTGCTGACGTGCAGCGCCCAGGCTTCCAGTCCGCCCGCGCGTCGCGGCGGAAAGTAGAAACTCAGCCGGCCCGGCTCGTTCAACAGCGCGACCGAGACCAGACCCGCCGGCGGAACCGGACGCTGGTAGTCGAGCTGGAAGCGCCCGGCATCCGCGCAGATCAGCCGCAACTGCATCGTTCGGAACGGCTGTTCCGCGCCGTCGCGCCGCATCACCGTCTTGTGGATCAGGCTGCGGTTGGCATTCTCGAACACCCACGGCGTCTCCGCCTGATCGCGCGGATCGATGCCGAACCGCGCGATCTCCTCCCGGGTCAGGACGTGCATGTCCTCGAACCGGACCGAGCGGGCGACCGCCAGCAGTCCGGCGTCCACACCCATGCGCTTCAGATAGGCCGCGACCAGGCGGTCGGCGCGCGAGAGCGCCTGCTGCAAGGCCTGCGTCCGTATCTCGCGCGTCGGCACCCCGCCGGTGAAGTTCAGGATCACATGCGGCGAATGCACCGCAAGCGAGGCCTCCGGCGCGATCTCGCGGGTGACGGCGCCGATGATCAGATAGGGACAGGCGGAATTGCATTGCGCATTGCGCAGCCAGACCTCGCCATGTAGCTCGCGGCCTGACTGCCTGAGCCTGACACAGACATCGCTGTCCTGCGCCTCGAAGCCGCATTCCCCGACCATCGTGCGCCCGACCCGCGCCACCAGCTTCTTCTCGCGCAGGATGTTGCCGATCCCGAGCGCCTGTTCGAGATTGCCGCCCGGCGAATTGAGATAGATCGGCAGCCTGACATCGCCGAGGCGCCGGATGAACTTTCGGAACCGTACGGCCGCCGCGTTGTCGATCTTGCCTTCCGCAGCAATCCAGCGGTCGCAACCAGGTCCGCAGGCGCCTGGCCGTCCCTGCACGACAGTGAAGGAGATGGGCGCGGCATTGTCGGCGACCGGATGTGACGGCTGCACCATGGGTGCGGCCCACACCGGTCCGAACAGCAGCACGAAGACGATCAGCGGATTGATGCGGGACGTGATCCGACCCAGGGCGCAGAAAAACATACAAGAAAACCGGTCAAGCCAAGCACCTTGAGTTGTATCATATCGCTCTACCGCCGCAACGTCCGGGGCCTCGGCCCGCTGCCTCGCCGGCAGTTTCCTTCGCCATGGCCGGTTGCAGCATAAAAATCCCCTGCTATACCGGCTGCTCCGCTTACCTGCGCTCGTTCGCAGGAGTGAGCTTGAGGAGAGCATCATGTCCGACGTTTCCAAGTCCGATTCCGTCCAGCCTGATTCCGGCAAGCCCGAGCCGCACAAGTCCGAATCGGGATTCCAGTACAGCCTCAGCAATCTCAGGCCGGCCGAGCCGTTGCAGAAGATCACCGTCACCTTCCCCGACGGCGCCAAGCGCGAATACCCCGCGGGCACCACCGGCCTCGACATCGCCAGGGGCATCTCGCCCTCGCTGGCCAAGCGCACCGTCGCGATGGCGCTGGACGGCGAACTGACCGATCTCAACGATCCGATTGAGGCCGACGCCAGGCTCGAGCTGGTCTCGCGCGACGACCCGGAAGCGCTGGAACTGATCCGGCACGATTGCGCGCACGTGCTCGCCGAGGCCGTGCAGTCGCTGTGGCCCGGCACCCAGGTCACCATCGGTCCGGTGATCGAGAACGGCTTCTACTACGACTTCTTCCGCAACGAGCCGTTCACTCCGGAGGATTTCGCCGCCATCGAGAAGCGGATGCGCGAGATCATCGGCCGCGACAAACCCTTCACCAAGGAGGTCTGGGACCGCGAGAAGACCAAGCAGGTGTTCCGCGACAAGGGCGAGGCCTTCAAGGTCGAGCTGGTCGACGCCATTCCCGGCACCGAGCCGATCAAGATCTACTACCAGGGCGACTGGTTCGACCTCTGCCGCGGTCCGCACATGACCTCGACCGGAAAAATTGGGAGTGCCTTCAAGCTGATGAAGGTGGCCGGCGCCTATTGGCGCGGCGACAGCAACAACCCGATGCTCACCCGCATCTACGGCACCGCCTTCGCCAAGCAGGAGGACCTCGACGCTTACCTCAAGCAGATCGAGGAAGCCGAGAAGCGCGACCATCGCAAGCTCGGACGCGAGCTCGATCTCTTCCACTTCCAGGAGGAAGGTCCGGGCGTCGTGTTCTGGCACCCGAAGGGCTGGACCATCTTCCAGCAGCTGATCGCCTATATGCGTCGCCGCCTGACCGGCGATTACAACGAGGTCAACGCACCGCAGATCCTCGACAAGTCGCTGTGGGAGACCTCCGGCCATTGGGGCTGGTATCGCGAGAACATGTTCGCGGCGCAGTCCGCCGGCGACGAAGCCGAGGACAAGCGCTGGTTTGCGCTGAAGCCGATGAACTGCCCGGGGCACGTACAGATCTTCAAGCACGGCCTGAAGAGCTACCGCGACCTGCCGTTGCGGCTGGCGGAGTTCGGCATCGTGCACCGCTATGAGGCCTCCGGCGCCATGCACGGCCTGATGCGGGTGCGCGGCTTCACCCAGGACGACGCGCACGTGTTCTGCACCGAGGACCAGCTCGCCGACGAGTGCCTCAAGATCAACGATCTGATCCTGTCGACCTACGCCGATTTCG
>NZ_JBARGP010000685.1:0-3806 GCF_049798375.1 Bradyrhizobium sp.
GGCCTGGCGCTGGCGCTGGATGTCAGCCAGCGCACGGTGCAGCGGGCGCTCGACGAACTTGCGGCCGCAAACCGCGTCCAGTCGTTCGGCCGCGGCCGCGCCCGGCGCTGGATGACGCCGCCGGCGCCGGGATTCACGACCACCTTGTTACTCCCGGCGGCGCGCGCCAGCGATTAGGATGGCGGCATCGATCACGCGAGCAGGACAGGACAGATGAAGCGATCGGCCGCCGACATCATCAGGGAATACGGCCCGTTTCCAGGCGTCGAGCAGGTCGGCGGGGTGACCTATGACGGTGAGCAGATCTGGTTCGCCGCCGGCGGCAGCATCGAGGCGCTCGATCCCGCCAGCGGCGAGCTGAACCGCCGGATCGAGGCGCCTGCCCATGCCGGCACCGCGTTCGACGGCCGGCACCTGTTCCAGATCGCCGAAAAGCAGATCCACAAGATCGATCCCGGCTCCGGCCGCGTGCTCGCCACCATGCCCGCCCCGGGCGACGGCGGCGATTCCGGCCTTGCGTGGGCCGAAGGCACGCTGTGGGTCGGCGTCTATCGCGAGCGCAAGATTCATCAGATCGATCCCGACACCGGCAAGATCCTGCGCACCCTGCCTTGCAACCGCTTCGTCACGGGCGTCACCTGGGTCGACGGCGAGCTGTGGCACGGCACCTGGGAGAACGACGAAAGCGATATCCGGCGGATCGATCCCGAGAACGGCAAGGTGCTGGAGCGGCTGGAGATGCCGCCGGGCACCGGCGTCTCGGGTCTGGAGTCCGACGGCAAAGACCGCTTCTTCTGCGGCGGCGGCAAGAGCGGCAAGGTGCGCGCGGTACGTCGGCCGCGGTAAACTGTTAGGAACGAAGCTGTTAGAATAGCGGCGCATGTGCTCACGGACAATCGAACGCGCTGTCCCGTCCGGTATGTCAGGTAGGAGGAACGTCCGCATCGGGGCGGCGTTCACTCCGCAATCCCATCCTGGAGCTCTTCATGCGCCATCTGATTTTCGCCGCCGCATCCACCGCCTGCATCCTGGCCGGCTTCGGCTCGCCGGCCGCCGCCGAAAGCCGCTACTGTCTGCAAAGTCGCGAGTGGGGTTATCCTGGCAATTGCCAGTTCTCCACCTACCAGCAGTGCATGGCGACCGCGTCAGGCACCGACGCCGGTTGCGGCATCAATCCGCGCTACGCCTTCGCGCAGCAGCGCCGAGGATATCAAGGCTATCGCGCTCCGTATCCGCGCTATTGATCCCGGTCAGTTCGATCCCTGCTTGCGCAGCTCCGCGACCTCCTGCGGCGTGATGCGGGAGGCCGACCGGCCGAAACGGCCGGTAACGTAGTTCACCAGTGCCGCGATCTCGGTGTCCGAATAGGCGTTGCCGAAGGCGGGCATCGAGAGCGCACCGTCCGGCGTCGAGCGCCTGGTGCCTGATATCACGATCTGAGCGACATTGACCGCGCTCGGATCGTTCACCGCGGCGGAGCCTGTCAGCGTTGCCAGCGGCGATACCAGGCTTTCGCCGCTCCAGCCGTGGCAGGACACGCAGGCGCCCTCGAACACCACCTTACCGCGCGCATCTGCCATCACGCCATCGCGATGGGAGGCTGGCGCTACTGGCGCCGGCGTCGCAGGTTGGTCGGGCGAGGCAATCGCTGGCACGCTGCGCAGGTAGGCGACGACGGCGTTGATGTCATCAGGCACGAGATAGCGGAAGCTGTTATCGACCGCCTCCCCCATCGGACCCGAGGCGGTGCCGTGCCCCGTGGCATGGCCGGCCGCGAGATAGGCCACCAGATCCGCATCAGTCCAGCTGCCGATACCGGTTGCCTGGTCCGATGTGATGTTGAAGGCACGCCAGCCTGCGGTCACGGCGCCGGCGAACTTGTTGCGCCCGTCGAGGGCGAAGGCGACGTTGCGCGGCGTATGGCATTCGCCGCAATGCGCCAGCGCTTCGACCAGATAAGCGCCCCTGTTCCATTGCGGCGACTGCGCAGTATTTGGCGCAAACCGCGTGTCGCGGTTGAACAGCATATCCCAGCCGATCATCGCCCAGCGCTGGTCGAACGGGAACGACAGCGAGTTCGCAGGCGCCGGCGCGTGGACCGCAGGCCTGTTGAACAGATAGGCCTTGATCGCCAGCACGTCGGCGTCGCTGAGATAGCTGTAGGACGTGTAGGGCATCGCCGGATAGAGCCGCGCCCCGTCGCGCCGAATGCCTTGTCGCACCGCCGCGATGAACTCGGCATCGGTGTAGTTGCCGATGCCGGTGTCCTTGTCGGACGTGATGTTGGTGGAATAGAGCGTACCGAACGGCAGCTGGAAGCCGAACCCGCCGGCCAGTGGCTTGCCGCCGGGCGCGGTGTGGCAAGCCGCGCAGTCTGCGGCGCGAGCGAGATATTCGCCGCGCGTGACCTGATCGGCCTGCGCCAGCGCGGCCGGCACGCCGGTCGGATTGGCATCCTGATAGTCTGCGAGCGCGACCTTACTGCCCCCGGCGAAGGCGAGCGGCGACGGACCGCGGATAAACCACACGACGGCGCCGATAGCGGCAATGCCGACCACGACGATTGCCGTAACGATGCCCTGCAGCCTGTTTGCTGGCCTGCTCATGCCTTCCTCCCGGCGGCAATCAGGCTGCGGTCGATCGGCATGCGGCGTAACGGCACCCCGGTCGCGGCATAGATCGCGTTGCGGAGCGCAGGCAAGGCGGCGCTGACGCCGGCCTCGCCGATGCCGCCCGGCGCCTCGCCGCTCTTGACAACGTGCACCTCGATCTTAGGCGCCTGGTCGATCCGCAGCATCCGGTAGTCGTTGAAGTTGGACTGCTGCACGCGGCCCTTCGCGATAGTGATCTCGCCGTAGAGCGCGGCGGTGAAGCTGAAGATCATGCCGCCCTCGATCTGCGCCTTGATGGTGTCCGGATTGACCGCGATGCCGGTATCGACCACCGAGGTGGCGCGACGCAGATGCACCTCGCCTGATACCGCGACTTCCGCTTCGACCACGGTGGCGATGAAGCTGCCGAACGCCGGCTGCACGCTGACGCCGCGGCCGACACGCGGCGGCAGCGGCTGGCCCCAGCCGGATTTGTCCGCAACCATATCCAGCGCGGCCTGCAACCGCGGTGTCTTGCCGAGCATGGCGCGGCGGAACGCGATCGGATCCTGGCCCGCCTTGCGGGCGAGCTCATCGATGAAGCACTCGATCGCGAATACGTTGTTGTTCGGGCCGACACCGCGCCAGAAGCCGGTCGGCACCGCCGGCGGCTCGGCGCGCACATAGGCGACCTCGAAATTGGCGATGTCATAGGGCATGTCGACGGCGCAATCGACGGCGTCGATGTCGATGCCCTTCTGGAATGCCGGCGGCAGCCAGCGCGCGAGCACGGCGGCGCCCGCGATTTTGTATTTCCAGGCCGAGATCTTGCCGTCGGTCAGCGTCGCGGCGATAACGTCGCGATAAACCGGGCGATAGACATCGTGCCGCATGTCCTCCTCGCGCGTCCACACAACCTTGAGCGGAACGCCCTTGAGCGGGCCGTCGAGCTGCCTGGCGATCTTCACGGCCGCCACGGCCATGTCGGGCTCGAGCTTGCGGCCGAAGCCGCCGCCGAGCAGATGATTGTTGACGATCACGTTGTCGACTGGCAGGCCGGCGGCCTTGGCCGCCTCCGACTGCACCCGCGAAACGATCTGCGTGCCGGTCCAGACCTCGCAGCTATCGGGCTTCAGGTGCACGGTGCAGTTGATCGGCTCCATGGTCGCGTGCGCCAGGAACGGCAGCTCATAGGAGGCTTCGATCCGCTCGCCG
>NZ_JBARGP010000686.1:0-43335 GCF_049798375.1 Bradyrhizobium sp.
CATCTGCGCGAACGCCGACCAGCCGCCGCCGACGATCCGCACCCCGACCGGCGTCAGCTCGACGATGCGATCCATCATTTCCAGCAGTTCGCGGTCATGGCTCGCGACCAGCACGCCGCCGCGCCAATTTTGGATCAGCAGATGAACAGCCGCGCGGCCGGCAACGTCGAGATTGTTGGTGGGCTCATCGAGCAGCAGCAGGTCGGGCGCTTCGAGCAGCAGCCGTGCGATACCGATACGGGTCCGCTCGCCGCCGCTCAGCGTCGCTATCGTGCGATCGAGCGCGATCGCGGGCAGACCGGCTTCGAGCAACGCCGCCTCGATCCGAGTCGACAGCGTCCAGTCGGCGGCATCGAAATCGATCTCGTGCCCATCTCCGGCAACAACGCGCGCGATGACGGCGAGGCAATCGGCAACGCCGAGCGCCGCGGCGATCGTCAGATGTCCGGGCCAGTCCTGCGCCAGCGTGCCGATCGATCCAGCGCGGATGACATGCCCCGCGGCTGGCTCGGCCAGGCCTGCGACGATCCGCAACAAGGTCGATTTACCGGATCCGTTGCGGCCGACAAGGCCGACACGTTCGGCTCGAAGAGAGAATGTGAGATGGTCGAAAAGGCGGTAACCGTCAGGCGTCGTGGCGGCGACTGCGTCGAGCGTGAGGAAGCTGGGCATGAACAACCGTGAATTCGGACCAAACAAGGCGGCTTGCGATGTTGATCCGGATATCCACGGCACCATTCCTCTTCAGGGTTCGGCACGTAATGTAGGCCGATCCGGACCCCGCAGCAACCCGGGCCGTTCCCGGCCCTGCTGGCTCGGCATGCGGGCGCGTGCTAAGCGCAGCGCATGCCCGCTCTCATCCTTCCCCTCGTCGACGCTGCCGCGCACTGGCCTGACCGCGGCGCACTGATCGGTCTCGACCTCGGCACGAAGACCATCGGCGTCGCCGTCTCGAATCCCGACCGCAGACTCGCCACCGGCATCGAGACCATCCAGCGCAAGGCATTCAAGGCCGACGCCGCGCGGCTGCTTGCCCTTGCCGCCGAGCGCAAGGTGACCGGCTTCGTGCTGGGGCTCCCGATCAACATGGACGGCAGCGAGGGACCGCGTGCGCAATCCACCCGCGCCTTCGCCCGCAACTTTTCCAAGCTTACCGATCTGCCGATCGGGCTATGGGACGAGCGGCTCTCGACCGCCGCGGTCGAGCGCGAGCTGATCGGCATGGATGTCAGCCGCGCGCGGCGCGCCGAGGTGATCGACGAACACGCAGCGATCTTCATCTTGCAGGGCGCGCTCGACCGGCTGGCCAAACTGCGACAGAGCAGCGTTTAGCATGGGCGTCGTCATCGCGGCATTGCTGCCGGTGTTCCTGCTGATCCTGCTCGGGGTCGTGCTGAAGCGCAGCCTGATCCAGCCCGACGCGCAATGGCAGGGACTTGAGCGGCTGACCTACTACGTGCTGTTTCCGGCGCTGTTGGTGCAGACGCTGGTGAAAGCCGATCTGTCGAAGGTGCCGTTCGCCGGCGTCGGCGGCGCACTGTTCCTGTCCGCGCTGGCGATGGCCTTGCTCTGCCTCGCGCTGCGCCCGCTGCTGGCGCGGCTCGCGATCGACGGGCCCGCCTTCACTTCGATCTTCCAGGGCGCGGTCCGCTGGCAAACCTATGTCGGGCTCGCCGTCTCCGGCAGCCTCTATGGCGCGTCGGGCCTCGCGCTGGCGTCCGTCGCCATGGTCGCGATCATTCCGCTCGTCAATGTGCTGAGCGTCACCGTGCTGGCCCATTATGCCGCGCCCGAACGGCGCTCTGCGCGCGAGATCGCACTTACGATCGCGCGCAATCCGCTGATCCTGGCTTGCATCGCCGGACTGGCGCTGAACCAGCTGCACGTGCCGCTGCCCAAGCTCTGGCACGACGTGGCCAACGCGCTGAGCCAGGCGTCGCTCGCGATCGGCCTGCTGGTCACCGGCGCCGGACTGCATTTCGAGGGGCTGACGCGCTTAAGGCTCGCCGCCGCGCTCGGCGTCGGGCTCAAGCTGGTGGCGATGCCGGCGCTGGCGCTGGCTCTTGCGGTCTGGTTCGGCTTGAGCGGTCCGAGCCTCGTGATCGTCGCCGTCTGCGCGGCGGTGCCGACCTCGCCGAGCGCCTATGTAATGGCGCGGCAGATGGGCGGCGACGCACCGCTGCTGGCGCAGATCATCACTCTGCAGACCGCGCTGGCGGCGCTGACGATGCCGCTCATCATCGCGATGGTCTCGAACGGCTAAGCTGACGGTGGCGCCAAGCCCAGCCATACAGAGATATAAAGATTGATCGCAGAGTGCACGACGACCGCCAAATAGGTCGAACCGCTACGGTAGCGGAAGTAGCCGAGCAAAAGACCCGTCACAAAGATATCGAACTTGCCAAGCCAATCATACTGGGTGTGAGAAGCGGCCCAGAGCACGGAGGTGAGCAGGATCGCGCCCACCGGCCCGAGGAAGGAATCCGACCAGCCGCGAAACGCAAATCCGCGCACCGCGAATTCCTCGACAATCGGCGCACCAACGCAAGCGGTTGCCAGAAAAAGGAATAAGGACGTGTCGCTCCTGGCGCTTTGGTATTCGCTGACGATGGAAGTATCCGTCGCCAAACCCAGCCAAGCGAAAACGAAGCTCAACGCCTGCAGCCCAATTAAGGTGACGACCAGCGCGACGACAAGCTCGCCGGGACGAGGCCATTTGAGGGCAAGATAGTCCGAGACCTGCCATCCTGCACGGCGAACCGCCCACCAGATCACGGCAAGCGCCCAAGGAAACGCGCCGAGCAAGACGACCGCATTGTAGTACGCCTGGTCGGAAAGCGCGTCCGGCGAAGTCGATGAGACCTGACGGACGACAAACAGCGCCACAGCTGTCAGCCACCCACCGGCCACGAACGCGACATAGGTCGCCAGTGCAACGCCCAAAGTCTCAAAAAAATGCAACGCTCGCGGCGCTTCCGGTGCGCCGACTCCGTCACTCATAAATGCCCCCGCCCGCTCCAGGCAATTCCCGCTTGAAAGGCCGAGGCAAACAACTACAGGATCAATGCTTTTCGAGCTAGCCGTTTCCGCTCGCAAGCCACATCGTCTGCAGCGTGGCCGCGAGGTTGTTGAGGCCATGCAGGACCATGGTCAAATAAATCGAGTGGGTACGGTAGCGCAGATAACCGAACCAAAGACCCAGCGACAGCACGTTGAGCAGACCGAACCAGCCGTACTGGAAATGTAACCCGGTCCAGATCAGCGACGACAGAATGATGGCGCCGGGCACGCGCAGGAACGAATCCGACCAGCCGCGATAGAGGAAACCGCGAGCGAGCAGCTCTTCCGAGATCGGCGCCGCCACGCAGAACGCGATCACCAGCAACCATACCGTGCCGTCGCCCTGGGCCGCCTTCAGCATCTCGATCATGAAGTTCGACGAGGGTTCTTCGTGCCCCGTCAGGCCTGACATCAGCTCCCAGATTCCCAACACCACGACCATGCCGACGACGCCGAGGACGAGATTTTTCCAACTGGTCCAGCGCAGGCCCAGATACTCGGCAAACGGAAGCCGCGTCGAGCGAATGGCGAAATAGAGCGGGATCAGCAGTCCGGGCAGGCCCATAATGGCGGATAATGCGATGATGGCCGGCGAGCTGCCGATGTTGTTCAGAGCCTGTTTGAGCGCTTCAATGCTATTGAGCGCCCCCGGTGACGTGAGCACGAAATAACCGATCGGAACCAACTGACCGACAAAAAATGCGACGATGACGAGCACACCCCACAGTGCCGTGCGCCAGAATCCCAGCCTGCGCGGCGCGCGGTGCCCGGGCTCGACCAGAACGGGCGGACCTTGGGGATCGACGTATTCGAGTGCGAGGCTTTCAGGAAGATCGGTCACTGCAGCGCGCGCTCCAGCAAGGTGCGCATGTCAGCGGCATCGAGGTCGACGGCGCCGTACATGCCGGGATGGGTCGTGGCGAGACGAGTGGCGGCAAACAGCTCGGCATGACGCGGTGTGACCTGGTTCAGCGCGGCGCTGGCTGCGAGCAGCGCCAGCTTCTCGACCGCGAGACGCGCCACGCGCTCCGAGTCGGGCCTGCGGAAAGCCTGCCCGATGAAGCTGACCGTCTCTGCCGCGCCAGGCAGACCGCGCGTCTCGGCCGCGAGCGCGGTCAGAACCGTCATCGCGGCCTCGGCGTCGCGCGACAGGGCCCTGAGCACGTCGAGGCACATCACGTTGCCCGAGCCTTCCCAGATCGCATTGACCGGCGACTCCCGGAAGTGCCGCGCCAGAATGCCGTCCTCCACATAGCCATTGCCGCCGAGGCATTCCATCGCCTCGTACAGAAACGCCGGCGCGCTCTTGCAGACCCAATATTTGATCGCGGGTGTCAGCAGCCGCACATAGGCCGCCTCCCCGGCGTCGGCCGGCGCGCGATCGAACGCCCGGCACATCCGCATCACCAGCGCCACACTCGCCTCGACATGCAGCGCCATGTCTGACAGCACCGCCTGCATCAGCGGCTGATCGGCCAGATGCTTCTGGAACACGCTGCGATGGCGGGTGTGATGCAACGCATGCGCAAGGCCCGAGCGCATCAGGCCGGCAGACGAGATCGCGCAGTCCTGTCGCGTCAGTTGCACCATCTGGATGATGGTGCGGATGCCCTTGCCCTCCTCGCCGACGCGCGCCGCATAGGCACCGATGAACTCGACTTCGGAGGATGCGTTCGAGCGGTTGCCGAGCTTGTCCTTCAAACGCTGGAACTGGATCGCGTTCACCGAACCGTCGGGCGCAAAGCGCGGCATGAAGAAGCAGGTCAATCCTGCATCGGCCTGCGCCAGCACCAGGAAGGCGTCGCACATCGGCGCCGACATGAACCATTTGTGGCCGGTGATGCGATAGCCGTCGGCTGTGCGCTCGGCGCGGGTCATATTGGCACGCACATCGGTGCCGCCCTGCTTCTCGGTCATACCCATGCCGAGTGTCATGCCGCGCTTCTGCCACCACGGTGCAAAGCTCGGATCGTAGTCGCGGCTGGCGATGACCGGCATCGTGCTCGCCAGCAACTCCGGTTGCAATGCCAGCGCCGCCACGGAGGCGCGCGTCATCGTCACCGGACAGAGATGGCCGCTTTCGACCTGGCTGGCGATATAGAATTTCGCCGCACGCACCACCTCGGAGCTGCCGCCGCGCGGCTTGCCTTCACTCGTCCAGGTCGAATTGTGCAGGCCGGCCTGCGCCGCATACGCCATCAACTCATGATAGGCCGGATGAAACTCGACGACGTCGCGGCGATGGCCCTTGGAATCGAAAGTCCGCAGCTTCGGCGTGCTCTCGTTGGCGAGCCGGCCCCGCTCCGTCATCGCAGCCGATCCCCACAGCTGTCCGAACTCGGTGAGCTCTCGCTGCGCGTCCGCGCCGCCGTTGGCCGCAACGGCGGCGGCCAACGACTGATCGGACGTATAGAGGTTGACGTCCTCGAACGGCGGTGACTGGTTGAACACCTCGTGGGTCGCGAACGAAGGCTGGGTCATGGCCGTATTCCGTATCGATGATCGGCGCGGCCGAATAGGAAAATCATAGGCGGTCGCGCCCGCACCCGGCCGCGAAAAGTGCCACCACTCCCTGGCATAGTTCACAAAGCCTTGCCGCCGAGGCAACGGGGGATAACTCGGAACACCGGCTTTCGCCCTTGCCCACCGTGGAAACCGCGCCTATAGCTCTGGCTTTAATGGCAACCTCTCCGAAATCGACGTTCGTCCTCGCGCACCGGCATTTGCTGGGAATCGAGGGCCTTTCCGCTGACGATATCACCGGCCTCCTCGACTTGTCCGAGGAGTATGTCGAACTGAACCGTCAAGTCGACAAGAAGCGCACCGTGCTGCGCGGCCGGACCCAGGTCAACCTGTTCTTCGAGGCTTCGACGCGGACCCAATCCTCGTTCGAGATCGCCGGAAAACGGCTCGGCGCCGACGTCATGAACATGTCGGTGTCCTCCTCGTCCATGCGCAAGGGCGAGACCCTGATGGACACGGCCGTGACGCTGAACGCGATGCACCCGGATATCCTGGTGGTGCGCCACCACGCCTCCGGCGCGGTGGAACTGCTGGCGCGCAAGGTCGACGGCTCCGTGATCAATGCCGGCGACGGCGCCCATGAGCATCCGACCCAGGCGCTGCTCGATGCGCTGACGATCCGCCGCAACAAGGGCCGGATCGAAGGGCTCGTGATCGCGATCTGCGGCGACGTGCTGCATTCGCGGGTGGCGCGCTCCAACATCCTGCTGCTCAACACCATGGGCGCGCGGGTGCGCGTGGTCGCGCCGTCGACGCTGTTGCCGCAGGGCATCGAGCGGATGGGCGTCGAGGTGGCCCGCGACATGCGCGAAGGGCTGCAAGGCGCCGACATCGTGATGATGCTGCGGCTGCAGCGCGAGCGCATGAACGGCTCCTTCGTGCCTTCGTCAGGCGAATATTTTCGCTATTTCGGGCTCGACCAGAAGAAGCTCGCCTACGCCAAGCCGGATGCGCTGGTGATGCATCCGGGACCGATGAATCGCGGCGTCGAGATCGACTCCATCGTCGCCGACGGCGCGCAGTCGCTGATCCGGGAACAGGTGGAGATGGGTGTCGCGGTGCGGATGGCGGTGTTAGAGGCGCTCGCCCGCAACCTGCCGAATGCTTGAACGTAAATCGGGAACGACCATGCTGACCGACCGCCGCCCGATCCTGCTCGCCAACGCCCGCGTCATCGATCCCGCGCGCGATTTCGACGGCATCGGCGACCTGCTGATCGCCGATGGCGTGATCCGCGAAATGCGGCGCGGCATCGGCGCCGCCGGCGTGCCCGAAGGCACCGACATCATCAACTGCGCCGGCAAGGTCGTGGCCCCCGGACTGATCGACATGTGCGCGTTCGTCGGCGAGCCCGGCTATGACTATCGCGAGACCTTCGCGTCGGCGAGCCTGGCGGCCGCCACCGGCGGCATCACCACCATCATCTGCCAGCCCGGCACCGCGCCCGTCATCGACAATTCGACGACGGTCGATTTCGTGCTGCGCCGGTCCCGCGACACCGCGGTCGTCAACATCCAGCCGATGGCGGCGCTGACCAAGGGCCTGCGCGGCGAGGAGATGACCGAGATCGGGCTCTTGAAAGCGGCCGGCGCGGTCGCCTTCTCGAACGGCCACACCAGCGTCACCAATGCGCAGGTGATGCGCCGCGCGCTGACCTATGCGCGCGATTTCGACGCGCTGATCGTGCACCACACCGAGGATCCCGATCTCGTCGGTGAAGGCGTCATGAACGAGGGCGAGTTCGCTTCGCGCCTCGGCCTCGAGGGGATTCCGGCCGCGGCCGAAGCGGTCATGCTGGAGCGCGACATGCGGTTGGTCGCGCTCGCCAAGGGACGCTACCACGCCGCGTCCCTGAGCTCGATCGACTCGCTCGAGATCCTGCAGCGGGCGCGCGATGCGGGCTTGTCCGTGAGCGCCTCGGTCTCGATCAACCATGTCACCTTGAACGAGAACGACATCGGCCCCTACCGCACCTTCCTGAAATTGTCACCGCCGCTGCGCGCCGAGACCGATCGGCGCGCGCTGGTGGAGGCGCTGGCCTCGGGCCTGATCGACGTCATCGTCTCCGATCACAACCCGCAGGACGTCGAGGTGAAGCGGCTGCCATTCGCCGAGGCCGCCAGCGGCGCCGTCGGCATGGAGACCATGCTGCCGGCCGCGCTGCGGCTCGTGCACAATGGCGAGCTCTCCTGGACCACGCTGATCCGCGCGATGTCGACGCGCCCCGCCGAACTGCTCGGCCTGCCCGGCGGCACCTTGCGCGCGGGCGCACCTGCCGACATCGTCGTGATCGACCCCGATGTGCCTTGGGTGCTCGATCCCACTGATCTTAAATCGCTATGCAAGAACACCCCGTTCGACGAGGCCCGCTTCACCGGACGCGTGGTGCGCACCATCGTCGGCGGCCGCACCGTATTCGAGCATGTCTGATACACAGGCGACAGCCAAGGAGTGATGCGCGATGGGACCTGACGCCTTTCTCTTCGTCGCCCTGGTGATCGGTTATCTGTTCGGCTCGATCCCGTTCGGCGTGATCCTCACCAGATGGGCCGGCACCGAGGATCTGCGCAATATCGGCTCGGGCAGTATCGGCGCCACCAACGTGTTGCGCACCGGACGCAAGGAACTCGCCGTCGCGACCCTGCTCGGCGACGCGCTGAAGGGCACCGCCGCGGTTATTCTTTGCGGCCATTTCGGCGGCCCCACCGCGGCGATGGTCGCTGGCCTCGGCGCCTTTCTCGGCCATTTGTTCCCGATTTGGTTGAAGTTTCGCGGCGGCAAGGGCGTTGCCGTCTATATCGGCATCCTGCTCGGCCTGTTCTGGCCTGCGGCGCTGTTCTTCTGCCTGATCTGGCTCGCGACCGCCTTCGCGTTCCGCTACTCCTCGCTAGCCGCGTTCGTGGCTAGTGTGCTCACGCCGATCATGCTGTTGTCCATCAGCCACACCGCGCTCGCGGCGCTGTCAGCCGTTCTCACCATCCTGCTGTTCTACATGCACCGTGAAAACATCAAGCGCTTGCTCAGCGGTACGGAGAACAAGATCGGCGCGAAGAAGTAGCCACCGCATTCTTACGGAAAAGCCGTATTTCGCCTGCATTTTCGCGGCAATGCAGCAACACTGCGCGTAGTTCCCAACTGATATCGACGCGTGACTCTGGCGGGAATCAGTTGAGCCTGTCATTGTCGAATCATGTGGTTCAGAAAGACCGAAGCGAGCGGGTCATCGGCCACGCGCCATGACCCCATCACTCAGCAGGAGCCGGTGCAGCAGCAGGCCGCACCGTATCGTTCCTCCGCGACTGCCCTGCTTTCCGGCGCCCAGATCTGGTCGAGCGGCGACAGCACGAATTCAGATCCGGTCATAGCCGAGCCGGTCGTCACGCCAGCGCCGGTTGTGGAAGCTCCGCTGCCGATCACCAGGGCGAGCGAGCCAGTAAGGGAGCCGCTGCCGAGCGCTGTCGTCGCGGACGCGCCTGATGTCGCGCCGCTGGCGACACAGCCCGTTATCGCCGAGATGATACTGGCCGCGACCGGGATGAAGCCGACCGCCGTCGAGGTGAAGCTGCCGGCGACGACGGACCGCTCGCTCGCGCAGACCATCGTTGCGACACCGGCGCTGGCGCCTGCGCCGCGCCTCTGGCCGCCGCGCAAGCTGTCGCTGGCGCTGCAGGGTGGCGGCACGTTCTCGGCGTTCTCCTGGGGCGTGATCGAGCGGTTGCTGGAAGAACCAAGTGTCGACTTCGACACGATCAGCGGCGCGAGCGCCGGCGCCATCAACGCCGCACTGCTCGCTTGTGGCATCGCCAATGGCGGCCGCGAAGCTGCGCGCGAGCTGTTGACGCAGTTCTGGACTCGCGTGACCAGCGAGGCCTCGTTCCACGCACTGATGCTGGTCGGCAGTTTATCGCCCGCCAGCAGCACGATCGCGACCGGACCGGCGCTGCGTGCGGCGCGGTCCGACCTCGCGCCGCTTCGCGAGATGCTGACGAACCAGATCAATTTCGCCGCCGTGCAGGGCCCGGCCGCACCACGCGTGTTGCTCGCCGCGACCCGGGTCCGCGACGGCGGCCAGCGGATCTTTCGCAACGCCGAGATCACGCCAGACGCGCTGCTTGCCTCGACCTGCCCGCCCCAGCTGCAATCTCCGATCGAGATCGACGGCGAGGCCTATTGGGATGGCAGCCTCACGGCCAATCCGCCGATCGTCAGCCTGGTGCACGAATCCAGCGCCGCCGACCTCCTGGTCGTGCAGGTGACGCCGACGCGCGATGGCGCGATTCCGGAGTGGCCGGCCGCGATCGACCGCCGGCTCGACCGGATCGCGGCCAATGCCGTGCTCAATGCCGAGCTCGCCGCGCTGGAATGGGCGCGCAGCGACGGCCTGCATCCGCCGCGCGTGCACCGGCTGGCGGCCGAGGACGCGATCGCCGATCTGGCTGAGCAGAGCCCCACCGATTTCGGACCGGGCTTCATCGCGATGCTGCACGAAGGCGGCCGTCATGCGGCCGAGCGCTGGCTGCGCGAGGCGCCTGTCGGCACCACGCTCGCTCCACAGGAGCGCCGGGCGGAGTTCGACGCGGCCATGCTGGACTCGCTGCTCGTCTAAATTTTCTGGTCTGATCTCTGCTGTTGGGCGCGTGACGTACGCGCGCCCCCTTCCCTGCGCCCTCAGGTTGCGTCATGCTGCCTCCATCTGGAGGTCACGCGTGGACGCCATTACCACCACCATCGAGCTGGCCGAGGCCGAGCGGCTCGATCGCCTGCGGCTGATCCGCTCCGATAATGTCGGGCCGCGGACCTTTCGCTCGCTGCTCGATCATTGCGGCAGCGCGCAGGCTGCGATCGCGCAACTGCCGGAGCTGGCGCGCCGCGGCGGCGCCGGACGGACCTTGCGGATCTGCAGCAAGGACGAGGCGCACGCGGAGCTTACGGCATCACGCAAGCTCGGCATCCGCCTGCTGGCACTGGGCGAGAACGGCTACCCGTCGCGGCTGGCCACGCTCGACGATGCGCCGCCATTGCTCGCCGTGCGTGGCGCTGACGAAACTCTGATGCGACCGATCATCGCCATCGTCGGCTCGCGCAATGCCTCCGCCGCCGGGCTCAAATTCGCCGGCCAGCTCGCACATGAGCTGGGCGAGGCCGGCTTCGTCATCATCTCGGGCCTCGCCCGCGGCATCGACCAGGCGGCGCACCGCAGGAGTATCGCGAGCGGCACCATCGCGGTGCTCGCCGGCGGTCATGACCGGATCTATCCGCCCGAGCACGAGGATCTGTTGACCTCGATCCTCGCCGGCGAAGGTGCCGCGATCTCAGAGATGCCGCTCGGGCATGAGCCGCGCGCTCGCGACTTTCCCCGCCGCAACCGCCTGATCTCAGGCGCCGCGCTCGGCGTGGTCGTGGTCGAGGCCGCCCATCGCTCGGGCTCGCTGATCACGGCGCGGATGGCCGGCGAACAGGGCCGCGAGGTGTTTGCCGTCCCCGGCTCGCCGCTCGATCCGCGCGCAGCCGGCACCAACGATCTGATCAAGCAGGGTGCGATGCTTGTCACCGGCGCCCCCGACATCATCGACGCCGTTGCACCGATCATGGCGCGGCCAAAGTCCCTGCCCTTGCGCGAGGATGATGACGAGCCGTTTGCGCCCGATCCCGAAAACCACGACCGCGACCAGATCGTGAGCCTGCTCGGGCCGACGCCGGTCTCGCTGGACGATCTGATCCGGATCTCGGGCATCGCGCCGGCCGTGGTCCGCACCGTGCTGCTCGAGCTCGAGCTTGCAGGCAAGCTCGAGCGCCATCGCGGCGGACTGGCATCCCTCTCGTGAGCTAATCAGTCCCGCGCGCTGCGTTCGTCGAAGCGCGAGCGTGCCGCCTCGATCTGGTCCTGATGGCTCACGGCCCATTCGCCGAGCGACTTCACGGGATGGCACAGCCCGCGGCCGAGATCGGTGAGCTCGTAATCGACGCGCGGCGGAATGGTCGGAAACACCGTGCGCGTGACCAGCCCGTCGCGCTCCAGCCCACGCAAGGTGAGCGTCAGCATCCGCTGCGAGATGCCGCCGACCATGCGCTTCAGCTCGTTAAAGCGCTTCGGCCCGTCGCCGAGCATCATGATGACGAACACGCTCCATTTGTCGCCGACTCGCGCCAGGACGGAGGCGACGCCGCGACAGTCATGGTCGTCCAGCGACTGCCGCGGAGGGATGGGACCACGGATGTTCTCAGGTTTCACGGATGTGCCCGGGTTTCAAAAATGTGCGTTCTTGTGCGGTGATCGCACAGTTACTCATAGTGCGCTAGTTACAAACCCATACCAAAACCCAAAAGGTAACCGGCGATGACCAAGCTCCTCCACATCGATTCCAGCGTGCTCGGGCCGCACTCCGTGAGCCGGCGGCTCTCAGCGGCAATCGTCGACCGGCTGCGGCACACGACGCCCGGCCTCGAGATCGCCTATCGTGACCTTACCGCGGCCCCGCTCGCGCATCTGTCGGGGACGCATCTTGCGGCCGCGCAAGGCAACCTGCCATCCGATCCGCTCCTGCAGCAGGAGCTTGCGGCCGGCCAAGCCGTTCTGGAGGAGTTTCTCGCCGCCGACATCCTGGTGCTGGGCGCACCGATGTACAATTTCTCGATTCCGAGCCAGCTGAAGGCGTGGATCGATCGCATCCTGATTGCCGGCAAGACTTTCCGATATACCGCGCAAGGACCGCAAGGCCTCGCCGGCAATAAGCGTGTCATCGTCGCGCTGTCGCGCGGCGGATATTATGGCCAGGGCACGCCGACTGCCGCGCTCGAGCATCTCGAGAGTTATCTGCGCGGCATCTTCGGCTTCATCGGCGTCACCGCGCTGGAATTCATCGCGGCCGACGGCATCCAGGTCGGGCCCGAGCACCGCGAGAAGGCGCTGGCGAACGCGCTCGAAGCCGTTAGCCAGCTGCAGGCCGCCTAGGATAGCGCAGTGATCGCGGCTGCCGACATCGGCGCGGCAGCCGCCCTCGACAGGATCAGTCCCAGACCAGCGGCCAACCCAGCGCCAGAGCACCGAGCGAGAGCAACAGGCCGGTCAACGAGAAGATCATCACCGTCATGAAAATATCTTTTGCAGACTGAATCCGCGCCGGTTGCTCGGCGACTGACGCCGGTGTCGACATTAAAACGGAAGAACGCGCAGTTTTGGCCATTATGCGCTCCATTATGAATGTGTAAAAAAATCCCGCCCTCGCGAAGAGGTCGTCACCGCAGCAGCGATGGTTCAATGCGGCCTGCAGTTTTTCCCATCACACCTTCGAGCCCGTCGGCGGCTTCACCGAAAAAGCGAAGCGCGCCGACGGGCTCGGCTCTGACCGACCTTTGTTAGTTGCCTTCTCTATCTACTGCCTCGCCGCCTGCCCCCTGAAGATTGGAGCACCGGCGGGAGAGCTGGTCGCACCGCCATCGACAAACAGCTGCTGCCCCGTGATGTGCGCCGCCTCGTCTGAGGCCAGGAACAACACAGTGTTTGCGATGTTCTCCGGCTCGCCGATATGGCCGAGCGGCGTTGTCGCGCCGATGCGGGCCTCGAAGATCTTTTCGGCCTCCGGCGTCGCGATCGCAGCTCCCCAGATCGGCGTGCGGATCGCACCGGGTGCGACGACATTGACCCGGATACCGCGTGGCGACAATTCGGAGACCAGCACCCGCGCCATCGCGGTCACGCCGGCCTTGCTCGCGGCATAGGCAGAATAGCCGGGATTGCCGAGCACGGAGATCACCGAGCCGTTGAGGATGATCGAGGCGCCGTCATTGAGATGCGGCAGCGCCGCCTGCACCGTGAAGAACACGCTGGTCAGATTGGTCCGGATCACCTGCTCGAACACCTCGAGCGAAGCGCTGCCCACCGGCGTCTGGCCGGGAATGCCGGCGTTGGCGAACAGAATGTCGAGCTTGCCGAAGCGATCCGCCGCCTTGGCGATCGCAGCCTCGGTCGCGGCGATGTCGGTGGCGTCGGCCGCAAGCGCCAATGCCTGCGGCCCGAGCTCATGCGCCGCGGCCTCGAGCCGCTCCACATTGCGGCCGGTGATCGCGACCTTGGCCCCTTCGGCCACGAACCGCTTCGCAGTCGCCAAGCCGATGCCGCTGTTGCCGCCAGTGATCAATGCCGTCTTGTTTGCGAGCCTCACGGCCAGTCTCCATATGTTGAATGGTTGCATAATGAAACTATATGGCCATTTAGACCGAATGGTTTTATAATGCAACTATATAAACACGTGATCGCCTTCACGTGGAAGCCACATCGGTCGAGGTTTGAGGAGCCCAGCATGGTCAAGCGCACGAGCCTGGACGGCGACGCCTGCCCCATCGCGCGATCGCTGGATGCGATCGGCGATTGGTGGTCGCTCCTGATCATCCGCGACGCTTTCATGGGATGCCGCCGCTTCGGCGAGTTCCAGCGCAGCCTCGGGCTCGCCAAGAACATCCTCACGGTGCGGCTGCGCGATCTCGTGGAGCGCGGCATCCTGGCGACCGAGCCGGCGTCCGACGGCAGCGCCTACCGTGACTATGTGCTGACCGCCAAGGGCCGTGGCCTGTTCCCGATCCTGGTAGCGCTGCGGCAGTGGAGCGAGGAATTCGACGAGAGACCGCAGGAGATCGCGACCATGCTGGTCGACCGCGAGAATGGCCGCCGGGTCCGCAAGCTGGCACTTTGCGCCGAGGATGGCCGCGTGCTGGCGGCCGCCGATACCACGCTGAAGCCACGGCCGGGGACGCTCGCGGGCAAAGAAAGCGCGTCAAAATAGGCATCTCCATCCGCTCCAGATGATCTGGGACGGCAGAGTTCCCGCTCGCTACGACAGTTTCTTCCGGCTGCGCAGTCGCAGCCATTCTTCGGCCTCGAGATGCGCCATGCGCAGCAGATAATCGAGCATCTCCAGATGATGGCGCCGGGCGAGCCCGGCGAGCCTTTGCGTGGTCTCGGCTATGATCGCCGCCGCCTCGTCGGCTCCGCCTTCATCATGGACATTGTCATGAAGGTGGCGCGGCTCTCGGCTCTGAGACATGCGCTTTCGCTTACGCAGTGGTTTGGTCAAAAAATTCATCCGAATCCATCTTATTTGACAGATTTACCTATTCAACATCCACAACTCTCGGGTGGTAATATGCAACCATTTAGATATTAACTCTTGCCCGGGACGCTCGTTTCAAAATCTGGCGATTTGACAGGAACCCCCTCACCACCCATGTTCGGGGTCAGAGAGCGTTTCTCGCGAATCCCGCGAAACCGGCTTCAATCCTTCCCGTAAGCCACTGGAAATACATGAATATCGTCATCGTGGAGTCGCCGGCGAAAGCCAAGACGATCAATAAATATTTGGGCTCCTCCTATGAGGTTTTAGCCTCTTTTGGCCATGTCCGCGATCTCGCCGCCAAAAATGGTTCGGTCGATCCTGAAGAAAACTTTCGGATGATCTGGGAGGTCGATGCCAAGGCCGCCGGCCGGCTGAACGACATTGCGAAGTCACTGAAGGGCGCCGATCGGCTGATCCTGGCGACCGATCCTGATCGCGAGGGCGAAGCCATCTCCTGGCACGTGCTGGAGGTGATGAAGGAAAAGCGCGCGCTGAAGGATCAGAAGATCGAGCGGGTGGTGTTCAACGCCATCACCAAGCAGGCGGTCACGGAGGCGATGAAGAACCCGCGCCAGATCGACGGCGCGCTGGTCGACGCCTATATGGCACGCCGCGCGCTGGACTATCTGGTCGGCTTTACCCTCTCCCCCGTGCTGTGGCGCAAGCTGCCGGGCGCGCGCTCGGCCGGCCGGGTGCAATCGGTGGCGCTGCGGCTGGTCTGCGACCGCGAACTCGAGATCGAAAAATTCGTCGCCCGCGAATACTGGTCGCTGATCGCGACCCTGGCGACGCCGCGCGGCGACAGTTTTGAAGCCCGCCTCGTCGGCGCCGACGGCAAGAAGATCCAGCGGCTCGACGTCGGCACGTCAGCGGAAGCCGAAGACTTCAAGAACGCGCTCGAAGCCGGCACCTACACGGTCGCGACGGTCGACGCCAAGCCGGCGCGCCGCAATCCCCAGGCGCCCTTCACGACCTCGACCCTGCAACAGGAAGCAAGCCGCAAGCACGGCTTCGCGCCGGCGCACACGATGCGCATCGCGCAGCGGCTCTATGAGGGCATCGACATCGGCGGCGAGACCACCGGTCTCATTACCTATATGCGAACCGACGGCGTGCAGATCGCGCCCGAAGCCGTCACCCAGGCGCGCAAGGTGATCGGCGAGATCTACGGCAATAACTACGTGCCCGGCAGCCCGCGCCAATACCAGACCAAGGCCAAGAACGCGCAGGAAGCGCACGAAGCCATTCGTCCGACCGATCTGTCACGACGCCCTGCCGAGCTGCGGGGACGCCTCGATGACGATCAGGCCAAACTCTATGAGCTGATCTGGACCCGCACCATCGCCAGCCAGATGGAATCCGCCGAGCTCGAGCGCACCACGGTCGACATCACGGCCAAGGCCGGCTCGCGCGTGCTGGAACTGCGCGCCACAGGCCAGGTCGTCAAGTTCGACGGCTTCCTCAAGCTGTACCAGGAAGGTCGCGACGACGAGGAAGACGAAGACAGCCGCCGCCTCCCTGCCATGAGCGCGGGCGAGCCGCTGAAGCGTCAGGACCTCGCCGTCACCCAGCATTTCACCGAACCGCCGCCGCGTTTCTCGGAAGCATCCTTGGTCAAGCGCATGGAAGAGCTCGGCATCGGCCGGCCCTCGACTTATGCCTCGATCCTCGATGTGCTGAAGGCTCGCGGCTACGTGAAGCTGGAGAAGAAGCGGCTGCACGGCGAGGACAAGGGCCGCGTCGTGATCGCGTTCCTGGAGAACTTCTTCCGCCGCTATGTGGAGTATGATTTCACCGCCGATTTGGAAGAGCAGCTCGACCGCGTCTCCAACAACGAGATCTCCTGGCAGCAGGTGCTGAAGGATTTCTGGACCGGCTTCATCGGGGCGGTGGACGACATCAAGGACCTGCGCGTCGCGCAGGTCTTGGATGCGCTTGATGAGATGCTCGGTCCGCACATCTATCCGCCGCGCGAAGATGGCGGCGATGTCCGGCAGTGCCCGACCTGCGGCACCGGCCGGCTCAACCTCAAGGCAGGCAAGTTCGGCGCGTTCGTCGGCTGCTCGAATTATCCGGAGTGCCGCTACACCCGGCCGCTCGCCGCCGACAGCGAGGCCACGGCCGACCGCATTCTCGGCCAGGATCCGGACACCGGGCGCGATGTCGTCGTCAAGGCCGGCCGGTTCGGCCCGTACATCCAGCTCGGCGACCAGAAGGACTACGAAGAGGGCGAGAAGCCGAAGCGCGCCGGCATCCCGAAGGGCACTTCGCCTGCGGATGTCGAGCTCGAATTGGCGCTGAAGTTGCTGTCGCTACCGCGCGAGATCGGCAAGCACCCGGAAACGGGCCAGCCGATCACGGCCGGTCTCGGCCGCTTCGGGCCTTTCGTCCGCCATGAGAAGACGTATGCGAGCCTAGAGGCTGGCGACGAGGTGTTCGACATCGGCCTCAATCGCGCCGTCACCCTGATTGCGGAGAAGATCGCCAAGGGCCCGAGCAAGCGCTTCGGTGCCGACCCCGGCAAGGCACTCGGCGATCATCCTTCGCTCGGCGCGGTCGCGGTCAAGGCCGGCCGCTACGGCGCTTATGTCAGTGCGGGCGGCGTCAATGCGACCATCCCCGGCGACAAGGACAAGGACACCATCACCCTGCCCGAGGCGATCGCGCTGCTCGATGAGCGTGCGGCCAAGGGCGGCGGCAAGAAGAAGGCCGTCGCCAAGAAGGCTGCCAAGCCGAAGAAGGCAGCCAAAGCCAAGTCCGAGTCTGACAAGTCCGCGTCTGATGAGGATGGGGATGACGCAAAGCCTGCCAAGAAGACCGCGGCGAAGAAGGCCGCCGCCAAACCGAAATCAGAGTCCACCAGCAAGGCGCGCGCGCCGGTCGCCGTAGCTTCCAAGACGTCGGCTGCGAAGACCTCGGCCAAGCCGGCCGCGAAAGCGCCAGCGAAGAAGAGCGCCGGCAAAGCTCGCGGATGAGAAAATGAGCAAAAAGCGCGACCAGGGCTTCCCGTCGCGGGAGGCCATCGTCGCCTTCATTCGCGCCAATCCGGGCAAGATTGGCACCAAGGAAATCGCGCGCGAGTTCGGCCTGAAGAATGCCGACCGCGTCGAGCTGAAGCGACTCCTGCGCGAGCTCGTCGATGGCGGCGCCATCAAGAAGAGCGGCCGCAAGACGATCACCGAGACCGACGGCCTCCCGGCCACCTTGATTGCCGACATCACCGGACGCGACAGCGACGGCGAACTGATTGCCAAGCCTGCCGAATGGGACGAGGCCGAGCAGTCCGAGCCGCCACGCATCCGCATCCATACCCCGCGCCACGCCCGCCCCGGTACCACTGCCGGCGTCGGCGACCGCGCGCTGCTGAGGATCGACCGCGTCGGTGACGGCGATGGGGTGGCCTATCGCGGCCGCGTTATCAAGGTGCTCGACAAGGCACGCAATCGCGTGCTCGGCATCTTCCGCGCGCTGCCGGGCGGCGGCGGCGGACGATTGATCCCAGTCGAAAAGAAGCAGGCTGGGCGTGAGCTCGCGATCGCAGCCAGCGACAGCCGCGAGGCCAGAGATGGCGACCTCGTCAGCGTCGAGCTGCTGCGCGGCCGCGGCTTCGGCCTGCCGTCCGCCCGCGTCAAGGAACGCTACGGCTCGGTCGCGACCGAGAAGGCGATCAGCCTGATCGCAATCCATGCACACGAGATCCCGCTCGATTTCTCCAAGGCCGCCGTCGACGAGGCAGAAGCAGCCGAGCCGGCCGTCCTGAAAGGCCGCGAGGATTGGCGCGAGCTGCCGCTCATCACCATCGATCCGCCCGACGCCAAGGATCATGACGACGCGGTTCATGCGGAACCCGATCCCGACCCGGACAACAAGGGCGGCTTCATCGTTCACGTCGCGATTGCCGACGTCGCCTATTACGTCCGCCCCGGCTCGGCGCTCGATCGCGACGCGCTCCAGCGCGGCAACTCGGTCTACTTCCCCGACCGCGTCGTGCCCATGCTGCCCGAACGCATTTCCAACAATCTCTGTTCGCTGGTGCCGGGCGAGCCGCGCGGCGCGCTCGCGGTGCGCATCGTGCTCGCGCCCGATGGCCGCAAGCGCTCGCACTCGTTCCACCGCATCCTGATGCGGTCGGCTGCCAAGCTCTCCTACGCGCAGGCGCAGGCGGCAATCGACGGCAAGCCGGACGACACCACCGGCCCGTTGCTCGATCCCATCCTCAAGCCGCTGTATGCGGCCTACGACGTTGCCAAGCGCGGCCGCGAAGCGCGCGATCCGCTCGAGCTCGATCTTCCCGAGCGCAAGATCCTCTTGAAGCCCGACGGTACCGTCGATCGTGTCGTGGTGCCCGAGCGACTCGATGCGCACCGGCTGATCGAGGAGTTCATGATCCTCGCCAACGTCGCAGCCGCCGAGGCGCTGGAGAAGAAGGCGCTGCCGCTGATCTACCGGGTGCATGACGAGCCGACCGTGGAGAAGGTCCATGCGCTGCAGGAGTTCCTGAAGACGCTCGATGTCCCCTTCGCCAAACAGGGCGCGCTGCGCCCGTCGCTGTTCAACCGCGTGCTGACGGTGGTGGCAGGCCAGGACTACGAGCACATGGTCAATGAAGTCGTGCTGCGCTCGCAGGCGCAGGCCGAGTACTCCTCGGAGAATTACGGGCATTTCGGCCTCAACCTGCGGCGCTACGCGCATTTCACCTCGCCGATCCGCAGGTATGCCGACCTTGTCGTGCATCGTGGCCTGCTGCGCGCGCTGAATCTCGGCGATGGCGCCCTGCCCGAGGGCGAGACGGCGGATCATTTAAGCGAGGTCGCAGCACAGATCTCGGTCACCGAACGGCGCGCCATGAAGGCCGAGCGCGAGACCGTCGACCGGCTGATCGCGCATCACCTTGCCGACCGGGTCGGCGCCACCTTCCAGGGCCGCGTCTCCGGTGTCACCCGCGCGGGCCTGTTCGTGAAGCTGAATGATACCGGCGCCGACGGGCTGATCCCGATCCGCACGCTCGGCACCGAGTACTTCACCTACGACGAGGCGCGGCATGCGCTGATCGGCCAGCGCAGCGGTGCCATGCACCGATTGGGTGACGTGGTCGACGTCCGTCTGGTAGAAGCGGCACCCGTGGCCGGAGCGCTGCGCTTCGAATTGCTGTCCGACGGCCACAAGGCGGTCTCGCGCCAAAGGCGGCGCGAAAGCCCGGCCGGCAGAGCAAAACCGAACGCGCCGAAACGTGCGAAGAAGGAAGCCGGGAAGGCCCGCCGTGATAGGGGCGGCAAGCCGAAGAGCAAAGCCAAGTCCGGCAAATCGAAGAAAGGCAAGTCATGGACGCCATGAGCACGACGCCGACCGCGTTGGCCCCGACCACCTGGACCCGCGACGCCGGCGCCGTGGAAAAGCGCGACGTCTGGACCGCGATGAAGCGTGGCTTCCGCGGCCGCTGCCCGCGTTGCGGCGAAGGCAAGCTGTTCCGTGCCTTCCTGAAGGTTGCGGACAAGTGCGACAAGTGCGGGCAGGATTTCTCCGCGCACCGCGCCGACGACCTGCCAGCCTACCTCGTGATCGTCATCGTCGGCCACATCGTGGTGCCGATCGCGCTTTACATCGAAACCAACTACTCACCACCGGTCGGCCTGCAGCTCGCGATCTATTTGCCGCTGGTCGCTGTCGCGTCACTGGCATTGCTGCAGCCGGTCAAGGGCGGTGTGGTCGCCCTGCAATGGGCCTTCCGTATGCACGGTTTCGACGAGACGCCGGAGCCAAGCGTTCCGCCGGTGTAAGCCCGAACGACAACAACAAAATTCAGGGATGGATATGACCGACGTCGCACAGGGAGCCGCTGCACCAGCACGGCAAGACAAGGAAGCCGACCATCATCCCTATACCAAGCCCCGGGATGCGGCGACCCTGATCCTGATCGACCGCAGCGGCGAGGTGCCGAAAGTGCTGGTCGGCAAGCGCCACGACAAGGTGGTGTTCATGCCCGGCAAGTTCGTGTTTCCGGGCGGCCGCGTCGACAAGGCGGACCACCGCGTGCCCGTAGCGGCGCCGATGCCGGGAGAGCTCGAAGCCAATTTATTCAAGGGCAGCCCGAAGACCTCGGCCTCGCGCGCCAAGTCGCTGGCGATCGCGGCGATCCGCGAAGCCTGCGAGGAGACCGGGCTGTGCCTCGGTCGCAAGGTCGACGGCAGGGCGCCCAAGCTCGACGGTCCGTGGGCGCCGTTCACCGAAGCCGGCCTGCTGCCCGATCCCTCCGGCCTGTTCCTGATCGCGCGCGCCATCACCCCGCCCGGCCGCATCAAGCGCTTCGACACCCGTTTCTTCACCGCCGATGCCTCCGCAATCGCCCACCGCGTCGACGGCGTGATTCATCCGGATGCCGAACTGGTCGAGCTGGTCTGGGTCGAGCTTGGCTCCAAGCCGCTCGCCGACCTGCACGCGATGACCAAGAACGTGCTCGGCGAGCTGGAGAAGCGGCTGGCGACCGGGCCGCTGCGCCACGACGCGCCGGTGCCGTTCTTCCACTTCTATGACGGCAAGATGCAGAAGGACGTGCTGGGCGCGTGATGTCGCAGATGGGTTGAGCGAAGCGATACCCATCATTTCGACCGGCCTGCGCGAAACATCGGCGGTATCGCTTCGCTCCACCCATCCTACTTCTTCGCATCGCCAGGGCCGAGCTGCGTCCCGGCAAATGGAGAAGGACGTGCTGCTGCCGTCAAATCATTCGCCGCTGTTCGCCCGGTGCCGAAGCCGACCATCGGGACCGGCGCCACCGCGATGACGCTCGCCGTGCTCTCCGCCTTCGATGAGCACGCGCGGGGCAAATAACACCTCCGCCGTCATTGCGAGGAGCCGAAGGCGAGGAAGCAATCCAGTCCGTGATCTTGGATGAACTGGATTGCTTCCGCCGTCGCCCTTCGGGCTATGGCGGACACGTCGCTTCGCTCGCAATGACGGAAATCTTCTTCCCGGGCACGCAAATTCGCGAAATTCTTATCCGGCTCGGCGATTGGCTGACGCCCGCGCAGTTCCCATCTATTTGCGACAACAACCCTTGTGGACGGAAGTCATGGCCCCCAATCGACCGGCCCAACGTCAACTCAAGCTCGGCGCCTTCATGCGCCCTGTCAGCATCCATACCGGCGCGTGGCGCTATCCCGGGGCTTGGCCGGACGCCAATTTCAATTTCCAGCACCTCAAGGACTTGATCCGCAAGCTCGAGGCCGGCAAGTTCGATGCCTTCTTCATGGCCGACCACCTCGCGGTGCTGAACATGCCGGTCAATGCGCTCAAGCGCAGCCATACCGTGACCTCGTTCGAGCCATTCACATTGTTGTCCGCGCTTGCGGCCGTCACCGAGAACATCGGCCTGATCGCGACCGGCTCGACCACCTTCGATGCGCCCTATCACGTGGCGCGCCGCTTCGCCTCGCTCGACCATATCTCCGGCGGCCGGGCGGGCTGGAATATCGTCACCACGTCGAATCCGGATGCGGCGCTGAATTTCGGGCTCGACGACCACATGGAGCATGCCGAGCGCTACAAGCGCGCCCGCGAATTCTATGACGTCGTCACCGGGCTCTGGGATTCCTTTGCCGACGACGCCTTCGTGCGCGACGTCGAGAGCGGGCTATTTTTCGATCCCGACAAGATGCATGTGCTCGACCACAAGGGCAAATATCTCAAAGTGCGCGGGCCGCTGAATATCGCCCGCCCGGTGCAGGGCTGGCCTGTGATCGTGCAGGCCGGCGCCTCCGAGGACGGCAAGCAGCTCGCGGCCGAGACCGCCGAAGCGGTGTTCACCGGCGGCGGCATTCTCGCCGACGCGCAGAAGCTCTATGCCGATATCAAGGGCCGGATGGACAAGATCGGCCGTGATCCCGAGCATCTGAAAATACTTCCCGGCGCCTTCGTGGTGGTCGGCGACAGCGTCGAGGAAGCCAAGGAGAAGCGCGCATTGCTCGACAGCAAGGTGCACTACGAGAGCGCCATCGCCTCGCTCTCGGTCATGCTCGGCACCGACGCGTCCGGCTTCGATCCGGACGGGCCGCTGCCGCCGATCCCCGAAACCAACGCCTCCAAGACCGGCCGGCAGCGCGTGGTCGATCTCGCCGCACGCGACAAGCTCACGGTGCGGCAATTGGCGCAGCGGGTCGGCGGCTATGGCGGGCTGTCCTTCGTCGGCACGCCGCAGACGATCGCCGACCAGATGGAGGAATGGCTGACCAGCCGCGGCTCGGACGGATTCAACATCATGTTCCCCTATCTGCCGCAGGGCCTCACCGATTTCGTCGACCGGGTGGTTCCGGAGCTGCAGCGGCGCGGGATCTTCCGCAAGGAGTATGAGGGCCGGACCTTGCGCGAGAATCTCGGCCTGCCGCGACCGAAAAACCGGTTTTTCGAAGCTTAAAGCGCTCGAATCTGGCTCCGAAACCTTGACTTTGGGCGCTGGCTGGCTAGGTTGCCCGCCATCTGCGCCCCTCCTTGGTTGGCGCCCCAATCCCTATCGATCTGAAGGTTTCAAGACATGGCCAAGGCGGTCACCATCAAGGTCAAGCTCGTGTCCTCCGCCGACACCGGCTTCTACTACGTCGCCAAGAAGAACTCGCGCACCATGACCGAGAAGATGGTCAAGAAGAAGTACGACCCGGTGGCGCGCAAGCACGTCGAATTCCGCGAATCCAAGATCAAGTAAGACGCGGACATCTGCCGACTTCTAACGGGGCCCTTTTGGGCCCCGTTTTTATTTTGGGCGATACCGTCAGTGCCATCGGCCGGGCGTGGGCTTGCGAATTTTCCGTGTCCGGTAACAAACCGGAAACCAAACATTTGCAATTGGCGAGGTACTTAGAGACCAACGCGCCTCCCTGCCCCTTTAAATCCGGATCACCGATGACCGACGCTCAGAGCCTCCAGACCCGCCTCGAATTCATCGGCATCGATCGCGCCACCAGGGACGCGTTGCGCGACCTGCGCCCGCTGATCGCCAAGACTCTGCCCGGCCTGTTCGACAAGTTTTACGCGCAGCTTGGCAAGCACGCTGCGCGGCAGGCCGCCGACCAGGCCGCGATCCGCCAGGCCAAGCAGGCGCAGATCGACCATTGGAACGTGATCGCCAACGCCAAATTCGACGACGCCTACGCGGCGTCGGTGGCGCGGATCGGCCAGAGCAACGCCAAGCTCGGCCTCGAGCCGCGCTGGACCATCGCGGGCTATTCCCTCGTCGTCACCGGCCTCACCAAGGCCATCGAGTCTGAGTCGGCAAATGGCTGGTTCGGCAGCGCCACGGCGCGCGACAAAAAGGCGCTGATGCAGGCGGCGATCACCCGCGCCGCCATGCTCGACATGGATCTCGCGATCGCGGTCTACCTCGATGCTGCCAAGCACGACCAGACCATCGCCATGCGCAAGATGGCGGACGATTTCGAATCAACCGTCGGCCGCATCATCAACAACGTGTCCACCGCGTCGCACGAGCTCGAGGCTGCGGCGGGCACACTGACCAAAACAGCGGAAAAGACCCAGCAGCTTTCCAACAGCGCGGCCCAGGCTTCGACCCAGGTCTCGGCCAATGTGCAGTCGGTGGCGTCCGCGAGCGAGGAAATGACCTCCTCCGTCCATGAGATCGGACGCCAGGTGACGGCCTCGACCGGCATCGCCGAGGAAGCGGTGCGCCAGATCGAGCAGACCGACATCGGCATCAGCGAGCTGTCTCGCACCGCCGAGCGGATCGGCGACGTGCTGAAGCTGATCACCTCGATCGCCGCCCAGACCAATCTCTTGGCGCTCAACGCCACCATCGAGGCGGCACGCGCCGGCGACGCCGGCCGCGGCTTCGCGGTGGTCGCCTCCGAGGTCAAGGCGCTGGCGTCGCAGACCGCCAAGGCGACTGAGGACATCAGCCAGCAGATCGAAGGCATCCAGTCCGCGACGCAATCCTCGGTCGCCTCGATCAAGCGGATCGGCGGCACCATCAAGCAGATCTCGGAGATTGCCTCCGGCATCGCCGCCGCCGTCGAGGAGCAAGGCACGGCCACCGGCCTGATCTCGCGCAACGTCCAGGAGGTCGCGGGCGGCACCGCGCGCGTCGCCGGCAATATCGGCGATGTCAGCCAGGGCGCCAACGCGACCGGTGCGGCCTCGGCGCAGGTGCTCTCCTCCGCCCACGCGCTGTCGCAGCAGAGCGGCCAGCTCAAGCAGGAGCTGGAAAAGTTCCTCAAGAACGTCCGCGCCGCGTAAGCAACGAAGACACACATCACGATAAATCGGCCGGCAGAGTTCATCTCTGCCGGCCTTTTTCGTTACGCAGGCCTGTGTCTGACGCGCCAGCACGTCGATAGAACAGTCGCGTGCGCCAACATGCCCGACCTTTGCCATGGAAAAACACGTTTCGTGCAGAATATGTCCGGCGCGATATCAGCGAGTCACCACGGTCGGGGAACAATGCGTGCTCAATTCGCCCGACGGGCGAAGCGTCAACAGGCCAATTGGAGGCAACTTACCTGCGGCGCATTGCTGCTCTCCTGCCTCTCGCTGTGCCCCTCCGGCGCCCTGCGAGCAGAAGGCGCGGAGCAGGCGCGTCCCGCGGACGACGCCAAAGAACAGGACGATCGCAATCCGACCTTGCGGCTGCAGCAGACACCGAGCAGCAAGCCGACGGCGCCAGCCGTTCCGCAACTGGTCCTCAGTCCTGAAGAGGCCAAAAAAGTTGGCCGCAAGATCTGGCTCAACGAGACCGGCGGCAATCGCAACGCGATCACGTCGTGGAATCCGGGCGAGGATTTCGCATCACTCGGCGTCGGCCATTTCATCTGGTTTGCGAAAGGCCAAACGCCGCCGTTCGAGGAGAGCTTTCCGTATTTGGTGACGTTTCTCCGCCAGGAGCAGGCGCATCTGCCGGCCTGGCTCGACAAGACGCCGACGCCGCCTTGTCCGTGGACCAGCCGGGCCGATTTCAAGAAGAACTTCAACTCGCCTGAGATGAAACAGCTGCGCCAGTTTCTGCTCGAGACGATGACCGCGCAAACCCAGTTCTTGGTGCTGCGTGCGCAAGGCGCGATGGACAAGATCCTGGCGAACACGTCGGACGGCGCGGAGCGCGACCACATCATCGCGCAATTCTCGCGCGTGACGCATGCGTCCAAGGATCTCTATCCGCTGATCGACTACATCAACTTCAAGGGCGAAGGCACCAACCCCGCCGAGACCAGCCTGGACCAGCAGACGGGACAACGGCGAGGCTGGGGCCTCAAGCAGGTGCTGCTCGCCATGAACGGCAACACGAGCGAGCCGAAAGCCGTGCTCGCGGAATTTGCCGAGGCGGCGCGGCAGGTGCTGCACGATCGGGTTCGCAATCAACCCCCCAGTCGCATCTGGGAGGTCGGCTGGCAGCGTCGCGTCGACACCTATCGGCGTCCGATCGCGGAGCAAGGCTCCGAGCCAGGGCAGCGCCCGGCCCTGCCATTGCGAGCCAGGCGCGGTCAGGTCGTGTTCCTGAACAAATAGCGCGCCAACGCGGCAGACACATGCGAGCCGGTTTGATTCCCCGCGCCGTCCGCATCTCCGCCGACACACCAGCACGGGGACTTTCGCGTGGATCAGCACGCTGCTCGTCACACTGGCTGCGTGACTTCATCGATCACGTGAAGAGCCGCCCGTACCCGGCAATCAAAACCGGGCATCGACTTCGGGCGATGCAGACGAGGCTGCGTCGGGCGCGTTGAGCGCCGGACCGGCATAGCACCTGATCAATGTCGCGGTGATCACGCGCATCCGGATTTCGCTGATGACCTTGGGATCGTAACCTTGATCTAGATCAAGCAGCGATCGCGCGTGGCCTCCAGCTTGGGCGCGTCCAAGGAGCATGCCGATGAAACGACTTTTCGCTTCCGTCGCCCTCTTGATCGCAGCGGCGGCGCCAGCCCTCGCCCAGGTCGAGCTGAAGACCTATGCCAACGGCGACGGCTACGTCGACGTCCAGGCTCTCACCTGCGCCCAGCTTGCCAACACCTATCAGGAGGATGCCGATTATCTCGCGGCCTGGTACAGCGGCTGGTACAACGGGCTCGCCAAGAAACACCTGCTGCAGGTCAATCGCATCAAGGAGCTGCAGCACAACATCATTGTCTATTGCAAGGCGAACCAGAGCAAGAAGGTGATCCAGGCGATCGACGCCGTCTTCACGCAGTACCGGGCTGAAAACGGCATCAAGATGGACAAGTGATCGCAGCGAACGGGCGCCCTCACCCGACCTTCAACGCAGCAACGGCGCCGCGCCGTTCGCCCCGGGGGTGAGGCGCCTGTCACGCCGCCGGCCGCACGCCAAAAACCTCTGGCGTCAGCATCAGGTCGGCAAGCGTGTATTTGTCGAGGACGGTGTTGAAGGCGCTAAGCCCCTCGGAGAGGATGCCACGCAACCGGCAGCTCCGCGTGATGATGCATTGATTGCCCGTGCTGAAGCATTCGACCAGCGCGAAGTCGGGTTCCGTGGCGCGAACCACGTCGCCGAGCCGGATCTTGCGGGGCGGCTTCGCCAGCATCAGGCCGCCGGAGCGGCCGCGCACCGCTTTCAGAAATCCGGCCTTGGTGAGGGTGTTCGTGATCTTCATCAGGTGCGCGCGCGAGATGCCATAGACCTCGGATGTCTCCTCGATGGTGATCAGCCTGTCATCGTGAGCCGCCGCATACATCAGCAGCCGCACCGCAAAGTCGGTAAAGTTCGTCAGCCTCATGGATCGTTCCTTCGCTGCCGATCGAGGACCGCAAACGGTCGCGGCCCTGTGAGCCCCGGCGACAGAGATCAGCTTTACAAACCGGCTTCAGCACGATAGATGTATCCACAATACATGTTTATACGTTGAATGCGAGCCTCGGCACCTGTTGGACCTCACTTTCCGTGAAACGTTAAATCGTCAGCAGGAAGGATCATGCCATGAAACATCACGCGCATCTCGCGACCCAAAAGGTCGCTACCGATCCCTATTCCGGCAGCAGCCTGGTGCCGATGCTGGTGGTTGGTCTGGTCTTGACGCTCATTGGTATGGTTGCCGCAGTGCTTTTAACGTAAGGCGCACGCGAAACTGGCGACCGTGACGATATCGGCGCCAATCTCATGAGTGATGCAGCGCAAGTCCGATCCGCCAGGGATCGGGTTTTGCAGTTCCGATTTGCGATGCAATCCGGAATCCCTGCCCTGTGCCAGCAGCGGGAACCGAGGACGGTCAGATGGATTCGTCTTGGCAGGAGCAACGCCATGCTGACGACGTTTGAACGACAGCCCCAGGTGCGGACATTGCGCGGATGGGCAATCTCGGTGCTGCAGGATGCCGGAGCGATTCGCGAGTGCGAGGAGCATGGCTGGATGCAGGATCGCGCCGATCCACACGCACGGGAGCACGCCATGGCAATCGCTCGGCAAGCCCCGCCCCCTCACGTTTCCGCGGACGAGGCCGTCGCGGCTGTCCAGGATGTGCTCGGCTCCATCGGCGACACCTGCCCCGAGTGCCCGGATGGTCCGGTCTAGAGCGTATCGGCTCGCATTGGAAACGCGCCAGACCTTCGCCCGCTCGTTAAAGCGCGGCAACACGCGATGGAATTTTGGACCGTTGGCCGGCAGCCTCAATGATCTATCGACAGGCGCTTGACGTTCGCAGCAACGATCCGGCGATAGTTGTCAATCACCAGCCCGGCGTCGCCGCCTCGCAGCAGAATCCAGCCTGCGTGCTGCATCGCCTCGATCTTTTCAGTGACCATCAGAAGCATTTCATCGGGCGATGCCTGCCCCTCGGACAACAGTCGCAAGCGAAGGTCGATGACACGAGATGCTTCCGCCAAAAGCGTCATGAAGGAAAAAACAATCACGTGCTGACCTCGCGGCGGAATGCCACGGTGGCAACCGCTGGCCGCGCCCTTGGTTCCCAACCGTACGTTCCGGGCGTAGGCCCATTGCCGATGCCTCCAGGGACGCGTCTACCGCGCGAGCAAAGAGTTTTGAAAGCGCGCGAACATGGTAGCTGGCCCTGGATAGATCTCGGCGCAGCCGGCCTGGCGCAACGCGCCCTCCGTAAACCCGCCGCACAGCACGCCGATGGTCGCGACCTTGGCTTTGCCGGCCGCTGCAGCATCATAGGGCGTATCGCCGATCGCCACGGCGTCACCGCCATCGATCTTAAGCTTCTCGAGCACGACCTCGAAGATGTCCGGTGCCGGTTTGGATTGTTCGACATCGTCGGAACAGGTCGTCACGTCCACCAGGTCGGTGATGCACGCAATCTCGAGGTACTTGTCCAATTCATCCTGCTTGGCCGAGGATGCGATGGCGATCCGAACACCTGCATCGCGCACCCGCCGCAGCAGATCGGGGACCGCCGAGAACGGACGCACGAGCGGGAGGTACTCGGCCTTGAAGCGCTTGCCGCGCCATTCTTCAAGCTCTTTGCCGTGGTCCTGTTGTTGCTCGGCGGAAAGGAAGACGGGGATGAGCTTGTCTCCGCCTTTTCCGATCTGGCCTCTCGCCTGCTCGAAGCTCACATCATGTCCGAACCGGACCATCGCGTCGTGCCAGGCAAGTGCGTGAAGGTCCACCGAGTCCAGCAACGTCCCGTCCAGATCGAAGATAGCGGCCTTCGGCATTCAAAGTCCTCCAAACTCGTCGCGAGCGCGGCCCGCATAGCGCGTGTCTTTCGCCCACGACCTGCCGCGAATTGCGAAGGCGCGACTGTCTGATGTCACCGGGTGCTTCATGATGCGCTACGCCGATTTCCGCTGCGACCTTGCCGTGGACTTCTTCGCCGTTTCCCTGGCCGGCTTCTTGCCGGCGATCGGCATCAGCATTTCCTTCTGACCAGCCGCCGCCTTTTTCGGCCTCTTGGGCGTCTTCTTCGGCTCCTCGGCCCCAGCCGCCGCTCCGCCGCCCACGCTGCGACGCAGCGCCTCCATCAGATCGACGACGTTCGCGCCGCGCGGCCGCTCCTTGGGCCTAATCGGCCGCCCCGCGCGCTTCTCGTTGATCAGCTCGACGAGGGCCGCCTCATACTGGTCTTCAAATTTCTCCGGTTCGAACCGGCCGGATTTCTGGTTCACGATATGCTTGGCGAGATCGAGCATGTCCTTGGTGATTTTGACATCCTGGATCTCATCGAAGTACTCGTCGGCAGCGCGCACCTCATAGGGATAGCGCAGCAAGGTACCGACAAGCCCCTTGTCCATGGGCTCCAGCGCGATGATGTGCTCACGGCTGGTCAGAACGATGCGGCCGATCGCAACCTTGTTCATGTCGCGAATGGTTTCGCGGATCACCGCAAAGGCGTCGTGCCCCACCTTGCCGTCCGGACGCAGGTAGTAAGGCCGGATCAGATAGCGTGGGTCGATCTCCGACTTGTCGACAAACTCGTCGATCTCGATCGTGCGCGTCGATTCCAGCGCGACCTCTTCGAGCTCTTCCTTGGTGACCTCGATGAAGGTGTCCTTGTCCAGCGCATAGCCTTTGACGATGTCTTGGCTCGCGACTTCCTCGCCGCTGTCGGCATCGACCTTCAAATATTTGATGCGGTGACCGGTCTTGCGGTTGAGCTGGTTGAAGGAAATTTTCTCGCCTTCCGAGGTAGCAGGATACAGAGCGACTGGACAGGTCACGAGCGAAAGCCGCAGAAAACCCTTCCAATTGGCGCGGGGAGCCATGAACGCGTTACTCCGAAATGGGACTTGCGGATTCAAGACGATCGACCCCTTCTGGTTCCGACACGGAGCCCGCCAACGTTGCGAACATTTAAGGTCCGCTTCGATCAGGTGAAACAGGCCGTCACCGGAAAGATGATCGATGTCACCGCAACGGCGTGGAATGACCTAGTCCGCGATATCTGGACTGCGCCCTGTGCTTGCTCCCCATGCACGGGGCGGCCTCGTCCGAGCGACCAGCGCGAGCGCGAGCGCGACAACACCGTGCTCTGAGGACAATCATCCGCAATCCTTGAATCGCAGGGTGATGGATCGAGGTTGCGATCACTCGACGCCATCGCACATGAGGCGACCTCGGTCCCATGCCGCCCTAGCGTGCGATCACGAAAGAAATCCTGTCCTCTTCGCCTATCCTGCACACTGTAATCGCGACCAGGAGGGTGAATGTCTACGAAAGCCAAACCAGCCATCGTATTTTGTCACGGCATTTGGGCCGACGGCTCATGCTTCAGCAAGATCATTCCAGCACTGCAGGCCGATGGCCATGAGGTGATTGCCGTCCAATACGGCCTGGACTCGTTCGACGAAGACGTTGCGACGGTCAAGCGCACGCTCGGCCGGGTCGGCAGTCCGGCCCTTCTGGTGGGACATTCATACGGCGGCGCGACCATAACGGCCTCAGGCGTCGACGAGCGCGTGGTCGGCCTGGTCTACATTGCAGCCGTAGCCCCGGACGCCGGCGAAACCGTACAGGACCAACTCGACAAATATCCGTCGGATATTTTCTCTCGCGTCGAGGTCGCGGATGGGCGCGCCTGGATGCTTCCGAACGGCACCGAGTTTTTCGCAGGCGACCTGTCCGAAGCAGATCAGAAACTCGTGTGGGCGACCCATTATGCGCCCGTCTACGACCTGTTCCAGCAGCAGAAGCTCAGCGCCGGCAATGTTGCATGGAGGACGAAGCCAAGTTGGTACGTTCTGGCCACGCAAGACCGTACGGTGCATCCCGACCTGCAGCGCTGGGTCTCCAAGCGCATGGGAGCGACCGTTACCGAGGTGGCGAGCAGTCACGTGCCGATGCTCTCTCAGCCGGACATCGTGATCGAGGTGATCCGCAAGGCCGCTGCCGCCGTCCAACAAAGGTGAACGCGCGACACATTGCGAAACCATGTGGCGTGCGGATGAGCGGGGCGGTATCCGGGGTTTGACCCGCATGTCGTCTCCGCCTCCACCCGTTGGGCTTCGGCGGGCAAGGGCACTCATGCGGGCGATGCTCGCTCCGGCACCATCGCAACTCTCCGGCCGCCGTCCGACAAATCCGGCGATGACGGATTGCGGTGACGTGCAGGACTGCATAGCTCTCGGCATCGTGCATGGCCATTGCGGAGAGAGCCTATTTTCCATCTGATATTCGGCCTGCCCGCGCTGCTGGTCATTACCCGCTTCGTCTGGCCGCTCGACTTGCCTTTGATGGCAAAGGCCGCGGTTGCCGTGCTCCTGCTCATTGGGTCGCAGTACCATTTCTGGAGCAAGCTATCTTCGGGCTCGGTGCTTGACCCCGAATTTCCACGCCCGCTGGTCATCCTCTTCAACTGGCTGTTTGGCGCGATCGTCTTCCTCGCGCTGCTGCAATTGCTGCTTGATGGCGCCACGTTGCTTCGGATGCTGGTCGGTGGAGGCGTGACTGTGCCCGACGGCATTCGCTACGCGATGGCCGCAGTGGCCAGCATTCTGGCTGCGATCGCCGTCAATCAGGCCATACGTGTACCGCCGTTGAAAGACGTCGAGATCGGCATTCGCGGACTGCCGCGGCAATTCGACGGCTACACCATCCTGCAACTGACCGATCTCCATATCAGCCGGCTTTTCCCTGTGGCGTGGACGCACGCCGTCGTCAAGCGATCGGCGAGTCTCGGTATCGACCTGATCGTCGTGACCGGGGATCTGATCGACGGCCCTCTCGCCCTCAGGCGGTCGGATGTCGAGCCGCTCCGGCACCTGCGCGCGCCCGACGGCGTCTATGTCATCCCCGGCAACCACGAATATTACTTCGGCTACCGCGCCTGGATGGAGCACTATGCGGCACTGGGAATGCACGTGCTCGAGAACAGGCACGTCGTTCTCGATCGCGACGAAGGCAAGCTTGTCCTGGCCGGCGTGACCGATCGGTCGGCGCGATCAGGGCATGCCGCCCCCGACCTCGCCGCAGCCCTCGAAGGCGCGCCTCCCGGCGTGCCCGTCATCCTGCTCGACCATCAGCCCGGCGAGGCCCGACGCGCTGCCGCGCTCGGCGTGGGGCTGCAACTCTCCGGACACACGCATGGCGGCATGATTGTCGGCCTCGACAGGCTCGCCGCCCGCGCCAATGCCGGTTTGGTCTCCGGTCGCTACGAGCTCGACGGAATGACGCTCTACGTCAACAACGGCACCGCGCTCTGGCCCGGCTTTGCGCTGCGGCTCGGCCGCCCGTCGGAGCTGACGCGGATCACGCTACGGGTCGCGTGACCAAAGCCCGTGATCTGGCAGAGCGGATAAGCGCAGCGTCATCCGCCATTTCGCGACGAATAAAAAGGAGGGCGGATCACGCTTCGCTGATCTGCCCTCCGACTGACTGATTCATGCTTCGAGGTTATTTGGCAGAATTTAGACGCCTGTTCGTCGTCGAATGCAGGGTGCCGTTCACTCCGGAATGCGCGCCGGCCGAACCGATCGTCGAGTTGGCGGTGCCATTCAGGCTCTTATGGCCGCCGTTGAGCGACGAATTGGCTGAGGAATGCAGACTGCCGTTCGTCCCCGTTGCCGCGCCCTTCGAGCCGATATTCGCATTGGCAGTGCCGTTCGCGGACTGTGCGGACGCCGCGCTGGCGAAGGCCATCGCAAGCGCTCCAGAAAACAGAATCGTGCGGATTTTCATCATCCATCCTTCCATTGATAAGCCCCAAGCCGGCAACGACATTTCAGCTCACACGTTCCCAGCTTTTCCTATCTTTCCCGGCCTGGCTGCTCGCTATTCATCCGACATTCATGAGGCCGGATTGCCGACGGTCTCGCAGGTCCCTCCTTGAGTGTACGTCTATTGGCGTCAGACAAGGCAAGCTTCGGAGCGAATCCGACTTGCGGCTCTCAAATGGCCGTTGCCCGCCCGCGGCCCGAATAGCAGAAAGACTGAATTACCACTTTTTCCCGATCTGGAACCGAGACGCTCGTTCAGTGTTAGTCGGCGATAGCATTTCGGGAGAACTTCAAATGAAAAAGCGTTTATTGTTGGCCACCAGCGCTGCCGTCGTGATCGCGACGTCGGCCTACGCGCAATCCGGTTCGAACAGTTCGACATCGACGCCGTCTGCATCGCAGCAGCAGCCCAGCTCAAGCACAACGCCGAGCTCGAGCACCTCGGCGCAAACTCAGCAGGCTCCGAGCAGCCAGAACGCTGCCGGGCAGTCGAGCTCCACCGGCACCAGCGCTTCCCATAACACGGCGCCAAGCAGTTCGAATCAGGCGCAGACGAATTCGCCATCGAACCAGACCAGGACCAACACGCAATCGAGCCAGACCAGTTCGCCCTCGAACCAGGCTCAGACCACTCCGTCCTCGAATTCGCGGGCGCAGACCGCGAACCCCTCTTCGACCAACAACAACCAGGCGCAGCAATCGCGGTCGGGCGCAAGCTCAACCAACACAGCGGAGCAGCCGAGCCACGATCGGAGCGCCGAGCGCTCGTCATCGACCAATGTGAATGCGTCGGTCAACATCAACGATCAGCAGCGAACCCGCATCAGCCAGTCGGTCTCGCATCTGAACGTGCAGCCGCTCAGCCATGTGAACTTCTCGCTTTCGGTCGGCACCGCGGTGCCGCACGACGTCCGTCTGCAGCCGCTGCCGAGCGAGGTTGTCGAGATCGTGCCGCAATATCGCGGCTACGACTTCGTGCTGGTCAAGGACGAGATCGTGATCGTCGAGCCTTCGAGCTACAAGATCGTGGCGGTTCTGCCCTATTCGGGCCGATCGACCGCGGCCGCTCCCGCACGCACGGAGCAGCGAACGGCGAAATTCAGCGAGCGCGACCGCGACGTGATCCGCAAGCATGCCAGGGCACGCCCTGCCGAGCGGGTCACGACGGGCAGCACCGTGCGCACGGAAATCCGCACTGGCGAGATCGTGCCGGAAGGCGTGGAGATCGAGGCGTTCCCCGAGGACGTCTATCGCGATGCTCCGGACCTGCGCGAATACCGCTACATCAATCGCGACAGCCGGACCTACATCGTCGAACCCCATGAGCGTCGCGTCATCGAAGAGATCGATTGATCAAGGCAAAGAAGGAGAACGACTATGAAGATGATCGCACTGGGAGCACTTGCCGCCACCGCAATGGCGTCAGCGGCGACTGCCGCCCCACTCACGCCAGCCCCCGTAGCTTCGACCGAGGTCGCCGGGCTCGAGCAGGTCAGGCTGGTCTGCAACGAGTATGGCCGGTGCTTCCGGACCGGCCCGCGCTACATTCACCGCTATTACGGCGATGACGGCTATGTGGTGCGCCGGAGCTACGGCTATTACGGTGGTCCGGGCTACTATCACCGCGGGTACGGATACTACGATGGCGGCCCGAGCGTCAGCTTCAGCTTCGGCAGCCGGAGCTGGTAAGCGCGGACGCTTGCTCGATCGCTCACGACGACATGAGATCACGGCCCCGCCAGCTTCGGCGGGGCCTTCGTTTCCTGGATGCCGAAGCCGCGAGCCGTCGGGCAAATCGGTTATGGATCATTCCCGAGCCTGCCGCGCAAATTGCGTGTTCGAATGCCGGAATGCAGCCGCGCCAAAAGATCCATTTCATGAACCGGCTCAAGCGGTTCGCCAGCGAGATCCGTGTTGCGAAAAAAATCTACTTTCGTTTTTCGGAAAAATGTGATTTCCTACCTGCTGTCCCGCCTCACCTGAGGGGCGTTTCGCGATCGTCACGGACGTGGAGGTGGGATGCGGTGGGCGCGTCGGGTTGCAGCGTGATCTGATCATGCGGACGAACAACACGATGCGCACGGTCAAGCCGTGTGGTCCTGGCATCCCGGTGCTGATGCCCCGCGCAATGCATTCGCGTTGTCGCGGAAAACGGGGGCAAGAACGCCGGTCCCCGGAGAGAGCGCGGAGTAAGCCGTAAAGCCATTGCGCAGGGAAAGGCCGGATGTCCGGCGTACCTGTGGTTCTGCCGCGTGCTTTTTTTCCGCACGCGGGCCATGGGTGCGGCTGGCACCCGGCCTTCCCTGCGCCCTCTGTATTTCAGGAGGGTGAGATTGCAGCAAAGCTCGGGCGCGGCGCGCCGCGAGATCGCGGCGTTGTGTGACTCAATGATACGCATTGAGGTCTGTATGAGATGTGGGAGGTACGTCCATTACCCACAACTGTCGTCGTCCGCGCAGGCGGACGATCCAGTACGCCGCGGCGCCTCGGTGAATCACGAATGTCTCTGAATACCGGATCACCCGCATTCGCGGGGTGATGACAGCGGAAACTCAAATCCGCATCGCGCACGGAGCGTGGCCATGAAGCAACGGCCTCCCCTGCCCTCAGCGCCCGCTGCCCGCCGCCTGCGGCAGATAGCCCGGCTCGTTCGGCGGCGACAGCGCGACGACGCGGTTGCGCCCGTCGTTCTTGGCGCGATAGAGCGCGGTGTCGGCGCGCTTGATCACGTCGCTCAGCGGCTCGCCCTTGTGCTCGAGCGTCGACAGGCCGATCGACACCGTGACGTCGAGGCGCTTCTCGCCCTTATGCACCGAGAACGGCTCGTTGGCGATAGAGCGCCGCAGCCGCTCGGCCACCATACCGGCGACATGCAAATCGGTCTCCGGCATCACGATGACGAATTCCTCGCCGCCGTAGCGGCAAGCGAGATCGATGCCGCGGATCGACTTCCGCATGCGCATCGCGAATTCGCGCAACACATCGTCGCCGGCGTCATGGCCATAGCCGTCATTGATCGCCTTGAAGAAGTCGATGTCGAGCACCATCAGCGCCAGCGACTTGCCGCGGCCCGCCGCCTGATCGGCCAGCGTCTGCAGATGCGTCTCCATGTAGCGGCGATTGTGCAGTCCGGTGAGCCCGTCCGTGATCGCCATCTCGATCGAGTTCTGGACGTTGTCGCGCAGATGGTCGGTGTAACGACGCCTGCGGATCTGGGTGCGTGCACGCGCCAACAGCTCGTTCCTGTCGATCGGCCGCAGCAGATAGTCGTTGACACCGATCTCGAGCCCGCGCAGCAGGCGCGCATTGCTGTCGGCATCGGCAATGGCCAGGATCGGCACGTGGCGTGTCCGCTCCAGCGAGCGGATCTGGCTGCACAGTCTGAGCCCATCGAAATTGTCGAGGTCGAGCGAGACGATCACCAAATCGTAGCTGCCTTCGGCTGCGTTGAACAACGCCTCCGCCGGATTGTTTTCGACGTCGACACTGTGCTCGATGGCAAGCATCGGTGCCAAGCGCTCATAGGAGGACGGCCGGTCGTCGACCAGCAAAACGCGGCCGCCCTTCCCCGCATCGGCGATGGCACTGCGCTCCGGCGCTTGCACGCCGATCTCGAGCGAGGTCAGCGCGCGCATGCGCAGCTCGTCGGCCATCATCTTCAGCCGCGTCAGCGAACGGACGCGCGCGATCAGCACGACGTCGGAGACCGGCTTGGTCAGGAAATCGTCGGCGCCGGCCTCCAGCCCGCGCACGCGATCGGACGGGCTGTCGAGCGCCGTGACCATGACCACCGGAATGAAATGCGTTGCCGGATTGGATTTCAGCCGCCGGCAGACCTCGAAACCGTCCATGTCCGGCATCATCACGTCGAGCAGGATGATGTCGCACTCGGCACGCTGGCAGACCTGCAGCGCCTCCGTACCGCTTGCCGCCGTCAGGACGTCGAAATATTCGGCGGACAACCGCGCTTCCAACAGCTTGACGTTGGCCGGGACGTCATCGACCACCAGGATACGCGCGGACATCGAAAACTCCACTCAGCCTATAAAACGACGCACTGTTTCAATGAATTTGCTAACTGAAATCGGTTTGGACAGATATGCTTCGCAGCCGCCCTCGCGAATACGTTCCTCGTCGCCCTTCATCGCGAAAGCCGTGACTGCGACCACCGGGATTGCGCGCAACTCCGGATCGTCCTTGATCCAGCGCGTCACCTCGAGGCCGGACACCTGCGGAAGCTGGATATCCATCAGGATCAGATCGGGCCGCGTCTTGCGCACGATGTCGAGCGCCTCGACACCTGAACTGGTGCCGGAGGTCTCATAGCCATGTGCTTCCAGCAGATCGCGAAAGAGCTTCATATTGAGCTCGTTGTCCTCCACGATCAGGACGGTCTTTCCCATCCGTCCCTCCCAATCCCTGACACCGGTGTACTGCCTCTCCGGCAGGCCTGTGCCCGCCGCTATCTACTCAAACTAGACCCAGATTCGCTTAAAGCCGTTAAGTCCGCATTCCATCTTCGACGAGATGGTTTCCGATTGCTTGAACCAATCCCCGGGACTCGGGCATGATGCTTTTAAATTAGAACCCATAAGTTAATGGAAAGGCAAACCCACGTTTGAAAAAGCCTGCTCAAAAAGTTCGAGAAGTCGCTGAAATCGTTGCGATTCAGGCGCTTTCTTTCCTCGCCGGGGAGCCGGAGCGGCTCGGTAAATTCCTGGCCGAAACCGGGATCGGGCCGGAAACCCTGCGCACGTCAGCGTCGGACCCCAATTTCCTGATCCATGTGCTCGATTTCATCCTGCGCGATGACGAGACCGTGAAGGCGTTCGCCAAGTCCTCGCAGCTCGACCCCACCAATGTCATGGCAGCACGGGACGTTCTTGGAGAGGTAACTGGCAACCGAAAATGGGAACGTGACGTGCCGTGAGCCTATCCGCGCCGGATGCAGGATCACTGGCTGCCGCGACGCCGTCTGTTGTTGCGACGCCCGGCGCCGCGACGGCGCCAGCCTGCTTCTGCCGCGATTGCCTCGTCGACCTCGATGCCAAAGTCAGCCGCTGCGGCGCCTGCGGCTCTCCCCGACTCGTCCGCCACCGCTCGTTGGCGGCGCTCACGCTGGCGCATATCGATTGCGACGCGTTCTATGCCACCGTCGAGAAGCGCGACAATCCTGCTATCGCAGACCAGCCTGTGATCATCGGCGGCGGCAAGCGCGGCGTGGTCTCGGCCGCCTGCTACATCGCCCGTACCTACGGCGTGCGCTCGGCGATGCCGATGTTCAAGGCCCTTGAGCTCTGTCCGTCCGCGATCGTGATCCCACCCGACATGGCGAAATATGTCCGGGTCGGTCGCGAAGTGCGCCACGCCATGCAGGCGCTGACGCCGCTGGTCGAGCCGCTGTCGATCGACGAAGCCTTTCTCGATCTCTCAGGCACCGAGCGCGTGCACGGCATGATCGCAGCCAAGGCGCTGGCGCGCTTTGCCCGCGAGATCGAGCGTGATGTCGGCATCTCGGTCTCGGTCGGGCTGTCCTGCAACAAGTTCCTGGCCAAGATCGCCTCCGATCTCGACAAGCCGCGCGGCTTTGCCACGCTCGACCAGGACGACGCACGCGTGATGCTCGCCGACAAACCGGTCGGCTTCATCTTCGGGGTCGGTCCCGCCACGCAGGAACGGCTCGCGCAACGCGGCTTCCGCACCATTGCCGACCTGCAGCGCGCCGACGAGATCGAGCTGATGAAGCAGTTTCCCTCCGACGGAAGGCGGCTGTGGCGGCTCGCGCGCGGCATCGACGACCGCAAGGTGGTGGCCGACCGCGGCGCCAAAACCATCTCCAGCGAGACCACGTTCGAGACCGACATCCGCGACTACGCCAGCCTAGAGAAGCTACTCTGGGGCCTCTGCGAGAAGACGTCCTCGCGCCTGAAGGCGAGCGAACTGTCGGGCTCCACCATCACGCTGAAACTGAAGACGGCGGATTTCCGCCAGCGCACCCGCTCGCAATCGATCGCCGCGCCGACTCAACTTGCCGGCAAGATCTTCGCCGTTTGTCGCGACATGTTGGCGCGCGAGACCGACGGCACCGCGTTCCGCCTGCTGGGCGCCGGCGTCAGCGCGCTGCGGCCGGGTTCAGACGGTAGTGATACCGACATGCTCGACCGCCGCTCGGCCTCCGCCGAGCGCGCGATCGATTCCCTGCGCAAGAAATTCGGCCAGGCGGCCGTCATTCGCGGCATCGCTTATGACGGCCCGGAGAAAGCCAGCTGAACATGCGTTGCGCCGAAGCAACCCAACGACCGTCGCCATCGACCGCTTCGGCGCGCATCGCCCTCAGGGGCGTTCAATCAGTAGTCCCAGCCGTATCCACCGTACCCGCCGCCATACCCGTAGGAGCCGTAGCCATACGGCTCGCATGGAATGTTGCCATTGCCCCAGGGTGCGGTTGCAAATGCGCCGATGCGCGGCGCCGGGACGCACGAGCGACCATCGAGATAGATCGGACCTGGCGCCGCCGACCCGGAGACGACGACGCGATGCCGCCCATGATAGTCACGCGCCATCGCCGGTGCGCTGATCACGAGCGTCGCACACAAAGCTGCAACCAGAAGCTTCAACTTGGCCATTTGAGTTCTCCATTGCTTGGTGATGGCCGACCCAAAGATCGGCTCGCCTCATGGAGATGAGCGGCGGCGGTTCGCTTCGAAAGCCAACGGTGCGTCACATCATTTCAACGTGCGCGGAGCTTTGCGCAGATGACAAACACTGCCGAGCGAGAATGGCGTGAGGTGGTTACATCCGTATCAGAACGCGACCCGTTCGATGACGGATGTCACAGCAACGATGACATCCTGCCATCTGACATCCTGCAATCAATGGGTGCAGGATTTGGTAACCTTGCTGTCCTTGATCTCGAGCTTGCTGAGCGCGCCGGCAATGACGAAATCATTGTAGTCCAGCACCAGCGACCGCGACACGCCGTTCTCGTACAATTCGAACGACATCGTATAGACCGGCGTCTGCGCGCCTTCGGTCTTCTTGGCGTCGTGATCGTAATAGCTGACCGTCACCGGCCAGCGGGTCAGTCCCTTCATCTGCTCGCTTTCGGTCGCAGGATCGGGCGACGCAATCGGCTTGTCGGGTGGGATCGGCTGACCGATGACGGTGAGCGTGTTGTAGACCTTCTCACCATCGTCGGACCCGTCGTAAAAGGTCAGCTCGAGCAGCGTCTTGCCCTCGCGCGCAGCTTCGACGATGCGCTGGACCTGCTGGTTCGGAAACACGGTCGTACCGTCGAGCGTGAAGGTCTTGACCACGGGCTGCTTCAGTTTGACCGTGATGTGGTCGCCGTTCCGCTCGGCGACGCCGTCGGTCGGACTGGACTCGGTCTCGTTCATCCGGGAATCGCTCTTGAAGCGATAGCTCTTGCCGGTTGCGTCCTCCCAGGCGGTCATGCGCAGGTCGCTCAGCGTGACCTTGCCCTCGCCGACCTCGAGTTCGGAGACCTGGCGGGATTCCGAGGTATAGCCCTCGCAAGGGTTACCGGAGAACTGGTACACCATGCGACCGCGGGCACTGTTGATCGGGCTCGAACCCCGGGTCTTGAGCAGGCTGAGCTCATAGAGCGCCTCGTGCGGCAGGAACGGCACGGTCGCGGCGGCCTTCACAGGTCCCAACGCGATTGCAGCGACGGCCAGCGCCCCCATCGACAATCGAAACGAATACGCCATGATTTTCCCTGTGAGCGCCGGAGTACCGCAACAACTGTCACATTAGTGACCGCTGCATTGCGTCGCAACTGGGGCCGGCTCACGTATAAGTGCAGATGTCATCGGTTGAGCCGTGCTGGCCGTGCGCGATTTGCGTCGCGCGCGAGGCATCGGCCCTGCACTGGGGCGGCTTGCATGTGACTGTCCGATGCGCCAAAGACAACCAGTGGCCCGAGGGCGGGCCGCTTCATGATCAGGCAGGAATTACCATGGCGGGTACGGTCGAGCAGAATCTGGCAGCACAGGGCATCGTCTTGCCGACGCCGAAAGCCCCGGTCGCGAATTACGTCCCCTTCGTGCGCAGCGGCAATCTTTTGTTCGTCTCCGGGCAGGTCTGCTACGACGCCGACGGCAAGCTGATCGCCAAGGGCAAGCTCGGCGCCGGCGTTTCGATCGAGCAAGGCGCGGCAGCCGCGCGTGGTTGCGGCATCAACCTGCTCGCGCAGGTGAAGGCCGCGGTCGGCGATCTCGACAAGGTCGTGCGGGTGGTGCGGCTCGGCGGTTTCGTCAATTCGGCGCCTGATTTCCTCGACGGACCGAAGGTCCTCAACGGCGCCTCCGACCTGATGGTCGCGGTGTTCGGCGACAAGGGCCGGCACTCCCGCACCACGGTCGGCGTCGCGGCGCTGCCGTCGGACGCCGCCGTCGAAGTCGAAGGCGTGTTCGAAGTCGCTTGATAGCAACCGGAAGGACGGGGCGAGATGCGCGCACCTGACTGGCTGACGGCCCGCCCCGTCGCCCACCGAGGCCTGCACGACTCCGCACGCGGCGTGATCGAGAACACGCCGGCGGCGGCACGCGCCGCGGTGGCGGGTCATTTCGCGATCGAATGCGATATCCAGCTCTCCGCCGACGGCGAGGCCATGGTGCATCACGACCATGAGCTCGGCCGCCTCACCGAGGGCTCCGGCCCCCTGGTCGAGAAGACGACGGCCGAACTGAAGGCCATCAAGTTCAAAGAAACCGGCGAGCGGATGATGACGCTCAGTGATCTCTGTGCGCTGGTCGCCGGCAAGGTGCCGTTGGTGGTCGAGGTGAAGAGCCGTTTCGAGGGCGACCGGCGGCTGGTGAAGCGGATGGCCGAGGTGCTCGCCTCCTACGAGGGTCCGGTGGTCGGCATGTCCTTCGACCCCGATCAGGTGGTCGCACTGCGCGAGACCATGCCGAAGCTGACCCGCGGCATCGTGGCCCAGCGCACTTACACCGACGGCTATTGGGAGGGGCTGACGCAGGCGCAGCGTGACTCGATGCTGCATCTGAAGCACGGCTTGCAGACACAGCCGCATTTCGTCGCCTATTGGGTGCAGCAACTGCCGGCGCCGGCGCCCTGGATCGCCCGGAACCTGTTCGGCTGCCCGTTGCTCGCCTGGACCGTCCGGACGCCGGAACAACGCGCCGCGGCGGCGCGCTACGCGGATCAGATGATCTTCGAGGGCTTCACCCCGGGAAGCTGACAGCGGACTTGAAGTCGCTGCTGTCATGCACAATCTTTGCAGGGGCTCACGAAGCGACCTTGCGTGCTTCTCTGCTCTTTCTTGGGGTTCGATGGCATCATCTGAGATCACGCTCGAAGCGCTGCCCTCGGTCAGCGACATTTCTGCCGCCGATTGGGACGCCTGCGCCAATCCGTTGGCCTCCGTCCTCGCCAGCTCGTGCGATGACGTCGGACAGTCTTACAACCCCTTCGTATCCCACGCGTTTTTCTCGGCTGCGGAAGCTTCCGGCGCAGCCGCGGTCCGGACCGGCTGGGGGCCGCGACATCTGGTGGCGAAGGTCGACGAGCGCGTCGTCGGTATCGTGCCCTGCTATCTGAAATCGCATTCACAAGGGGAATATGTCTTCGATCGCGGCTGGGCCGATGCCTATGAGCGCGCCGGCGGCCGCTATTATCCGAAGCTGCAGGCCTCGGTTCCGTTCACGCCGGCGACCGGGCCGCGGCTCCTGATCCGCGACGGCGTGGACCGCGCGCAGATCGGCTCTGCCCTGGCGCAGGGACTGGTCGCGCTGTGCGGGGTCAGCAAGGCCTCCTCGGTTCACGTCACTTTTGCGCAGGAGCAAGAATGGGAGCTGCTCGCAGAGCACGGCTTCCTGCAGCGGACCGACCAGCAGTTCCACTGGCACAATCAGGGCTTCTCCGGCTTCGACGATTTCCTGGCCACGTTGAATTCGCGCCACCGCAAGGCGATCAAGCGCGAGCGCCGCGATGCGCTGGCCGCTGCCGGCATCACCATCCACTGGCTCACCGG
>NZ_JBARGP010000687.1:0-2792 GCF_049798375.1 Bradyrhizobium sp.
CGTCTCCACAATCAGCATCCCAACCTCGGCTTCCATAATCATGGAAGCCAGTGTGGACCCTCAGCCCCGGGGTCCCGATTGGATGCCGATCACCCCGAAAACGGGGTCCTTATTCCATGCCGAAACACACCAGGCGCGGGAGAAGGAAAAATCGCGTTGACAATAATACGTACGTACGTATTATGTGCGCTATGCCCAAGCCATCTCTCCGCGACAGCATCCTCGACGCCGGCCTCAAGGCCATGTTCCGCACCGGCTATCATGGCACCAGCGTCCGCGACATCACCTCCGCCGCCGGCGCGCCGCAGGGGTCGTTCACCAACCATTTTCGCTCCAAGGAGGCGTTCGCTTCCGAGGTGCTCGACCGCTACTTCACGCATACGCGAACGCTGGTCGCGCAGGCGCTCGAAGACACCTCGCTCAGCTCGCGCATGCGGCTGAGGCGCTATCTCGACATCATCACACGGCGCTTGGAGGCCGAGGGATTTGGTCGCGGCTGCCTGATTGGCGATCTCAGCTTAGAGGCATCCGCGTCGAGTGAATTGTTGCGCACGCGGCTTGCGGAGATCTTTCAGGAGTGGCGGGTGCCGTTCGCGGCCTGCATCGCAGAGGCGCAGACCGCAGGCGAAATCGCCGCCGACTTCGCGCCCGAAGAGCTTGCCGAATTTCTGCTCGCGTCCTGGCAGGGCGCGATGCTGCGCATGAAGGTGGAGCGCACGGCCGCGCCACTCGAACGTTTCAAGCAAATCGTCTTCCAAACCGTGTTCAAGGAGCCATCATGAGCGAGCCCGTCACCGTCCAGCATCATAGCGTTCTGTCATCCTCCACCATGGCCTTCCGCGAGGCAGGCAACAAAGGCGCCCCCGTCGCGCTGTTCCTGCACGGCAATCCGACCTCCTCCTACATCTGGCGCAACATCCTACCGTTGGTCGCGCCTGTCGCCCATTGCATCGCGCCGGACCTGATCGGCTTCGGACAATCCGGCAAGCCCGACATCGCCTATCGTTTTGCGGATCACGCTCGCTATCTCGATGCCTTGATTGATCAGCTCGGCATCACCTCCGCCTATCTAGTGGCGCAGGACTGGGGGACGGCCCTCGCCTTTCATCTCGCGGCGCGTCGCCCCGATTTCGTGCGCGGATTGGCCTTCATGGAATTCATCCGCCCGATGCCAAGCTGGGGCGATTTCGATCCTGATCACGGCGTGCGCGAACAGACCTTCCGCAAGTTCAGGACCAAAGGCGAAGGCGAGGCGATGATCCTGCAAAGTAATGCCTTCATAGAGCGCGTGCTGCCCGGCGGGATCGTGCGCAAGTTGAGCGATGAGGAGATGGCGGCCTATCGTGCGCCGTTCCCGGATGAGGCGAGCCGCCGGCCCATCCTGACGCTGCCGCGCGAGTTGCCGATCCAAGGCGAGCCGGCCGATGTTCATGCGATGCTCGAATCCGCGCATGCGGCGCTCGCTGCCTCGACCTATCCGAAATTGTTGTTCTTCGGCGAGCCGGGCGCGGTGGTCTCGCCGGCCTTTACTGCAAGCTTTGCAGCCTCGCTGCAGCACTGCGCACTGGTCCCGCTCGGACCCGGCCGGCACTTCTTGCAGGAGGATCATCCCGACGCCATAGGTCGCTCGGTTGCGGGATGGATTGCAGGCATCGAGGCCGCGTCACAGCGCCGGCGGCCGGCCTGAACAGAGCCGCGGACAAACTGAGAGGAGACCGCCATGGCAAACGTCACGATCACCTACTGCAGCCCGTGCGGCTATGAAAAGCGCGCCAAAGAGGCGGCGAGAGCGCTCCGCGAGCAGTTCGCAATGGAGGGAAAGCTCGTGCCCGGCAGTGGCGGGATTTTCGAAGTGAAGGTCGGCGAGACGACCGTCGCCAAGCGGGTGAAGGGGCACTTTCCGGACACGGCCGAGATCGTCAAAGCCGTCGGTTCGTTGCGCAAGTGAGGGACGAAAATGCTGGTTTGGAAGGACGACCTCGCCGGCGTCGATTGGCAGGAGCTGTCAGAGCTCTATCGCCTGGCTCCGCTTGGCGACAAGCCCCCGCGCGAGCTCGAGCTCGTCTTCGGCAACAGCGTGTTCCGCCTGTTTGTCTATGATGCCGGCCGTCTGGTCGCGACCGGCCGGGTGCTCGCCGACGGGCGCGATTGCGCCTATCTCTGCGACATCGCGATCCTGCCGAGCCATCAGGGGCAGTGCCTAGGCAAGGAGATGGTTGGCCGCCTGCTGCGCCTCTCCTCAGGGCACAAGAAGATCATCCTCTATTCCGTTCCAGACAAGGAGGCCTTTTACCAAGGCTTCGGCTTCCGGCGGATGTTGACCGCGATGGCGATTTTCGAAGATCCGGCTGCGGCCACAACGAAAGGCTATCTGGCGCCGGCCTGATTGATCTGACGCGAATGGTCTGGCTTCAATGCCTGCGGTCCATTTGCCAGGCATCGCCCGGGTTCTTGCGGGTCGTGCCCCCGGGCGTGGTGTAGGTCGGCAGAGCGAAGCCGTCCGCCCGCGCGCTCCCCAGTTGCGCCGTAGCGGGTGGACGGCTTTGCGGTGGTCACCGGCGATTGCCCGGTAGGGTCGGGTTGCTGACACCAACCTGATTCGAGGAACCACCGATGACCGACGAGGTGATGAACCTTCGCGCGCTCGTGGAGAAGACCCCAGACGCCGATCTTCTGCGCGAGATGATCGGCTTTGCAGCCCAGCGGTTGATGGAGATGGAGGTCGCCGGGCTGACCGGAGCGGCCTATGGCGAGAAGAGCTCCGAGCGTCTGGCGCAGCGCAACGGCTACCG
>NZ_JBARGP010000688.1:0-2319 GCF_049798375.1 Bradyrhizobium sp.
GTTGAAGCCGACGCTGATGGCCGGTGCCACCGGCGCGACCCCGGGCACGCAGGCTGTACTGGTCGCGCCCGACACCGTGCGCGCATTCCTCACCGCCAATGGCATCGCCGTCGACGGCAAGTCGACGGACGCGAAGGCCGCGGCCGTGCGCGTGATCTGCGTGCGAAAGTAGCGGCGCTGCGGCCCAGCCGAGGCGTGCCATGCCGCCGCAAACGTTAACGCGCGCCCGGCCATCGTTTACGCAATATTAAGCAAGTCGGTTTACCCAAAATTAAGAGCGCCGCTGCTGCGAAAAACAGCGTGACTTGCGGGACATCTGGCGATTTCAGCACGGCTCTCATGGACGAACGCCTGATCGGCAACGATCGGTCGTTTGATTCACGCGCACCTTGCTATCTACTCAGAACGAGTCCGGCCGTAGTCGAACGGTATGTTCAAATCTTCGTCCGACATGACATAGTTCCGTCAGTTTTGTCGGCGTGCTGATTCGGACCACCGCGATCCCTTGAGAACCTTCGGATCGGACTGGAACGTCCTGAGCGAGAACAGCTCCGCATTGCGACTTCAGCGATGCACCTCAGCTTTGGCGTTTCCAGTAGTTCCGTCAACAATCCGAAGGACTGTCCTCCGATGTACACGATCGTTCTGGCCACTCAGAAGGGCGGCAGCGGCAAGAGCACGCTCGCCATTGGTCTCGCAGTGGCCGCTCAGCAGGCCGGACACAATGTGCGTGTGATCGAAACCGATCGGCAGGGCACGCTGTCGAACTGGCAGGTTCGCCGCAACCTCGCCGAGCCCATTGTCGAAGCCGTCTACGACGCCAAGATGATCGAACCGCGCCTCGAGGCGCTGGCGCGCGGCGGCGTCACCGTCACCATCATCGATACCGCGAGCGGCATCAACGCCGCCACCACCGCCGCGATCCGCCACTGCGATCTCTGCCTCGTGCCCGCGCGTCCGAGCGTGGCCGACATCGAGGCGACCGCGCCGACCCTGAGCGTGATCCGCGCCTGGCGCAAGGCCTTCGCCTTCGTGCTCAACCAAACGCCGATCCGTGGCGGCCAGCGCATCAGCGAAGCAACCAGCTCGCTGGACGAGAGCGCGCCGCGCGATATCGCCGAGGTGCTGGCGCAGCCTTACATCAATATGCGCAACGACCATCAGGACGCGCTGGCGGCCGGTCAGGGCGTCACCGAATTTGATCCGTCAGGCAAGTCGGCCCAGGAGCTGCGCAGCCTGTGGCGCTGGACCATCTCCAAGCTCGCCGGCGACCTCGTCATGCAGGAAGCCAACGAGCTGAAGGGCGCGAGCGAGCTGATGGACGTCGAATTCCCGATCATGCTCCAGCCGCCGGCCGAACAGGCCGAGGCTTCGGTGTCGCGCGCCTATCCGACCTGGGCCGACAGCAACGCCAGCTGGGAAACCGGGTTCTAAGCCCTGCATCGCGGTGTAATGAGCGGAGCGCAATCTCGCTGTCGTCATTGCGAGCGAAGCGAAGCAATCCAGTCCTAAAAAGGAATTCTGGATTGCTTCGTCGCCTTCGGCTCCTCGCAACGACGTGCAGCGATCTCTATGGGCTATTGTCGAGATCGATTGGCGCGGAACGCTCCATCACTTCTGGCACTTCGGACACCAGAAGGTGGAACGGCCGTTCTGGGTGAAGCGCTTGACGATGCCCTCGCAGCCGCCGGTGCGGCATGGCTCGCCTTCGCGGCCATAGACCTGGAACGAATGCTGGAAATAGCCGAGGTCGCCATTGGCCTGGCGATGGTCGCGCAGCGATGATCCGCCGGCCTTGATCGCCTCGTTCAGCACGGTGTGAATTGCATCCACCAGCCGCCGTGCGTGATCGGCCGGCTCACCCTTTTTGGTCGCGAGCGTCGCCGCCAGCCGGCGCGGCGACAGCTGCGAACGGAACAGCGCCTCGCAGACATAGATGTTGCCGAGGCCAGCAACGACGCGCTGATCGAGCAATGCGGCCTTGAGGCTGGTCTTCTTGTTGGCGCAGGCATGCGCCAGCATCGCGGCATCGAATTCGTTGCCGAGCGGCTCCGGCCCGAGATCCTTCAGCAGCGGCTCTTGATCGAGCGCATTGCGCGCGATGATCTTCATGTAGCCGAAGCGGCGCGGATCGTTGAACACGATGTCGTTGCCCGAGGACATGTGAAACACCACGTGATCGTGCGCTGCGTCCTTGCCCCGCGCATGATGGAATTGGCCGGGCGTCGTCTCGCGGTCGGTCTTGATCACGCGGAACGAGCCGGACATGCCCAGATGCATCAGCAGTACGTCGCCGGAGCCGAGATCGGCCATCAGATA
>NZ_JBARGP010000689.1:0-2484 GCF_049798375.1 Bradyrhizobium sp.
CGTTGCCGAAGTCGCGAGTTGGGGAAATACGCATCTCACCGCCGCCGGTCTCGGCGCCTATATTGCCTCGGCGACCGAAGCTGGTGATTTTCCGCGCGTCGTGCTCGGCATCGCCGTGATGTGCATCTTGGTGACCCTGTTCAATCGGCTGCTATGGCGGCCGCTCTATGCCTTCGGCGAACGCCGGCTGCGGCTGGGCTGATCGGGAGATTGTTATGCGCGACCAGGTCCAGCAGGCACCCCTGATCGACATCAAGAGCGTCAGCCGGACGTTTCCCAAAGCCAGCGGCGAGCATCTCGTCGTGCTGGAGAAGGTGGATCTGTCGATCCGCGCCGGCGAGATCGTCGGCCTGCTCGGCCGCTCCGGCTCCGGCAAGTCGACGCTTCTGCGCATCATCGCCGGGCTGGTGTCGCCATCGTCGGGCGAAGCCAAATGCCGCGGCGAGACCATCTCCGGGCCGCCCAACGGCGTCGCCATGGTGTTCCAGTCGTTCGCGCTGTTTCCCTGGCTCACCGTCTTGCAGAACGTCGAACTGGGGCTGGAGGCACTCGGCATCGACAGCGCCGAGCGCCGCAAGCGGGCGCTGGCCGCGATCGATCTGATCGGCCTCGACGGCTTCGAATCCGCGTTTCCGAAGGAGCTGTCCGGCGGCATGCGCCAGCGCGTCGGCTTCGCCCGCGCGCTGGTGGTGCATCCGGACCTGCTGCTGATGGACGAGCCGTTCTCCGCGCTCGACGTATTGACCGCCGAGACCCTGCGCACCGACCTCGTCGATCTCTGGATCGACGGCAGGCTGCCGATCAAATCGGTGCTGATGGTGACCCACAACATCGAGGAAGCGGTTCTGATGTGCGACCGCGTCCTGGTGTTCTCCTCGAACCCCGGCCGCGTCGCCGCCGAGTTCAAGGTCGATCTCGCCCATCCGCGCAATCGGCTCGATCCGGCGTTCCGCCAGTTGGTCGATACGCTCTACGCGCGCATGACGCAGCGCGCCGAACCGAAGGCGATGAGCCCGGACAGTGCCGCCAGCACCGGCGTTGGCATGGTGCTGAGCCACGTCGGATCGAACTCGATCTCGGGCCTGATCGAGACCCTGGCCGGTGAACCGTATAACGGCCATGCCGACTTGCCGGTGCTGGCCGGCCATCTGCAGCTCGAGGTCGACGAGATCTTCCCGCTGGCCGAGGCGCTGCAGCTGTTGCGCTTCGCCCAGCTCAGCGAGGGCGACCTCAACTTGACCGAGGCCGGCAAGCGCTTCGCACATCTGGAAACCGACGAGCGCAAGAAACTATTCGCGCAGCACCTCACCGAGACCGTGCCGCTGATCGGCCTGATCCGCCGCGTGCTCGACGACCGCCCCTCGCACACCGCGCCGGCCGCCCGCTTCCGCATCGAGCTCGAGGACTACATGTCCGAGCAATATGCCGACGAGACCCTGGAGACGATCGTCTCCTGGGGCCGCTATGCCGAGCTGTTCGCCTATGACGAGCAGTCAGAGACGTTCAGCCTGGAGAACCCGCACTGACCTCTGCTGTGCGCACCGGACCTCGCCACACACTCAACCGTCGTCCCGGCCAAGCGAAGCGCAAGCCGGGATCCATACGCCGCGGCCGTGCTGTGAGGCAGTCTGGCTGACACCTTACTTACTAATAACTGCCTGGGGTTATGGGTCCGGGGTCTGCGCTTCGCTTGCCCGGGACGACACCGAATGTGAGGCGCTCGCTTCCCTCAGATAACTCACAGCGCCGGCGCGAACGTGTCCGGTCGCGCCATCGCCCAGGCGTCGCGGTAGCGGATGTCGTGGGTGCCTTCGAGCAGTTCGCCCGGCCGTAGCGTCGGATAGAGTTTTGCGAAGGTTGCCACCTCCGTGGTCGAGGTTCGCTGCGAGAAATGGATCGGCCGCAGGTCCTGCGGATGTTCGAGGCCGGCAGCCGCAATCAGCTCGGTCAGGGCATGCAACGTCGCATGGTGATAGTTGTAGACCCGCTCCAGCTTGTGCGGCACCACCAGCGCGCGGCTGCGGGTCGGGTCCTGGGTGGTAACGCCGGTCGGGCAGCGATCGGTGTGACAGCTCAGCGACTGAATGCAGCCGAGCGCAAACATGAAGCCGCGCGCCGAATTGCACCAGTCGGCGCCGATCGACATTGCGCGCGCCATGTCGAAGGCGGTCGCGATCTTGCCGGATGCGCCGATCTTGATGCGATCGCGGACATTGATGCCGAGCAGCGCGTTGTGGACGAAATTGACGCCCTCGCGCATCGGCATGCCCAGATGGTCCATGAACTCCACCGGTGCTGCCCCGGTGCCGCCCTCATTGCCGTCGACCACGATGAAATCCGGATAGATGCCGGTTTCGAGCATCGCCTTGCAGATCGCCAGGAACTCCCAGGGATGGCCGATGCAGAGCTTGAAGCCGGCCGGCTTGCCGCCGGACAGCCTGCGCATCTCGCCGATAAACTGCATCATGCCGATGGGGGTCGAGA
>NZ_JBARGP010000690.1:0-3783 GCF_049798375.1 Bradyrhizobium sp.
CCCTGCAATAACGGTGGTGAGACATGAGTTCTCCTTCTCGCGGCGCCCTTTTCGCGTCCGAGGTTTGCCGTTGGACCTGCCCTCTTCAAGCAGAGGGCACGGGGAATGCCGGGAGCTGGCCGCCCCCATGGCCCGCCTGCGAAAAAAATGCAGGCGGCAGGTACCACAGGTTCAGCCGAGACATCCCGGCATTCCCCGCGCGATGGCTTTAACGGCTGCTTCGCGTTCTCCCCGGTGCGCCGGGCTTTCTGGCCACCGTGTGCGCATGATGCTTTCGCATCAGCGCGGATACCAGCGTCGGGGTATCAGGACCACGCGACTTGACCGTGCGCATCAATGCTGTTCGTCGGCGCGGACAAGCCACGCTGCAACATCGACACGCCCACCGCATCCCGCCTCAACGTTCGTGACGACCGCGAAGCGCCCCTCTTATCGAGACGGGACGGCGACAATCAATCACAATTTCTGATAAAAAGAAAGAGGAATATTCTTCCGGAACGGGCTGGATAGCGGGATGCGCTTGAATCGGCACGGGAAATGAGTTTTTTAGCGCAGGTGAGTTGGGCTACGATCGTCGTGGCGCGTAGGCAGATCGCATTCATGCGCCGGTAACTTGGCGCGGGCGTCCCGGAAGTCGGCGATTGCGACTCATTAGGACCAATCCGCCTGGCGTGCCACGAACTGGCACACGAATCCTGTTGAGCTCACATCTGCTCTTTCCGCTGTGCCCGCCAGAGCAAGCAGTACGACCAAATAAGTATCGCCAACGAAATGCAACCGCAGATCAAGCTGATGTGTCTGTTGCTCTGCCAAGTCTCGACCCAGATGATGTCCCCATTTGGATTTGCCAAGATGCTGGCTACTTTGGCGAAGTGTGCTGGCGTCGATATCACAAGGTAGCTCCACGCCGAAACAGCGCATCCGATGGCAGAAAGCGCCATGAACACTACAGAAGCGCGCATCAATTCATATCTTCTATCGTTGAATGGCTCATCGTATCTCTGAAAGACGTTGCCGACCTCAGCCCCCCGGGAGACGGGAGCCGTTTCAGATCAGGTCATCGACCGTGATCCGCAGCGCGTCGGCGATCTTTTTCAAGGTTGCGGCGGTGCCCGGCTTTTGGCCGCTCTCGATCTCGGACAGGAAACCTTGCGCGACGCCTGTGGCCGTGGCGAGTGCGGCTTGTGTCATGCTGCGCTTTTTACGCCAGAAGGCGAGCGGCGTCTTGGCAGCTAACATCTCTTTCACCTCGGCGTGAGTCAGCGGTTCCTCCGTGCCGGCGTCGATCTCGCGGCGAGAGTGCTCCGCAATCTCGCTGTCTCGCAAATCTTCTGCGGCCTCGATGAGGCGCTCATATTCGGCGACCGACAGCAGGACCATTTCCTCGCCGTTCGGCGATGTAATTCTCCGCACCTTGTTCATGGGGTCGCCTTTCAATCGTAGATGCCGCCACGTGGTCCGATGCCGTGAATAGTCATCGTGTCCTCGGCTTCTGAGAAGACAATCCGGAAATCGCCGATGCGCATAGTGCACACGTTGGGGCCGTTCTTGTCATGTTCTTACAGCGAGTGGAGGGCTAGGACTAGGCTCGCCGAGGCGCAGCGCTCCATTCACAAGAGCAAGGCAAACGTTCTCCGCTTCAACATTTACCGTCCATGCTCTAGAAGCCTCCCATGCTCGGACGCATCTTCACTGTCGGCGGCTATACGCTGCTGTCTCGGCTCACCGGCTTTGCCCGCGACATCATGCTGGCGGCGATCCTGGGCGCCGGCCCGGTGGCCGACGCCTTCTTCATCGCCTTCCGCCTGCCCAATCATTTCCGCGCCATCTTCGCCGAGGGCGCGTTCAACGCCGCCTTCGTGCCGGCTTATGCCCATGTCCATGGCGAGAAGGGGCAGGCGTCGGCAAGCCTGTTCGCCGACCGCGTCTTCACCTTACTGCTGGCCTCGCAGGTGCTGCTGCTGATCCTGGCCTGGCTGTTCATGCCGCAGGTGATGAGCGTGCTGGCGCCGGGGTTCACCGACGAGCCGGCGCAGCGGGGACTGGCCATCGATCTCACCCGCATCACCTTCCCCTATCTGCTGCTGATCACGCTGGTGACGCTCTATGGCGGCATGCTCAACGTGATGCAGCGCTTTGCCAGCGCCGCGGCCGCCTCGATTTTCCTCAACATCGCGATGATGGCGACCCTGGCGTTCGCGGTGTTCTTCCCGACCCCAGGCCATGCCGCCGCCTGGGGCGTGCTGATCTCCGGCTTCCTGCAATATTTCCTGCTCGCCGGCGATCTCGCCCGCCATGGCGGTCTGCCGCGTTTTGCGCCGCTCAGGCTAGATGAGGATATCCGCGCCTTCTTCGGCGCGCTGGGGCCAGCGACCCTGGGCTCGATGGGGACGCAGGTCGCGATGTTCGCCGACACCATTATCGCGACCTTCCTCCCCGCCGGCGCGATCTCGGCGCTATATTACGCCGACCGGCTCAACCAACTGCCGATTGGCGTCATCGGCATCGCGGTCGGCACGGTGCTGCTGCCGGAGATGTCGCGCCGGCTGACCGCGAACGACCACGCCGGCGCCATGGAGCAGCAGCGCCGCGCCTTCGATTTCACGCTGCTGTTCTCGGTGCCGTTCGTCGCGGCCTTCGTCGCGGTGCCCGACGTGATCACCCGGGCGATGTTCGCCCGCGGCGCCTTCACCCGCGGTGATGCGGCGGCGGCCGGGGCGACGCTTGCGGCCTACGCCGTCGGCCTGATTCCGTTCGTGCTGATCCGCAGCGCGGTCTCGACCTTCTATGCCCGCAAGGATACCGCGACGCCGGTCAAGGCGTCCCTGACCGGGCTTGCCGTCAATGTCGTCCTGAAGTTGCTGCTGATGGGCTCGCTGGCGCAGGTCGGCTTGGCGCTGGCCACCGCCGTCGGTGCCTGGATCAACCTGCTGCTGGTGCTGGGTTTCGCCGCCGCCAAGGGCTATATCGAGTTCAACAGTGCGTTCAGGGCGTCGCTGCTCAAATATGCGATCACCGGGCTGGCGCTGGCGACCGTGCTCTGGCTCACCGCGCGTTTCGCCCTGACGCAATTTGCCGGTCTCGGCGGCCTCCGCGACGAGGCGGTGCTGGCGGTGCTGATCGTGGTCGGCGCGATCGTCTATGCGGCTGCCATTCTCGGCCTGTTCGGGCCGCGGTGGCTCAGGTCGCTGGTGCGGCGCTAAACCCTTTGCCTGCTTCTGCATTTCGCTGCAATATGCACCCAATCGGGCAACAAGCGGGAAGTGAAACGAGATGGCAGCTCCAATCAAGTTCGGCGTCGGTCAAAGCGTGCTCCGGAAAGAGGATGATGCGCTGATCCGCGGCAAGGGCCGCTACACCGACGATCTCGCGCCATCGGCCTCGCTCCACGCCCTGGTGCTGCGCTCGCCGCATGCGCATGCCAGGTTCACCATCGACGCAACTGAAGCGCGCCTGCTGCCCGGTGTGTCGCTGATTCTCACGGCCGAAGACGTCGCCGATCTCGGCGGCCTGCCGTGCCTGTTCAATCTGGAGACGGATCCGTTCACGGCGCCGCCATATCCGATCCTGGCCAGGGACGAGGTGCGGCATGTCGGCGATGCCGTGGCCTTCGTGGTGGCGGATACGCTCGACCACGCCCGCGATGCGCTGGAGGCGATCAAGGTCGAATGGACCACGCTGCCGGCGGTGACCGGCGTCGCCAATGCGGTCAAGCCGGATGCGCCGCAGGTCTGGCCCGACCACAAGGGCAACGTGCTGTTCGACGTCGCGATCGGCGACAAG
>NZ_JBARGP010000691.1:0-2198 GCF_049798375.1 Bradyrhizobium sp.
ATCGTCCGCGAAGGCGGACGATCCAGTATTCCGGAGACAGCAGTAATCGACCGAGGGCCGCGGCGTACTGGATGCCCCGCCTGGGGCATCACATCTGAAGATGTCGCACGCGCATTGCGAACATGACTTCGCGTTCTCGCGACATGACATGCCCGAGCTAGCCTGATCTCATTACCCTCATCAAACAGAGGGCGCAGGGAAGGCCGGGTATCCGCTGATACCCATGGTCCGCGTGCAGCAAAAAAGCACGCGGCAGAACACAGGCTTGGCCAATAACCGGCCTTCCCTGCGCAATGGTGTTACGGCTTATACGTGATCTCCTCGGTGCGCCGGGCTTTTTGGCCACCGTCGCCCCGCCGATCATCGGCGTGGCTTGGCATCAGCGTCGGGATGCCAGGACCATACGACTTCGCCGTCCGCGCCATGTCGTTCGTCCGCATGTGAGACCACATCCGACGTCACGTCGCGTCCATCGCATCCCGCTTCCCACGTCTCGTGACGATCGCGATACGCCCCTCCGCAGTGGAGGCGAGACGGCGAAATCATCGTTCTGATTTGCCCGACGACGCAAGCGCGCGCAGTTGCGACAAAGTAACCCGACGGGTTTGCGCATGGCGGACATGCGCGCGCCACTCTCTCTGTCGTCATTCCGGGACCGCCCGAAGGGCCGAGCTATGATTTCATCATATCTGCCGGTCGCGATGGTTCCAGGCTCAAGGCCGGGACGACAGTGGAGTCTGTTGCTGGAGAACTGCCAATATCCGCTGCCATCCCGGATTTGCCGCAAGCACGACGTCGCTCAGCTCATGCGCCTTCGAACTTGAAAGAGACGTTGACTTTGGCCCGATACGCCTCGACTTTGCCCTTGGCGTCGAGCTGCATGTCGAGCTGGACGACCTCGGCGACGCGCAGGTCGCGGAGGGTTTTCGCCGCCTGCTCGACGGCGTTGGTGGCCGCTTTTTCCCAGGATTCGCTGCTGGTGCCGATCAGCTCGATGACCTTGTAGACGCTGTCAGACATGTCGTCCTCCTGTTCGCTGGAAGCAGGAAGCAGGTGCTCCCCGCTGCAGGTGAACGTAGCATCCTGAGGTTGATGTCGAAAGAACGACCTCGTCGCATCGGTCGGGCCTGTCGGTGCGTTCGTATCGGCAACGGCGCATTCGGCGCAGCTCTCACCGCTGGTCATTCCGGGGCACCCGCGCAGCGCGTGAGCCCGGAATCCATAGCCACAGGACTTTGTTTTGCGATGGCTGGAGCGGCAGCGCTTTCACTGTATCCGCCTGCGGTTATGGATTCCGAACTCCCGCCTTTTGGCGCGCCCCGGAATGACGGAGGCGAGAGCGGGCGCGCATATTGCAGCGCTCATTTACAGCACGCGTAGCGCTAGGGTCGAGGGCAGCGGCGCTACAGGCCGCCCATCTTGCAGACCAGCTTCCATTCCTCAGATGTCACCGGCTGCACCGAGAGCCGGGAGAATTTCACCAGAGCCATGTCGGCGAGCTTCGGCTCGGCCTTGATCGCGGCCATCGTTACCGGCGTCTTTAAGGGCTTCACCGCCTTGATGTCGACGCAGACGAATTTTTCGGTCTTGTCGGTCGGATCGGGATAGGCCTCCTTGATCACTTCGGCGATGCCGACGATCTCCTTGCCTTCGTTGGAATGGTAGTAGAAGGCGAGGTCGCCCTTCTTCATCGCATTGAGGTGGATCCGTGCGGTGAAATTGCGCACGCCGGTCCAGGCCTCGCCCTTGGCGCCCTTCGCCACCTGCTGATCCCAGGACCACACCGAGGGTTCGGATTTCACCAGCCAGTGGTTCATGACGACACTTTCTCCACGCGCCATGGCCGGACGAAAGCACTGGGCGGCCATGTTCTGTCAGCCTAGCATAGGCAAGACGCGGATGGCCGGGTCAAGCCCGGCCATGACGGTGGAGTGGGACGACCACGCTATTCCTTAAATTATGTGTCGAGCACAGCGCGATACCGCAGGGACAGCGATGTGCTCCCTCTCGCGGTCCGTTAGGGGAGAGGTTAGCAGGAGCAGCTATTCCTCGGCCTTGAACGGCCGCGTCAGCAGGCCTTCGATCGCGGCGTCGATCGTGACCGCGCCTGAGAGGATGGCCGCGACCGCCTGCGACACCGGCATCTCGACGTCATGCGAAGCGGCGAGCTCGACCAGCACCGGTGCGGTGTATTGGCC
>NZ_JBARGP010000692.1:0-2316 GCF_049798375.1 Bradyrhizobium sp.
TGATCCCGCTGTCGCTCGTGATCGGCATCATCGCCGGGGCGATCGTGACCCTGATGAGCGAGATCGCGCAGATCGCGCATGTCCTGATTTACGGCATCCGGATCGATGTCAGGCTCAGCGCTAACGACTGGGTCAATCCGATCATCGCACTGATCGCACCGGCCTTGGGCGGCCTGTCGCTCGGGATCATGGAGTGGCTGCGGCGCCGCTGGAAGATCGCCGCTGCCGTCGACCCGGTCGAAGCCAATGCGCTGCGCGGCGGCCGCCTGTCGCTCCGCGACAGCATCATCGTGAGCTGGCAGACGCTGGTGTCGAACGGATCGGGCGCCTCCGTCGGCCTCGAGGCCGGCTACACCCAGATCGGCGCCGGCGCCGCCTCGCTGCTCGGCCAATATCTGACCTTGCGCCGCAACGACCTCCGCCTCATCGTCGGCTGTGGCGCGGCCGCCGCGATCGCCGCGGCGTTCGGCGCGCCGATCACCGGCGCCTTCTATGCCTGCGAACTGATCGTCGGCGTCTATTCGGTCGGCAGCGCCGCGCCGATCCTGGCGGCCTCGCTCGCCGGCGCACTGACCGCGCAATGGCTCGGCGGCGCGCCTTATTCACTCGAGGTTCCGCGCGTCGGCGCGGTCGGGCTCGAGCAATATCTGTCGCTGATCGTGCTGGCCCTGCTGGTGAGCGGGATCGGGATCGTGGTGATGCGCAGCTCGTCCTATGTCGAGCGCCTGTTCGTCCGCAAATGGTTCCCGGTCTGGCTTCGCCCGGCGGTCGGCGGCGTCTGCGTCGGCGCGATGGCGATCGTGACGCCGCAGGTGCTGGCGGCCGGTCACGGCGCGATGGTGCTCGATCTGCATCGCGAGATGCTCGCGACCACGATCGCGCTGGTGATCGTGCTGAAGCTCTCCGCCTGCCTGATCTCGCTGGCCTCCGGCTTCCGCGGCGGTCTGTTTTTCGCCTCGCTGTTCGTCGGCAGCCTGCTCGGCAAGCTGTTCGCCGTGCTGCTTGCGATGATCGTGCCCGCGTCCTTCGCGGTCGATCCGTTGGTGGCGATGCTGACCGGCATGGCCACCCTCGGCGTCGCCATCGTCGGCGGTCCGCTGACGATGTCGTTCCTGGTGCTGGAGATGACGCGCAATGTCGACGTCACCGCCGTCGTGCTGGCCGGCTGCATCGTGACCTCGATCTGCGTCCGCTTCATGTTCGGGCATTCGTTCTCGACCTGGCGGCTGCATCTGCGCGGCGAGACCATCCGCAGCGCCAACGACGTCGGCTGGCTGCGCAATCTAACCGTCGAGCGGATGATGCGCTCCGACGTCGCCAAGTGCCCGACCACGACCACGATCGCGGCCTGCCGCCACGAATTCCTGCTCGGCTCGCGCCAGGCGGTGGTGGTGGTCAACAACAGCGACGATTATTGCGGGCTGGTGTCGTTGCCGGACCTGTACTCCGGCGAGCTCGACTCGATCGCCGACGAGATCCAGGTGGTCGAGCTCGCCAAATATATCGACGTCGCGCTATTGCCCGAGATGAACGTCAAGACCGCGATGAAAATCTTCGACGATTCCGGCGCCGAGGTGCTCGCCGTGCTGGAGTCCGAGAACAGCCGCAAGGTGGTCGGCTTCCTCACCGAATCCTTTGCACGCCGGCGCTATGTCGAGGAGATCGACCAGGCCACGCGCGGCGTGCTCGGGGCGTTGTCGTGATCTGCCCACTTGCCGTAGCGCGGATCCGCGAAGCGTGATCCGCCTTTCTTGTTCGCGCTGTCTCTGCAATCGATAAGTGTAAGGTCGACGCTTGGGCACGTGGGAGGTTCCCAGGGGCTTCCAGCTACAGCGAGGATGTTCGGGACCGGATGGGTACCGCTCAGCGGCGGCAAGGGTCAGAAGCCGATCATTCGCTTGCACGCACGTCTCGCGGGACAGTTGCGCCTGAAAGATGTCGCCACCTCAGTCAGCCCGTGCCTTGAACTTATGATGGCACACCGGGCCGGACGACCTATATCCACAGTCGAGCAGAGGTCGAACCTGAAAGCTCGGTTGACGATTTGAAGGAGGTGGCGATGCGAATGCTCCGTTGGCTCATCCTGAGTGCTGCGGCGATCCTTTTGATTGCTCCGGCGACAGCTCAATCCTTCGATCCCGCCGGCGGCCCTGTCTGCCTTGAGAAGTGGAGCTGGGGTGGCAGCAGGCAAATCCAGTGTGCCTATCGATCATGGGACGAATGCCGTGCGGCAACGGCTGGACTTCCGGCGATGTGTCTCGACAACCCTTATTGGCGTCGCGCGCAGCCTAATCTCTCGGGCCGCCGCTCGCGCTC
>NZ_JBARGP010000693.1:0-3437 GCF_049798375.1 Bradyrhizobium sp.
GAAAAGATCATCTGCATCGGCGTCAACTATCCAGATCGCAATGCCGAGTACAAGGACGGGCAGGACGCGCCGAAATATCCGTCGATGTTCATGCGCACGCCGCGCTCCTTCGTCGGCCATGGCACGCCGCTGGTGCGGCCGCGCGTCTCGCAGCAGCTCGACTATGAAGGCGAGCTCGTGCTCGTGATCGGCAAGGCGGGGCGGCACATCCCGGAAGCATCCGCGCTCGATCACATTGCAGCGCTAACGCTCTGCAACGAGGGCACAATCCGCGACTGGGTGCGGCATGCCAAGTTCAACGTCACGCAGGGCAAGAATTTCGATTCCACCGGCAGCCTCGGTCCCTGGATCGTGCCCTACACGGATGAGGCGCAGATCGCCGATGTCAGGCTGACCACCAAGGTCAATGGCGAGCTGCGACAGGACGACCGCACCTCGCGGCTGATGTTCGGCTTCCGTTATCTCATCAACTACATTTCGACCTTCACCACACTGATGCCTGGCGACGTGATCGTGACGGGCACGCCGACCGGCGCCGGTGCACGGTTCGATCCGCCGCGCTACCTGAAGCCCGGCGATGTGATCGAGGTCGAGGCCGAAGGCGTCGGCCTGTTGCGCAACGGCGTGGTCGACGAAACCCTGTAACTTAAGATTTGGAATTGCCATGACCAGCATGACCGGCGGCGAAGCAATCGTCAGTGGCCTTGTCGCGCACGGCGTCGACACCGTGTTCGGCTTGCCGGGCGCGCAGATCTACGGCCTGTTCGACGCCTTCCATCAGGCGCAGCTCAAGGTGATCGGCGCGCGCCACGAGCAGGCTTGCGGCTACATGGCCTATGGCTATGCGCGTTCGTCCGGCAAGCCCGGCGTGTTCAGCGTGGTGCCTGGCCCCGGCGTGCTCAATGCCGGCGCCGCGCTGCTCACCGCGTTCGGTGGCAACGAGCCGGTGCTGTGCCTGACTGGCCAGGTGCCGACGGAATTCCTCGGCAAGGGCCGCGGCCATCTGCACGAGATGCCGGATCAGCTTGCGACCCTGCGCACCTTCGTCAACTGGGCCGACCGGGCCGAATATCCCGACGTTGCGCCGACCTTGGTTGCGCGCGCCTTCCAGGAGATGCTGTCGGGCCGGCGCGGTCCTGCCGCAATCGAGATGCCCTGGGACGTGTTTACCCAACGCACCGACGCGGAAGCCGTCAAGCCGCTCGCGCCCTTCCCGGCACCGCGGCCGGACAGCGACCGCATCGCGAAGGCTGCCGCGCTGATCAAGGCTGCGAAGGCGCCGATGATCTTCGTCGGCTCGGGCGCCATTCACGCGCGCGAGGAAATCCAGGAGCTGGCAGAGATGATCGATGCGCCGGTCGTCGCCTTCCGCTCCGGGCGCGGCATCGTCTCCAATGCGCATGAGCTCGGCGTCACCATGGCGGCGGCTTACAAGCTGTGGCCGCAGACCGATCTGATGATTGGTATCGGCACCCGCATGGAGCTCTCGACCAGTTTCCGCTGGCCGTTCCGTCCCGATGGGCTGAAGTCGATCCGTATCGACATCGATCCGGTGGAGATGCGGCGGGTCGCCACCGATGTCTCCGTGGTCGCCGACGCCAAGGCTGGCACCGCGGAACTGCTCGCGGCTGTCAGCAAGGCGGGCCGCAGCAAGACTAACGGCCGGCGTACAGCGATCCGTGACGCTTCAGCGGCGTCTCTGAAAGAGATCCAGCAGGTGCAGCCGCAGATGGCCTATCTGAACGTGCTGCGCGAGGTGTTGCCGCACGACGCCATCGTCACCGACGAGCTATCGCAAGTCGGCTTCGCCTCCTGGTACGGCTTTCCGGTCTACCAGCCCCGCACCTTCATCACGTCAGGCTATCAGGGCACGCTTGGTTCGGGCTTCCCGACCGCGCTCGGGGCCAAGGTCGCCAATCCGGACAAGCCCGTGGTCGCCATCACCGGCGACGGCGGCTTCATGTTCGGCGTGCAAGAGCTTGCCACCGCCGTGCAGTTCAACATCGGCGTGGTGACGCTTGTCTTCAACAACAACGCCTATGGCAATGTCCGCCGCGACCAGCGCCAACGTTTCGACGGCCGCGTGGTGGCGTCCGACCTCGTCAACCCTGACTTCGTCAAGCTCGCGGAGTCCTTCGGCATCGGCGCCAGCAAAGTCACCGCGCCGGATCAATTCCGCGCGGCGCTGGAACAGGCACTCGCCGCCGGCGGGCCGTATTTGATCGACATCGAGGTGCCACGGGATTCGGAAGTCACGCCATGGACGTTCATCCATCCGGCGAAGCCCCCAGTGACGTCATTCCGGGGTTCGAGGCCTTCAGCCTCGCCCCGGAGTGACGCTGGAGGTTAGACCGCCGCCTGCTTGCCCCGCATGCGCGCCGCGGCGATCACCAGCAGCCCGGTGCCGGCGACCAGCCAGCAGGCGACCGGCGCCCAATGCACCAGCGGCGCGTAGTCCGGCAGCTTCTGCAGGCCGCCGGCGACCGCCGACATCCGTGCACAGGTAGCCAGCGCCAGCGCCGAAAATACCAGCCCGGTCACCTTGCCCTCGGCACCGGTCGCGCCGATCCACAGCGCGGCCGAGATCGCGCCCATCATCATGCAGCCCCAGGCCGCGCCTGCGACGAACTGCGCGACGATCATCACGTTCAATCCACCAGTGACCTCAGCAATCGCGACAGCGACCGCGCCGAGCAGACCTGCGGCCCCCATCACGATCAGAGCGCCGCGATGCTTGACGATCACGCTGGCCGGAAACATTGCGACGTTGAAGCCGATCCAGAACACCGGCATCAGCCATTGCAGATCGGCCGACTTGGCGATCCTCAAATAGAAGAACTCGCTGTTGACGCTGAAATGCAGCTGATAGCCGAGCGCCAGAATGACCATGGCAATGATGAACAGCATCGACACGCCGCGCAGCGGCGCAGGCTTGGCTTGGAGCCGCTCCGCCTGACCCAGCCCCGGCCCGACCTGCGATAGTCCAAGCGCCGTCATCAGTAGCACGATCGTGGAGATGATGAACGGCATCCGCGCATCAGTGTTGCGCAGGAGCACGCCGAGATAGGGCGAGACCCCGCCGGCGATGCCGTAGCCGAGCATCACCACGGCTGCGAGGAACGGCACACGCGGCTTCGCTGCATGCTGGCCGAGCAGGATCAGCGGCGGCGCCCGCAACGCGGACGAGGTGATGGACCAGACCAGGATCAAACCGATGAAGATGATTTTGGCGTTTGGACCGGTGACAAAAGGCAGCGCCACGAAGGCGGCACACGAGATCGCCGTCAGCACGCCGATCCACGGCCCGAGCCGCCCGACAAAACGTCCGATGCGGTCGGCGGCCATGCCCATCGCGGTGTCGGTGATGGTGAACACCGCCTGGTCCATCATCAGGATGAAGATGACAGCCGAGGGTGCAATGCCGATGCCGGCCGCGA
>NZ_JBARGP010000694.1:0-51390 GCF_049798375.1 Bradyrhizobium sp.
TTTTCGAGCCGTTCTTCACAACCAAGGCTCCAGGCGCAGGGACAGGCCTAGGACTCAGTCAGGTCTACGGCTTTGCTCGGCAATCGTCAGGGCACGTGACTATCCGAAGCGAGCCCGCGAGGGGCACAACGGTCAACCTATATCTGCCCCGATCGAAAGGAACCAAACCTGTTTTGCTGGACGAGCCCAATCGCAGCGTCTTGGAAGGGCGTGGGGAGAAGATACTGGTCGTCGAGGACGATCGAGGGGTCCGCGAGCACTTGTTGGAGATGCTAGGCGATATGAGTTACTCGGTGCTGACGGCCGACAACGCAGAGGCAGCCCTGAAAATCATCGCCGATCCGAAACAACAGATCGATCTCCTGCTGACGATGTCGTGATGCCCGGAAGGAACGGCAGACAACTGGTTGATCGCGCTCTTGCCGAACGTCCTACGCTACAGGTTCTCTTCATGACGGGGTACGGAAGAGATGCCATCGTTCGGGACGGTCGCCTTCATCCCGATGTCGTCCTCATCCAGAAGCCCTTTTCGCCGCCGGAGTTGTCGCTGCGCCTGAGGTCCGTGCTCGATGCTCGCCCAGTCCGCGCGTACGGCACCTAGATGATACTGAACGAGGAAAACTCTCTCTTGAAAGCCACTGAAGCAACCGGCAAATCGTTCCTCCTTGTCGAGGATGAGGCGCTGATCAGGATGATGCTTGCCGACATGCTCGAGGAGCTCGGTCATCGCGTGACCGCGGAAGCCGGAAGCTTGGCTGAGGCGCTTTCGCTCGCGCGGGACGCAGCCTTCGATATTGCGATCCTCGACATCAACCTTGCCGGATCGGTCAGCGTCCCCGCGGCCGAAGTGATAGCGGAACGAGGCATCCCATTCCTTTTCGCGAGCGGCTATTCGGAGGCCGGCCTACCTCGCGCGCTGGGCGATCGGCCGATGCTGCGCAAACCTTTCCAATTGAAGGAGCTGCAGGGAGCCATCCGAGCACTGCTCGGGGCGGGCTGACTGCCAGCTTAGGCGCCCTCGTCGGCGTTGCCGCTGTTGCCGATCCGGTCAAGATCGGCCTCGATCTCCTTGATGATTTCCCGCAGCAGCAGGAACGCGAGCGGGTCCATGCTTTTCGGCGTGCAGACTCCGCAAGCGCGCCAGCTCATCAACTGTCTTCGCATGGGGATCGAGCGCCATGGTCGGAGCTTCGAAGCATATACGTTGCAGGAACCAGTCGAAGAATTCCGGTCGGGTCGCGTCAGGTATTCAGGCATAAAGGGAAAGGGATATCTGCACCTCTCCTCCCTGCGGCAGGGCCTCCTCGTCGTCGAAGCCTTTCATCTGCGTCGTGAGAGGATTGACGAGCCGCGGCGGGCCCCCAACCCATTCTTCAATAACCAGGTTCTCGGCACGGCCACTGCATTTAAGCGTCCGGGGAATCGCGGAATTGCTCGGCAGACTGCCCTTCAACCTCGATATGACTTGCAAGGGAGCGCACGATCCGTAAGGTTTCGCATTCGATGGCGAGTTTCGGCGAGTAGAACGTCTTTTTGGACGTCCTTGCTGCGCCAGTCGGGTGTCGTCCTCGAAATCGATCAAAATGCTTGTGCCCTCCCAAGCCGTGTCGACGGTGCTGAATCTCTTTCCGTCGACGAGAGCCTCCTCCAAGCACTCAATAGGCAGCGACATCTCCCGGCCCGGTGCCGTAGCCGACGCTCTCTGCCATCATTCGGGTCTAACTGCTGCGTTTTCGTCCCGCTTCGGAAGCCGATTGCGCTGTGCCCCCTCAGGGAGCCCAGTAGAGCCCCTTGCAGCAGTATTGGTGAGGGAGGGAAGGTTCGCAGGCCAAGGCGGCTCCTTAAGGCGCGAGACCGTCTGGCGCGGTGGCGACCGCCGACACCGCTCCCCTCACCGTCCGTCCCATTCACGGCCGCCTCGCGACGGCGACTTCCGTCGTCAGTGCAGGGTCCGGGCCGCGGCCTCATCGATTGCCGCCATCACGTCCGAAGTTGCCGATTGCTGGATCATGTGTCCCGCCCCGGCAATCCGATGCAGGGAGCTCTGCTTGATCTCATCGTGCAGCCTGGCGGATTGCTTGTCGATGTCGATCAGCCGATCGCAATCGCCTGCGATGATGACTGTCGGCACATTCAGTCCACTGTAGCCCTTCGATGCCATGAAGGCGGCCGGCACCATCATTGAGGCCTCCGCGGCGGCGGCTCGCATCTGCGAGGGGCGGACCGTCATTTCCATGGGAAAGGCGGCAAATTTCATTGGGACTCGGCTCGGTCCGAACATCTTGCGCAACGTGGCCGGCCACATTAGCCGGCCCACCATCGGCGATAGCGTGTAGCTGAGAATGTCGCCGAGCCCCGGAAGAGCCGATGGCAACGAGGTCACGGCGTCGGTACGCGCGGACGGATAATAATATCCGGATGCGAGCACCAGTGCCTCTACGAACGAGGGATGCCTGGCGGCCAGCTCCACCGCGACCGCCGCTCCCCACGAATGTCCAAGAACGATGGCCCGCTCGACACCGAGGCGCTCGAGCGCTTTCTTGAAGAGATCCGCCTGCGCCGCCGGGGTCCACAGGACGTCCCGGGGGCGGGAGCTATGTCCGAAGCCTGGGCGGTCGAATACGACCGTCCTATACGTCTTGGCGGCCAGATCGATCAGGCCGCTCGATGCGAAATCCTGGATCATGCTGCCGTTGCCGTGAAGAAGAACGAGCGGCCTGCCGCTTCCGCGTTCGACATAATGCAGCCGAACCCCATCGACCTCGATAAATCGTCCACTCGGCGGATTATCGCGTTGCGCCTTCTTTGCAAGCTGCCGGTTTACGAGGGCGGTTGCAGCCAGCAGGAGTGCTGCTGCGGCAGCGACCGTGATGATCGGGTGCCGACGCAACGAAGCCTCGCCCTCGAATTGGGACGCTCGTGACGGAATGCGGTTTCGGGTCGGGGCCATGCGCAACACCTCGGAATGGTCTGCACGATGCCTCAGAACAGTGAGAAATGTTGCAGGGGTTTAGAACCACAACTCCGCAGCTTCGTTCCACGATTGAAGCCATTCGCATGGTCTTGCGGATCACTTCCCAGAGTTCCATGGGCCAAAAAGCAATCTTGTTGGAGCAATTGGGGCGCAGTAATCTCAAAGGAATTGAGGTAGGCTTGATCGACGCTGAGCAAGCGATGGTGGAGCTTTGAGCAATCTAGTCGACGAGATCTCTGGCCAACGCCATGAGCGCCTGGCGGATTTCATCCGCAACAACCAACCCGCCATCATCCAGGAATGGATCGATTTTGCGCAAACGCGTTCACCGGCGAGCGAGGGGATGTCGGAGCTCGCGCTGAAAGACCACATTGTCGATATTCTAAAGTTCATCGCCGCCGACCTGGAGACTCCTCAAACGCTGGCCGAACAGTTCGACAAGTCGCGCGGCATGGACGCCGAAGACGGTTCGTTTCGCAAGAGCGCGGCAGAGGTACACGCGGCGCTCCGCCTTGCAGACGGCTTCGACATCGATCAGATGGTCTCGGAATATCGAGCGTTGCGGGCGAGCGTGGTAAAGCAGTGGTGGCAACCACAGGAGCCTCGAAAGCACCGATCTAGCGGACCTCACCCGGTTCAACGAAGCGATCGATCAGGCTGTGACGGAATCGGTCGCCCACTACACCAAACCAATCAATAACTCCCGGAATCTGTTTCTGGGCATCCTTGGTCACGACCTGCGGAACCCGATTGGCGCAGCTTCAATGGCCGCACAGTGGATGAAGCGGTCTGGGACGCTGGATCCAAAGCAGGCCAAAATTGTCTCCGATCTCGTCCGGACTACGTACCGGGCGACGCGAATTCTGGATGATCTGCTCGATCTTGCTCGCTCATCTTTCGGAACCGACATCCCGATCGCAAACTCACAAACGGACCTGGCCTCGCTATGTCGCGCAATTGCCGACGAACTGCGAAGCGTCAACGAAAAGCAGACGCTCACAGTCGTTCAGGAAGGTGATCCGAACGGCCTTTGGGATCCGGCAAGAATGGGCCAGGTCCTCTCCAACTTGATGGGCAACGCAGTCCAATACAGCGACGGAACGAGGCCGGTCTCCGTGACCATATCTGGCAACGACCCCCCTCGCTTTAGCCGTTAGCGTTCACAATTTTGGTCCCGCAATACCTGCTGAAAGTCAAAGGGCAATTTTCCAGTCGTGGATAGGGGCCAAGAATTGGGTGACCGCGCCCATCTCGGGCTCGGTCTCTACATCGCGAAGCTGATCGTCGAAGCCCATGGCGGCAAGATCGTCGTCACCTCCGGCGAAAAGACCGGCACGACGTTCACATTTCGCCTTCCTCGTTCCTAACTGGTCGCTGATTTCGGTGGCAAAACGCAAGCGATTGATCTTTGGGAACAATATCTTGGCAACGCGCTTGGCAGCGTAGAGGATTGCACCGAAATGGCGTATTCGAGCCCCGTCATATTGATCGTCGAGGATGAGTACCTACTGCGGATGGATTCCGTCGAGGTGCTCGAAGACGCGGGCTTTGAAGTGATTTCGGCGGCCAATGCCGACGAAGCCATCGCCATTCTCGCAGTCCGCTCCGACATCCACGTTGTCTTCACCGATGTTCAGATGCCGGGTTCGATGGATGGGTTGAAGCTTGCACGCTTCGTCCGCGACCGCTGGCCGCCGATCAAGATCGTCGCGACGTCCGGTCGCGTCCACATCGAAGATGACGATTTGCCGGCCGGCAGCGTGTTTTTGCCTAAGCCGTATCGTAGCGCCCACGTCGTCGGAGTTCTGCGGGAGCTCACAGGAACGACCTGATTGGCCCCGACTCTCAAGTTGGCAACCACGTCGGTATCGCATGCACCGAGAACCGGCAGCCGGCGAAGCTCTCCGGGTTGGGTTCTGAAGCGACGGTCCCAGCCGAGAGGCTCCCCCATCGTCGCCCGCCGATGCTCACTCCCTCCACCGGAGTGCATTGCCAACTCGGACCTGGCGGCACGACAGGGGTTACCCGCTAGACAGCGAGAGCACCTCCTCGCCATCGGCCTCGCCACGCGCTAACGAGGCCAGCTAGATTGGTCATCGGGTCGCAAATTGGAAGGAAAGCAATGGCGGGAGCCATCGAGCGAAACAACGTGCACGTCAGCGGCACCGGCGGCGACGCGATGATGTTCGCCCATGGCTTCAGCTGCGACCAGAACATGTGGCGCTTCGTGGCGCCTACATTCGAGAAGGATTTCCGGACGATCCTTTTCGACCACGTCGGCGCAGGCGAGGCGGCTTCAGTGCGACGCAGATCGAGGAGTTGCTGCAGTTCCTGGACTCGAACCATATGGGCTGGTCGGCGCAGATGGCGCCCATGATCATGGGCAACCCGGACCGGCCGGAGCTCGGCCAGGACTTGACCAACAGCTTCTGCAGGACTGATCCGGAGATTGCCAGAGCATTCGCCCGCGTGACGTTTACGTCCGACAACCGCGACGATCTCGCCCGGGTGGCCCTCTCTACTCTGATCCTTCAATGCAGCGAGGACATCATCGCATCAGAGGAGGTCGGCGAGTTCGTGTACCGCACCCTCCCGAACAGCCGAATGATCGTGTTGAAAGCCACCGGACATTGCCGGAATCTCAGCGCTCCCGAACAAGTGGTCTCCGCGATGCGAACCTTCGTTTGACGCCGAGCATGGACCAGAGTTCGTTCGATTTCGAGGACATGATCGAAAACGCTCCATGCGGATACGTTTCGCTGACGCCAGCTGGCCGCGTGGAATATGTGAACCGCACCTTCCTGGAGTGAAGTGGCTATTCGGCCGATCGGATGCTCGGTCAGCGGTTTAGCGATTTCCTTACCATGGCGGGGCGCATCTACTACGAAACCCATATCGCGCCCCTGCTGCGCATGCAGGCGGCCTTCGAGGAGTTTGCCATCGACGCGGTGGGGTTGGATGGCAAGCCGATGCAGATGATCGCGAACGCGAGCGAACGGCGCGACGCGGCGGGCAAACCGCTGTCCATACGCCTCGTGCTCATCAGGGCGACCGACCGCCTTCGCTATGAACAGGAGCTGATCGGGGCGAGAGAACTGGCCCGGGCCGCCGAGAAGGTGTCGGCCGACGAACTGCATAATGAGCACAATGTTTCCGAGCTGCGCGAGCAGTTCATCGCCGTTCTCGGGCACGATCTGCGCAACCCGCTTGCTTCCATCAGCGCCGGTGCACGCATCCTGGACCGGACGGCTCAGACCGAAAAGGAACGTCAGGTCATCGCCATGATGCAGACGACCGTGATGGAATGGCAGGACTGATGGACGACGTGCTCGACCTGGCACGTGGCCGGCTCGGGGGCGGTATCGGTCTGAACCGCGATGCGAGCAAGCCTCTCGAGCCGATCCTCGCGCAGGTCGTCGATGAACTGAGGCTTGCCTCCCCCGGCCGGACGATCGAAACCGAGTTCAAGATCGATCGTCCCGTCGACTGCGACCGGTCCCGATTAGGCCAGATGCTTTCCAATCTGGTCGGAAACGCGCTGACGCACGGAGCTTCCAGCAAGCCCGTGATCGTTCATGCTCAGACGCGAGAAGGACTGTTCGAAATCTGGGTATCCAATGCAGGCCCACCGATCCCGGAAGCCGCCATGGACAAGTTGTTCGAGCCGTTCTTCAGAGGGAACGCGCATGCCAGCCGGCAAGGTCTCGGGCTCGGGCTCTACATCGCCTCGCAGATCGCGAAGGCGCATGGAGGGGAGCTTAGCGTCAGTTCGACGTTAGAGGAGACGCGATTTACGTTCACCATGCCTCTTGGTTAAGCTATGGCGTCCCCTCGCGTTTAGCCAGAGTTTCCTCGCTACGTGCGTTTCTTAGCCAGCAACACAGCGAGATGTCTGCAGGGCTTGTCAGCCGCGCGCTAAATATCTATTTTCGATGCGGATCTCGCCGCGGCTGAGCAGATCGCGCGAGAGCCTGCGTGAACGGCCGTCATCGATTTCTTGCCTCCGCAGCGAGCCGATTTCGGACACCCGCGCAGCTCGCCCAAAGGGCGTGACGTGTACGTCGGACCGTAGTTCTCCGTCTGGAGAACAACCTCCGGGTTCCGTAGTTCTCCTACCGTGAACATGGCCGGAATACGAGGTTGCATCAGTCGGCGGCCCCTTTCTCTCCCGTCGAATGCGTCCGGCGACCTCTGTCACGTTCGGTGTCAACATCAACCGGGCCCGCTGCCCGGCCCGAAAGCCGCGCTAGACCTATCCGGTTGCTCCGGGAAAGCGGGTGCCTCGCCGGAACAGGACAGCACTCATGCAGATAGAATTCCCTGTACGCTGTAGTGCCCGCGTCGTCAGTCGCGATGGTGTCGCTGCCGCTCAAGTTCCAGCTCAACTTTCTCGGCAATCATCCAAGCCAATCGAGCGGCGGTATGCTCGTCACCGATATCGGCCGCGGTGTTCATCTCGGCAAGCCAGCTTTCGATGGTCAATTTAGCAGCGGGATCGATGCTATGGGGGACGGTCTCTCGAAGGGCCTCCACATATCCGTGTAGGTCCATGCGGGTCGCACTCATCAGTCGATCCTTTGCGTCGAGCAACCCTTCGGCGGAGCGCCGATTTTAGCCCACAGGCAAAACTGCTGTTGCCGACCCTTTGTTCCCGCCATGATCCTTTCCCGCCCCTGATGATCGCAGACGCGTGCGGACTCTCTTGGCGCGGACTTGCATTCCGGAGGCTCCATCGCCTCTCCCCGCCAGGTGCGGACGCGGAGCGGCAGCTCCCCACGCATGCTTCGCCGTGGCGACGAACCGATTGACTTGCAAAAAATGCCGCTGCCGCCCTCGTGCGGCAGATGATGCTGGACAAAGAAGACGAGGTGTCCCAGGCCCGCACCTTTTCGCACACGGAATAGGCTGCGCGGCTTGGCCGTAGATCAGCTTTTGACCGCCTTAAGAGCAAGCACGTCGGCCGGCTCGATGCTTTCGATCTCGATTGCCTGCACGACCAGGGCCGGGCCGACGTCAGGCAGCACGTGGAGCTCGCCGAACATCCTTCCGGACGAAAAAGCTGCTTCACCTTGCAGCTCGGTTTTCGGCTCGGAGACGTCGGTTCCGAAATTGGTGCTGACGATCACGCCGACAGCGAAGTCGCCCGACCTGAGCTCCATCTTCGCGCGCCGACCGCCGAAATAAGCGGCGCACATCATGATCGTGCGCACATGTTTGAGCTCACCGGGCGAGGTTGTCCAGACATGCATCGAGCCAGGTCCCACTGTCGTCTGTGTCGCTCTCCTGATGATGACGAGGATATCGGCGCACGCGGTCCGGATCAATCATTTGAGATGCCCCGGCCGACAAGCCAACTTGTCCCAGCCTCGGAGGGCTGCTGGACGAAGGGGACATACCCAGGAAGCTTCCGTGACCTAGCCGATCACGCGGTCTCTTCCGGCGTCCTTGGCTCTGTAGAGAGCTACATCCGCTCGGGCGAGGACATCGTCCGGCGCTTCGTCCGCCCTGAGTTGAGCGACGCCCGCCGACATGGTCACCGCGAGCCCATCGCCGATCGCGCCCCAGTTCATTCCGCGAACGATTTGTCTTATCCGATCAACCACATCGACAGCTTGATCTCCTGGCAGCCCCGGCAGGATCACAAGGAATTCCTCCCCACCGTAGCGGCCCAGCCTGTCCACGTCTCGGATATTGGCGACCACCGAGACGGCGAAGCTCCTCAGCACCTCATCGCCTACCGGATGTCCGTAACCGTCATTGATCCTTTTGAAGAGATCGAGGTCGATGATCGCCACGGAACAGGACATCCCGTTGCGCTGGGCGCGCGCAACCTCTTCGTTCAGCGCCCGCATGATGTACCGGCGGCTCAGGACGCCGGTAAGTTCATCGATCTGCGCCAGCTCCTCGATCCGCGCGTGCGCCTCCTCGAGCTCGTTGCCCCTCTTGTACAGCATCTCTCGCAGCGAACTGCCGTAGAGCCCGGTAAAGGCGCAGCGCCCCAGCGCCGTGACGAAGCAGAGCAGAGCCAACTGGCGCTCGGTGAGCGTAGCCATCGGCATCGCGATCGGCCTGTCGGTGCAAATGAACAGGAAGGTCAAGCCGACCGCCGAGAAGGTCCAAACTGCGCTCGCTTGTCTCGCGCTCATCCGCAGCGCGCCGAAGCCCAGCACGATGAAGATGATGCTGACGAAGTAGAATCCGATTTCGGGCGCCAGATAGACGGCCGTCAGCTGAATGGCGATGCTACCGAAGCTCTGAGGGACCGTCAGGTAGTGGTCCTTGAAGCGGTCCGTCAGGTGCAGCTCGGAAGCTGCCCACATCAGGGCGGTCCAGGCGGTGCCGCCCGCGGCATACCCCGCCGCCACCCAAGCGTCTGTCGTCCCTGCCAAGTAGTACAGCGACAGTATAGCGGAATCCAACAGGAAGCTGGAGGCTTGCGCGACATACATCGGCCGGCGCTGGCGCGCGCGTCCAGCTGCTTCCTTCGTTACCTGTCTGGGGGCCGAAAACCCGGTTAAGGCCTGTGCCATGGAAGCAATTTTCTAAAGCTACAGGAAAGCGGATTCCGGTTAAGATTGGCTTCTCGTCAGGATCAGATTGCGGGCGAGAGAACGGCCCCGCCATCGACATGGCTCGGTGCGAGGCAATTCAGCTGCCGCTGCTCCGTCAGCTGAATGTCCGGATGATCTAACGATCCATGCGCCGAGCTTTTGCACCGGTTTCTTGGCACCGCTGAATGCCAGTGGGGCGTAACCGCTTGGAGCGCTGTGGTCCAGCCTCGTTCCCGTCACTTGTGCGGGCTCGGCCGGCCGGCACAACGAGCATCCACTTCATTCGCGCCCTGCCCCGGGTGCGCCCTGTTTCAGCACGCGCAGGTCTCTCGGTTTGCCATGAAACACCAGAAGGACGGCTCAGCATACGCCCTCATGGTGCCACCGTTCGAATGCCAGTCCGGCCGTGAAATCCTGTGGCCGAGGCTTGGTTCCGGCCGTACCGGCGAACCTTCAGATGATCGTCGCGATTGCTGGGGCGGTCCTGCTCCCCGTCGGCTTCGGCCTGCCTCGCGGATCGACGCTGCACAATCCGCTTGTGGCCTCAGGCGCATTCGCAGGATTCACCGGGGCGATCCTGTTTTTTCTGATGTTCGTGCAGGGCGAAACCCCTCGCGGGATCTCCGATGGAAAGACCTGTTCGCAGGCTCTGCCCCGCAGCTGAAACCGCGCCCGAGCGAGTAGCTTGTCGACCGGTTGCTAGGCTTCTGCTTAACCCCGCGACCGCAAAGCAGCTCCGGGTGAGCCCGATGGGCTGGTCGGCCGTCCGTAGCTTGCAATCGATCCTCTCGCAAGGCGGGCCAATCCTTCAATTGCGTGTCAGGACGATCGAGAGGAACCGGGAGCTGGGCGAGGCTCGGTGCGAGCTCGTCCTTCCGGAACGGCTTCGTCAGCCTCACGAGCGACGGTTCGACCCCATCAACCTAGGGGTATCCGGAAACGAGGAGAACTCCGATTTCCGGGCGGAGCTGCCGGACTGTCCGTGCAAGTTCGGATCCGTCCATTCCGGGCATGAGATGGTCCGTCACGAGCACACATCGAAGCTGCCGCCGCTCCGCACACCAGCCGTGCCGGACCTTTCCCTCGGCCGACTTCGCGCGGTACTCGATCTCCGCGAGCAGCTTCGGCTCGACCCAGACGCCCTTGTGGGCGATCCTGCTTGGCGTAGGGCTGGGTCTTGCGAACGAGCGGCTCCAATCTTCTCCGGAGCTCCGCGGTCGATGTCTTGTCGAAGCCATGGTCGACCTTGCCGGCGTAGACCAGGTCCGGTCCCTTGCGCCTGCCGACGTAGAGGCCGTCCCACTTGGTGCCGTCGAGGGCGAAGCCCGCGATCGTCAGCGTCTCCCGCTGCGCGCAGGTCTTTTTTACCCAATTATTGCCGCGACCGCTGACATAGGTGCTGTCCCGGACCTTCGATACCACGCCCTCGAGCCCGAGCTTGCAGGCGTGCGCGAACATATCTGCGCCTTCGATCTCGAAGCTTTCGCTGAACTGGACGTCGGTGCCGGCGACGATCTTTTTGAGCTCCGCCTTCCGCTGGTGAAGAGGGAGCTTCCTCAGGTCGCGGCCGTTCAGGTAGAGCAAGTCGAAGGCGACGAGGACGATGCGCTTCGAACTTCCCCTCAGCTCGTTCTGCAGCACCGAGAAATCCGTGGAGCCGTCGGCAGCGGGCACGACGATCTCGCCGTCGATCACCGCGGAGCTTGCCTTGATCCGCCAGGCGTCGCTGGCGACCTTCTTGAATCGATTGGTCCAGTCATGGCCGCGCCGGGTGAAGATCTTCACCGCTTCGTTGTGAAGGTGGGCCTGGACGCGGTAGCCGTCGAACTTGATTTCGTGAATCCAGCGGGACCCGGACGGCACCTTCCCGATGGAAGATGCCAGGGCCGGCTCGACGAAATCGGGAACGACGCCTTGACGCCGATGTCGGCAGGCTTCCTACGCGCAAACGCCACGAACCAACTCCACGCAACAAACGTGATTCAAGGTGGCACATGCGGAATCGTTCCGGAACCAGTGAATCCTTGTGACGTTGCTTCGGCATCGTTCAACAAAGGAGCCGACCATGGCAAAGGCAGCGAAGAAGAAAACCGCTCGGGGGCGCAAACAGGACCGGGCCCGCGTGGCCGGCGGGCAGAAGTACGAAGTCGGCTACGAGGCGAAGAAGACCGGCCGCTCGGCTTCCGCAGTCAAGAAGGCGGTCAAGAAGGTCGGCAACTCCCGCAAGCGTGTCGAGAAGCGGCTCGCTCGGTAGTCGGGGTCCTGCCGGCTAGATGCGGCTGCTGAACCTGTTGAACGCGGTCAGCCGCTGCACGCTGGGCTCGACGTCGCGCATGTATATCTCGGCCCGCAGGAAGGCGATCTCGTCGTCGTAGGCGGTCTCGTCGATGTCTCTGAACCAAGACTTGGGTCTCCCGTCGCTGCCGTCGTTCCAGCGGTAGCCGCGCTTCTTCAACGTGTCCTTGAGCTCGAACGGCGACTGCTCCGCCCAGATGCGCACCGTCGGCTTGCGGGCGGTCTCGAGCAGGAGCGCGAGCGCCGGCGCGCCGGTCGTTGGCAGCGTGACGTCCAGGATCTCCAGCAGGGCATGGCAGTCGTCAACGGCCCGATGGGCGTGATGGAAGTAGCCGGCCCCGTTCAGCAGATATCCGAGCTGCGCCCCCGCGAAGCCGTGCTTTCGCCAGTCGATCTCGGTCGCGCTGCAGCCCCAGGCCATGCCTTCGAAGACCGGCCAGTACCTCTCCGTGAACTTGCGGTCGAAAGCGGAATTGTGCGCGATTGTGATCAAACCGTCCCCGACGAAGGCCGCGACCGCCGCATCGTCGAATCTATGACCGGCCACCATTTCGTTCGTAATGCCGGTGATCGCCGTTATGTCAGCGTGGATCGGCACCGTCGGTTCATTGAAGGCCGAAAATACATCTCTGACGCCGAGGATGCGTCCGTCCGCCGTGTAGTCGAATTTGACCATGCCGAGCTCGATGATCTCGTCCTTGGCGTGGTCGAGACCGGTGGTCTCGGTGTCGAGCAGAATACCCGTCTTGACGTCCTGCCCGACGGCCGGCGTGTATGGCGCTCGGGCGACCAGGCGCCGCAGCACCCGGTAGTCCGAGGACCGTCCCAGCGCCTGGGCCATGCCGGCCAGGTCGGCTGGATCGAGGAAGCTCTCGTCTCATAGGGGTCTCGGCAAAGCGATCATGTTGGATGACCATACCGGCGGCGCGGGCCACGAGGTACTCCGAAATCAGGCGATTCACGTCATTTTGGAGCCCATTCGCTCGCTTCGGTCGTGCTGCGGGTGGGCCCGCTACGCGCCGGGGTCCGGACCAAATTTTCTCGGCGCCGACGCCGACCTGGTGTCGGAACCGATGAGCCTCATTCGTCTTGAATCCAGGCACCGTCACCTGGAGTTCCGCGTACATGGCCCCCCGTGCCAACTGGAAAGGCTTCCTTCGGCTGTCCCTGGTCACCTGCCCGGTGGCGCTTTATCCGGCGACGTCCGAGTCCGAGAAGATCAGCTTCAACCAGCTGAACCGGGCGACCGGCCACCGCATCAAATACCTGAAGGTCGATGCGGACACCGGCGACGAGGTGGCCAATGAGGACATCGTCAAGGGCTACAAGGTCGACACCGACACCTTCATCGAGGTCACTAAGGAAGAACTCGAGAACGTCGCCCTGGAATCCACCCGGACGATCGAGATCGACGAGTTCGTCGACCGCAGCGATATCGATCCGCGCTACCTGATCCGTCCCTACTACCTGCGTCCGGACGGCAAGGTCGGCCACGACGCCTTTGCGGTGATCCGCGAGACCATCCGCGAGATGGACAAGGTCGCCATCGGCCGCGTCGTGCTGACCAACCGAGAGCACATCATCGCGCTGGAGCCGCTGGACAAGGGCCTGATGGGGACGCTGTTGCGCTACCCCTACGAAGTGCGGGACCCGGCCGAATACTTCGACGAGATCCAGGACGTGAAGGTCACGAAGGACATGCTCGACCTCGCACGGCACATCGTCGAGCAGAAGGCCGGAAACTTCGAACCGGACAAGTTCGAGGACCAGTACGAAACGGCGCTGGTCGATCTCATCAACCAGAAGCGCGCCGGCAAGCCGATCACCCCCAAGGAGCGCCCGCGCGGCGAGAACGTCGTCGACCTTATGGACGCGCTGCGCAAGAGCGTCGGTGGCGCCGCGGCGGATACCAAGGCCCCCAAGAAGCCGGCCAAGAAAGCCAAGAAGGCCGCGCCCGGCCAAAAGGAGATGCTGATGCCCATTGCCGGCAAGAAGCCGGCGAAGGAGACCGCTTCGAAGAAGCCGGCGGCAGGGGCTCGGCGGAAGTCGGCGTGAAGCACCCGGAGACCCCGGATGGCAGATATTTCGTCGTCCGCGGACGACTGTGGCGGATGGCCAACCCGGATCTCGACAAAGACCAACGATTGAAATTGGTGAAGCAGCTGATGGCGGCGAGGCGAGCCGTCCGGCACGCGAAAGCCAAACAGGATCCGCCTGCCGAAGTGGCGGCGCATCGGGCCGTTGACGACGCCAAGCGGGAGCTTGGCGAACGCGGTCCGGTCTGGTGGAAGGACGGCGCTCCCGACCTCAACCGGCACATGGCGAAGAATACGCCCTACGCCGACTGGTACGCCAAGCTCGCTCGAGATGGAGGACATTGATATGCCGAAGGCAGCTATCTTCGACCTGGACGGCACGCTTCTGGACTCGGTCGATTTCCACGCGCTCGCGTGGCAGGAAGCCTTGGTGAAGTTCGGCCACGACGTGAGCTTCGAAGAAGCACGGAGCCAGATCGGAAAAGGCGGAGACAAGCTCATTCCCGTATTCCTGTCGGCCGACGAACAACGAGACCATGGCAAGGAGATGGAGGAATGGCGCGGTAAGCGGTTCAAGTCCGAATATTTGCCGCTTGTACGACCGTTCTCGGCAGTCCCGGACCTGCTTACGCGGCTACGGGATGCTGGGGTTCGGGTCGCCGTCGCTTCCTCGGCCAAGAACGATGAACTCGACCAGTACCTCGATATCGCGCGCATTGCCGGCCTGGTGGATGTGTCGACCTCGTCAGATGACGTGAAGGAATCGAAGCCCGCCCCCGACATCTTCGAGGCCGCTATCCACAGGCTCAAAATTCGGGGCGGCGACGCAGTCGCGATCGGCGACACGCCCTATGATGCCGAAGCGGCGGGTAAAGCCGGGATCCCGACCATCGGCGTGCTGTGTGGCGGGTTCACCGAACAGACGCTGAGGCAAGCCGGATGCATCGAGATATATCCTGGCCCGGCCGCGCTCTTCGCATGCTTTGAGAGTTCCCCGCTGGCAAGGTAGGCGGGTTCCCGTTCCGGCGCGTTCGGGAACCAGGTTCCATTGATCGTCTTGTGTAGATGCTGAGTTCCGTCGAAACGAGCCTGCGCGAGTCCTGACCAGCCTCGATGGACAATCCGAAGTCGCCACCTCTAAAATATTATTATTTGTCTTTCTGACGCTGCTTCGAAGCGGGATGTATCCATGAGTTCAAATGCGTCTCAGTTCTTAAGCGGAGGAGGCGCCATGGGCGAGCTGATGCGGCGCCATGACTGGCAGGCCACTCCGCTGGGTGACCCGGCTGCCTGGCCCCAGTCGCTGCGCTCGGCGGTGAGCATCATGCTGAACTCGCGCTATCCCATCGCGCTGTATTGGGGGTCGGAGCTCGCTCTCCTCTACAACGATGCATGGAGCCCCATTCCCGGCAGCAAGCACCCTTGGGCACTGGGCCGCGCTGGACGCGAGGTCTGGCCGGAAATCTGGGACGCCATCGGCCCCCTCTTCGACGAGGTCCGCACCACCGGCGAGGGCGTGTGGCAGGAGGACGAGCTGCTGCCGATGCTCCGGCATGGATACCTCGAAGAGTGCTATTTCAACTTCACTTTCAGCCCCGTTCGCGGCGAGGAGGGCAACATCGACGGCATCTTCAACGCTGTTGTCGAGACGACCGACCGGGTCCTCTCGGAACGGCGGCTGCGGACGCTCAGCCGACTGGGCGAGCGCGCTAATGCCTCGCTCAGCGTCGATGAAACCTGCCTCCGGGCGACCGGCATCCTTGCGGAGAACCGCGCCGACGTCCCGTTCGCCCTGCTCTATTTGCGGGAGGGCGACACGACCCGCCTCGTCGCGACCGTTGGTTGCGGGGCCGTCCCGCCGGCCGGCGGAATCACGCCATGGCCACTTGACGAGGCAGAAAGGCAGGGCGGACCGATCGCGGCGCCGGCGATGCCAGGCTACGCTCCGAGCGACCCATTCTGGTCCGAGCCCGTCACGGAAGTGGTGATCGCGCCCATCACGGTCGCCGGCGAACAACGTTCTTCTGCATTCCTCGTCATGGGCGCAAATCCGCGCCGCCGCGTGGATGCGAACTACCTCTCCTTCTTCGATCTCGCGGCAGGCCATATCGGCACCGCGATCGCAACCGCCCGCGCATATGAGGACGAGCGCCGGCGCGCGCAGATGCTCGCAGAAATTGATCGCGCGAAGACGGCATTTTTCTCAAACGTCAGCCATGAGTTCCGCACGCCACTTACCCTGATGCTGGGTCCTCTCGAGGATGCGCTCGCCGCGACCGCCGTGCCCGAACAGCGCGCCAGACTGGAGGTTGCGCATCGCAACGCTCTGCGCCTGCTACGGCTCGTCAACGCGCTGCTTGACTTCTCTCGGCTGGAAGCGGGCCGGGTCGACGCGACGTTCCGGCCCGCGGACCTCCCCACCGTCACGTCCGATCTCGCCAGCAGCTTCCGGTCCGCGACGGACCGCGCGGGACTGCGCCTGAACGTCGACGTCCGACCCCTCTCGGGAGAGGTCTACGTCGATCATGACATGTGGGAGAAGATCGTCCTGAACCTCATGTCCAACGCCTTCAAGTTCACTCACCAAGGCGAAATCGCGGTGAGCCTGCAGGAGCAGGAAGGACAGGCGGTGTTGACGGTGCGGGACACCGGCGTCGGCATCCCGGCGGAGGAACTGCCGAAGCTTTTCGACCGCTTTCACCGAGTCGAAGGAGCACAAGGACGAAGTTTCGAGGGTTCGGGGATCGGGCTCGCGCTGGTCGAGGAACTCGTCAAGCTTCATGGCGGCCTGATCACCGTTGCCAGCGAGCTCGGCCGCGGCACGACCTTCACCGTCAAAATGCCGCTGGGTTTGGCACACTTGCCTCCCGATCGGGTTCAGCCGGTCGCGGTTGCCGGACATGACGCCAATCGCGCCCAGGCATTCGTCGGGGAAGCACTGCGCTGGATCTCGAACTCGGCGGATCCGGACCTGCTCACCGAGGTTGTGCCGGCGCACGCTTCGGCCCAAGTGCCGCCGGAGCCCAAAGAAAACGGCTCGGGGCGGTCTCGCGTGCTGCTCGCCGATGACAACGCCGACCTGCGCGACTACATCGCCCGCCTCCTTCAGGAGTCAGGATACGACGTCCAGGCAGCGGCGGACGGCAAAGTCGCCTTGGCCGCGATCAAAACCGAGCCTCCGGACCTGCTCCTCACGGACGTGATGATGCCAGAGCTCGACGGCTTCGGCCTGCTCCGCGCGGTCCGGGAGCAGTCTGAGCTACGAGACATTCCGGTGATCATGCTATCGGCCCGCGCGGGCGAAGAAGCAACGATCGAGGGCATCGAGGCCGGGGCCGATGACTACCTGACGAAGCCGTTCTCCTCGCGCGAACTGCTCGCCCGGGTGTCCGCAAACATCAAGATGGCGCGCGTCCGTCGGGAAGCTGCAGAGGCCATCCGCGCCAGCGAACAAAGGTTGAAGGATCTGAATGCCACGCTGGAGCGGCGCGTTGCGGAAGTGCTGGCCGAGCGGCGAATCCTTGCCGACATCGTCGAAGGCACGGACGCGTTCGTCCAGGTCGTCGACCCCGCCTTTCGCTGGGTCGCCATCAACAAGGCCGCCTCCGCCGAGTTCGAGAGCATCTTCGGCGTCCGTCCGGCGGTCGGCGACAGCATGCTGGATCTGCTCACTCATCTGCCGGACGAGCGCGAGGCAGTTCGCAAGGTTTGGGCACGCGCGCTGGCCGGGGAAGAGTTCACCGAAGTTGGGGCATTCGGAGACCCCGGGCGGAACCGCCGCCACTACGAAATGAAGTACAACAGCCTGCGGGACGACCAAGGCCGGCGCATCGGCGCCTATCAGTTCGTGTACGACGTGACGGCTCGCGTCCGCGAGCAGGAGCGTCTGGCGCAAGCCGAGGAGCAGTTGCGACATGCTCAAAAGATGGACGCCATGGGTCAGCTCACCGGCGGCGTTGCGCACGACTTCAACAATCTGCTGACCCCGATCGTCGGTGCCCTCGATGCCCTGCAGCGCAAGGGCGTCGGTGGGGAACGGGAGCAGCGCCTGATCGCGGGCGCCGCCCAATCCGCCGACCGTGCAAAGACGCTGGTGCAGAGGCTGCTGGCCTTTGCGCGTCGGCAGCCGCTCCAGGCCACCGCGGTCGACATGGCCGGTCTGATAAAGGGGATGGCCGACCTGATTGCCAGCACCAGCGGGCCGCAGATCAAGGTTTCCATGGAGGTCGCCGATAACCTGCATTCGGCCAAGGCCGACGCGAACCAACTTGAAATGGCCCTCCTGAATCTGGCCGTGAACGCGCGCGACGCGATGCCGAACGGCGGGACGTTGCGCATCAGCGCCGACGAAGAACCGGTGCTGCCTGGGCATCGTTCCGGCCTGCCGCTCGGGCGCTTCCTCCGCCTGTCGGTCGCCGACACCGGGGTCGGGATGGACGGAGCGACACTCGCACGCGCGGTCGATCCGTTCTTCTCGACCAAGGGCGTCGGAAAGGGGACGGGCCTAGGCCTGTCCATGGTTCATGGGCTGGCCTTGCAGCTCGGGGGGGCCTTGCAAATCCAGAGCCGGCTGGGCGTAGGCACAAACGTCGAACTCTGGCTGCCCCTGAGCGATGAGCCGGCCCAGCGCGAGCAGGAGCATGATGATGCCGCGCAGGCCTTGAACCCCGGGGCTGGAACGGCCCTGCTTGTGGACGATGAGGAATTAGTGCGGGCGAGCACGGCCGACATGCTGGCCGACCTGGGTTACGCGGTCGTGGAAGCCGGGTCAGCCGAGGAGGCTCTTGCCATTCTTCGAACCGGCGTTCGGCCCCAACTGCTGGTTACCGATCACCTTATGACCGGCATGAACGGCACTGATCTGGCGCGCATCGTGCGCTCGGAGATCTTAGGTGTGCAGGTGCTGCTCGTCTCGGGCTACGCCGAGGCGGAGGGAGTGGCACCCGACCTGCCGAGACTGACGAAGCCATTCCGCCGGGACGAACTCGCTGCGTCACTTGCGAGCTTGGCAATGCCGCATTGATTGAGCAAACTGGGAACGTGGTATGAGCGCTGGAGTGCAGGGTGAGTGATTCAGGAAAATGGGTGAGCCAAGGTCAAGAGCGCTTGGCCGACTTCATCCGCAACAACCAACCAGCAATCATCAAGGAATGGACGGACTTCGCCCGAACACGCTCGCCGGCGAGCGACGCGATGTCGAAGCTCGCTCTCGAAGACCATATCGCCGACATTCTCAAGTTCGTCGCCGACGACCTGGAGTCGCCGCAGACCGCGCGCGAGCGGGTCGAGAAGTCGCACGGCTTGGCCGAGGAAAATGGACCCTTCAGCCAGAGCGCTGCGGAAGTTCATTCCGCGCTTCGGCTCGCCGATGGGTTCGACATCGACCAGATGGTTTCGGAATATCGCGCGCTACGCGCAAGCGTCGTGAAGCAATGGGTGGCGCAGCATGAAATCCTTGCCAGCACGGATATCGAGGATCTTACGCGCTTCAACGAAGCAATCGACCAGGCCGTGACGGAATCGGTCGCCCATTACACCAAGACGATCAACAACTCGCGCAACCTGTTTCTGGGAGTCCTTGGGCACGACCTGCGTAATCCCATAGGCGCGGCTTCCATGGCTGCGCAGAGGATGGCACGATCGGTAGCGTCTGATCCGAAGCAGGCAAGAATGGTTGCCGAGATGGTCCGGACTACGGACAGGGCCACGCGCATCCTCAACGACCTGCTGGATCTCACGCGCTCCTCTTTCGGCACGGACATCCCGGTCGAAAAAAGCGAGACCGACATGGTCACGCTGTGCCAGGAAATCGCAGACGAATTGCGGGGCATCAACCCGAGCCAGACCATCGAAGTCACCCATCAGGGCGACCCGACGGGCCTCTGGGACGCGGCGCGAATGGGGCAGGTCCTCTCCAACCTGATGGGCAATGCGATCCAGTACAGCGATGCCTCGATGCCGGTTTCCGTGGCCATATCCGGAATAGACTCCGCGACCGTCGTCGTGACCGTGCATAATTTTGGCCCGCCGATTCCGCCTGAAAGTCAGAAGATCATTTTCCAATCGTGGATGCGCGGCCAGGAGGTCAAGGTTACCGCCGAGCACGGGACCCACCTGGGCCTAGGGCTCTACATCGCGAGATTGATCGTCGAAGCCCATGGCGGCGAGATCTCCGTCGCCTCCAAACAGAAGTCTGGCACGACCTTCACGCTTCGGCTTCCACGCTAGTGCTTCGTGGGCATCATTAACTCGCTAACAGCTCTATGGCGTCTGCGAGGTCGCGCTCGAAGAAAGGCTTCGCAAGCCGCGGAATTGCCTGAGCCGGGCCCTCCGGCAATTCGGCGTAGCCGGTGGCAATCAGGATCCGTATGCCCGGCCAATCGCGGCGGACCACTTCCGCTAGTTCGGAGCCGGTGATGCCGGGCATTGCCTGATCGGTGATGAGGAGATCGATATCTCCCTTCTCGCCGATGAGGGTTAAGGCTTCTGCTGCGCTTGAGGCGGAAAAAACCGTGTGTCCGAGTTCTTGCAGCATGGCGAGTGTATTGAAGGCGACCAAGGGATCGTCGTCGACGCTGACTATCCTGAGCGAGCGCGCGGTAGATGAGGCAGGAGGAGAAGGGTCCGATGCTTCCGATTGCTTTGCCCTAAGCGCCGCCGGCAAGCAAAGCTCAGCAGTCGTTCCCTCTCCGGGTTTGCTCTTGAGATATAGTTTGCCACCGGTTTGCTCGGTCATGCCGAGGACCATCGGAAGGCCGAGACCGGTACCCTTTCCCACCCCCTTCGTCGTGTAGAAGGGTTCGATGGCGTGTCTCAGTGTCTGGTCGTCCATGCCGGTGCCGGTGTCTTTTACGGACAGGCAAATATAGAGCCCCGGCTTGAGCCCAGGCTCGTTCTGAACGTTCCGCTCATGCGCGGAGATGACGACGAAGCCGCCTCGAGGCATCGCATCCTTTGCGTTCATCGCAAGATTCAGGATGGCGAGTTCAAGCTGGTTCGCGTCGGCGGACGCGTTCGGCAGGCCCAACGAGAAGCGGGTTTCGATCTGGATGGTCGAGCCCAGCGAGCTCCGCAGCAGGTCGGTCATGCCGTTGATGAGTTCGGGGACATTGACGGATTGGAGTTTGAGCTCCTGACGCCGGGCAAATGCCAGCATCCGCTGCGTCAGTGCCGCGCCGCGCTGGGCACCCTGCATGGCATTGTCGATGAACCGGTGCATCTGGCTATCGCCTGAAGGCAGGCGGCGTCTCATCATCTCGAGACTGCCCTGGATGGCCATCAACAGGTTGTTGAAGTCGTGGGCGACGCCGCCGGTAAGATGACCGATCGCCTCCATCTTCTGCGACTGCACCAATGCTTCCCGGGTACGCTCCAGCGTTTCTTCCGCTTTCTTGCGTTCGGTGACGTCCCGCGTGATCTTCGCAAAGCCCATGAGAACGCCGTCGCTGTCGCGGATCGCGTCGATCACGACGTTCGCCCAGAATGTCGTGCCGTCCTTGCGGACGCGCAGACCTTCCTTTTCGAATCTCCCGTCCCGGCGTGCTGTTTCGAGCGCGATAGCCGGAAGTCCGGCTGCGCGGTCTTCCGCGGTGTAGAAGATGGAGAAGTGCTGGCCGATGATTTCTTCCGGATTGTAGCCCTTGATACGTTCCGCTCCCGCGTTCCAGCTTGAGACTATACCTTCAAGATTCAGCAGGAAGATTGCGTAATCGGTCACGCCCTGCACCATCAGGCGGAACTGTTCCTGACTCCGGCGCAAGTCGGCCTCGGCTGCCCGCCGTTCCGTCAGGTCACGCGTGACCTTCGCGAAACCGACCAGTTTGCCTTCGCTGTCGCGGATCGGATCGATGATGACGTATGCCCAGAATCTGCTGCCGTCCTTGCGTACGCGCCAGCCTTCGCTTTCGAACTTGCCCTCGCGTTCCGCTGTCTCGAGGGCCCGACGCGGGAGCTCCGTCTTTCGGTCCTCCTCGGTGTAGAACCGGGAGAAATGCTCGCCGAGGATCTCGGATTCTTCGTAGCCCTTGAAGCGCCGCGCACCCGGGTTCCAGCTGCTGATAATGCCATTGGCGTCGAGCATGTAGATCGCATAGTCGGTCACCGCCTCCACCAGCATGCGGTAGCGGCCTTCGGCCGATTGCGCGGCTTCGAATCGGTCTCTGCGCTCCAAAGCTCGCCTGCGTTAGTTCTTGTGCCCCCAACGATTACGCGGCGCGAAGATAAGCGTTCCACAAAGGACTAATAATACTGGGATTTCCAAGGGGTGAGGATACGTCAGCAACAGTGAACCTGAGACGGGATCCATACAAGGGGAACTCATTGCTAGGCGCATTCGGGGCAGACGTCGCCGATCGAATCCAGAACCTCGCGAACCTCGGCGACGGCCTGGTCGGGCGAGAGCCCGGACGGCGGGTCTTCGCGAGCGACCTCGAAGGCGTGCTCCCGCGCATGCGGGTCCGCGCGGTCCTTCGCCCAACCGTGCTCTTCGCACTCGTGGATGGCGCCCGCCTCCTGCAGCACGTGGATCGCCCAGCCGCGCAGCGTTCGCGTCGCCTGCCTTCGTTCTTTCGTCATCAGCATCGAGATTACTCCTGCCAAGACGAATCCTTCGGTCTCCGGCCCGTTCCTGGCTGTTAGCACGGGTCAGGGATTCCGAATTGGCGGGGCTCCGCTTTTCCACGTGTTCCGCCGACGCCTTGCAGAAGCTACGTCGCTGGCGCGGGATCTTCCTTGACGCCGCGGGCGACGACCCGGAGTGCCCCGTCCGGCAGCGGCCGCTGCAGCTTCAGAGCCTCATCCGGAGGCCGGGTCATCCAGGTCTCGACCTCTTCCGGCGTCGTCAGGATCACGGGCATGGCCTTCGGATGAATGGCGCCGACCTCGGCATTCGGCTCCGTCGTCAGGAATGCGTAGAGATCGTTGGTCGTCTCGCCTTCCTTGACCTTCCTGACCGACGTCCAATTGGTCCAGATGCCGGCGAAACAGATGAGGGGGCGGGTCTCATCGAGCGCGAACCAGATGTCGCCGCCTTCGGCCCTGTTGAACTCGCTGAAGGAGTTGAACGGAACTACGCAGCGATTCTCGACGCCCAGCCAGCGCGTCCAGTGCTTCGATCTCACGTTGCGGATGTTGGTCGTCCCGCCGTCCGGCTCCATCCGGAGCAATTCCTTGAAATCGACCGCCTTGCCCTTGGCTTGCAGCTTCTCCGCCCGCTTCTTGGTGGCGTCCATCAACGCTTTGGACGATGACGGCATCCCCCACCGAGCGGTGGCGAGCTCGCGGCCGTCGGCGCCGGTCCGGACGATCGGCGCCTTGTAGTCAGGAAACACGCCTGGCATCGGCCCGAGGTTGCCGACGTACTGGTTGACGACGCGAAACAGCGCACTGATGGCCGCCTGGTTCGTCGTGATCGAATAGAGATTGCACATGAGTCAGGCTTCGGTTCGAGGATGCCGGGGTTGCCAGGCCAGTTGTAGCAGGGTCGCCGGCGGGCGTCGGCCCGCCCCGGCGCATTTTCGGCACCGCAGCCGGCTGGCGAGGTCGTGGACGAAGGTGGTCGGCGGGTGCTTCAAGGCGGTCAGATCGATCTCGCTCGGCGTCTTGCACCGGGAGCACCGGATCTCCAGCCACGCGAAGCCGCCGTTGATGGCCTGGTCGATTGTGGGCGAGGGATCGATCGGCTCCCCGTCGGACCACATCCGCTCGTTCCAGCTTTCGCACAGCAGCTGGTCCGCCTGCTGCAGCATGGTCTCGGCCTTGGCCCGCATTTCGGCGGACTGGGTGGCGAGGATGTTGGTCATCGCTCGCGCCTTTCCCAGCTCCTTGCTCAGGGCCTTGCGGTCGCCTCCGGAGAGCGGCGTGGGATGATGTTTCGGCGCCATCGGAATCCGGTTCAAAGGCTATCGTCGACGCGCCGGCGATTACTCGAATGAGGGCCAGCAGCCATCCTCTTCGAGTCGCCCGGTCCGCTGGGTACAAGTGTCGTCCAGCAATCTCTGCCCCACGTCCTTCCAGATGGCCTGAGGTCCGGGCAGCCGGACGGCGTCGGCCGTCTGGATCTCGACGATCCGTCCGCAGCGGCGGCAGGCGACCCGCAGCAGGTGCCGCTGGATCTCGGCCAGGCGCTGCGTTCGGACCGATGGGCCCGAGGAGGTTGCCCGATCGCCGGCGGCGTCGTCCAGGATGGCCTGCCAGTATTCGGGCGGCATCTCGTCGCCGGGCCCCGACGGACGCACCGGCGGCACATTTGCGCGGACCGCAGACGCGGCCGCGAGCTTGTCCATCTGCTTTCGGGTCGGAATGCGCCAGCTGGCGGGTCGATCGGTCATGCCACCACTAGAACATATCAAGAACGAAAAAGTCGAGTCCGCCGAAGGTCGAACGGACAAAATGAATCCGGTTGCGGCCGCTCAGGGAGTCGGAACCAGGGTCGCCCGTTCGTCTTGAGTCCGAACCGGTCACCGTTTGGAGTAGCTGCGTCATGGCCCCCCGCGCGAACTGGAAAGGCTTCCTGCGCCTTTCGCTCGTCACCTGTCCCATCGCGCTATACCCCGCCACCTCTGAGTCCGAGAAGATCTCGTTCAACCAGCTCAACCGGAAGACTGGCCATCGAATCAAATATTCCAAGGTCGACGCCGACACCGGCCAGGAGGTCGCCAACGAGGACATCGTCAAGGGCTACAAGGTGGACACCGACACCTTCATCGAGGTGACCAAGGAGGAGCTGGAGAACGTCGCGCTGGAATCGACCCGGACTATCGAAATCGACGAGTTCGTCGACCGCACCGAGATCGATCCCCGGTATCTGATCCGGCCGTATTATCTGCGTCCGGATGGCCAGGTCGGCCACGACGCTTTCGCGGTCATTCGCGAGACCATCCGCGAGATGGAAAAAGTCGCGATCGGTCGTCTGGTGCTGACCAGCCGCGAGCACATCATCGCGCTGGAGGCCATGGACAAGGGGCTGATCGGCACCCTGCTGCGCTACCCCTATGAAGTTCGCGACCCGGCCGAATATTTCGACGACATTCAGGACGTCAAGATCACCGAGGACATGCTCGATCTCGCCCGCCACATCGTCGAGCAGAAGTCTGGCTCGTTCCAGCCCGGCAAGTTCGAGGACCACTACGAGACCGCGCTGGTCGAGCTCATCAACCAGAAGCGCGCCGGCAAGACGATCCAGCCCAAAGAGAGGCCTCGCGGCGAGAACGTCGTCGATCTGATGGAAGCGCTGCGACGCAGCGTCGGTGGCGCTGATCGCGAGCAAGCGGCCCCTGCTGCAAAGAAGCCCGCCAAGAAGGGAAAGAAAACGGCAGCCGGCCAGAAGGAGATGCTGATGCCGATCGCTGGGAAGAAGACAGCCAAGGAGGCCGCTGCGAAGAAGGCGCCGGCGAGGTCGCAAAGGAAGTCGGCGTGAGGAGGTGCTCGCATGGGTCCGCTTAAGGTCTGCCAGGCGCCCTTGAGGCTTGGGCTGAGAGGCGGCTCTCTTTGAGAGCTCTGCTTGATTTAAGAGGGCGGCGTCGCCCGGGATCGCTTGTGGTAATGCGCGACCAAGGTTTCCATGGCGCCGGAATAATGTGCTCTGAGGTCTTCAGCGTCCGCGGGACCGAGCCCTACTGTCCGCCAGTCTTGCTGTTCGAACTCCCGTTGGTTGACAGAAAATTCGCTGCTGCGGTCGGCTTGGCCGTCCAGATCGTAGACATAAATGTGCTCAATGAGGTCACTTGGGCCGCCAGCGGCGGCAAATAATCCGCCAATGCGCAGGACTCCCATGACCTCGACGTACGCGATCATCTCGCCAGTCCGAGGAACCGAACGGACGACGATTTTGTGGCCGAGCGCGATGTTCGGTCCGTCTAGTCCGGGTAGACCGTCGATCAGATATCGGAACGTGCCACCGCGCACCTGCATGTCTGCAACACATTTCAACAGCCGGTCCCAGTCCATGAAAGCCCGCCCGGTGGTGTGAATGAGGTATATCCATATCGCGGTAATCACTCCGCCAAATGTCGCCTGCGGACTGAAGTCAAGATTGAGCTTGAGAAGGTCGCCGTCGTTCACGCCAACGACCTGTGCCGCTTTTCTCGCTGCTTCGATGTCCAGCTGCGGGAAATCCTTTTTGGCGCGGTTTAACAACTGGCCGAACGTCTTCATATTTCCAGCCGCGATCCGCACCTCGTGTCCGTCGTCAACAGTCGTGACGTCATAGGTCACATCGGCGGATGTGATCCTTCCGTCTGCTTCGACTCGAACCCGGCGCCCGTCGCGAGTTTCGACGAGCTTCGGTGGATGTTTGCCCTCGTCGCGGGGCAGATTGAGCAGGGTCGGCCAGTCGCCGAATGCTTTGACGAGGGCGTTGTCGGCTACTCGATCGAGGGCCGTGTTGCAGACGCGGCAGATGATGCCTTTCGGCTTCAGTCGTCCTCCCAGGGCGTTCGGAAAAACGTGTGCCGCGGAATCATTTTCTGGCGTGAGCGGCTCCATGCAGCCGCGGCATTTCGCCAGTTTGGCCGCGGCCGCGCGTCTTTTCGCCTCACCCATTCCTTGCATTCCTCGATAAACTGTTCGTCGCCTATCTCAATCAGGACTGTTGCCCATTGCCGCAAGTCGCCTCAATAAACAAGAACCTCGGTCGATCTGATCGATAGGGCTGGTTGAATGCTTCGCGCTCACATGCGCCGACAAACTTTGGACCCTGGGCAGCCTAGCCAATCTTCGGCGGACACTCCGGACATGTATCCCCAATCGAATCCAAGACCTCGCGGACTTCCGCGACGGCGTCGTCCGGAGAGACGCCCGCCGGCGGGTCTTCCCTGGCAAGATCCAAGACATGCTCGCGTGCGTGCGGATCGGCGCGGTCTCTGGCCCAGCCGTGCTCCTCGCATTCATGGATGGCGCCGGCTTCCTGCAGCACGTTGATCGCCCAGCCTCGCAGCGTCCGGATCGCCGGTCGCCTTTCCTTCGTCATCAGCATCGAGGTCACTCCTGACTGGACGAATCCTTCCGCCCGCCTGCTCGTTCCGGGCGGTTAGCACGGGTCAGGGATTCGCAATCGGCAGAGCTGAATCTTGTCCACCTGTTCCGCAGCGACTGTGCAGAACGTTACGTCGCCGGCGCGGGATCTTCCTTCACACCCCGGGCGACGATCCGGACCGCCCCGTCGGGGAGGGGGCGCTGCAGCTTCAGGGCTTCCTCGGCAGGCGCCGTCATCAGGCTTCGACCTCGTCGGAGGTCGTGAGGATCACAGGCATCGCCTTCGGGTGGATGGCGCCGACCTCGGCATTCGCGTCCGTCGTCAGGAAAGCGTAGAGGTCGTTGGTGGTTTCGCCCTCCTTGACCTTCCTCACCGACGTCCAGTTGGTCCAGATGCCGGCGAAGCACGCGAGCGGCCGGCTTTCGTCGAGCGCGAACCAGATGTCGCCGCCTTCGGCCCTATTGAACTCGCTGAACGAGTTGAAGGCCACCACGCAGCGATTCTCGACGCCGAGCCAGCGCGTCCAGTGTTTCGATTTCACGTTGCGGATGTTGGTCGTGCCGCTGTCCGGCTCCTTCCGCAGCAATTCCTTGAAATCGACTGGCTTGCCTTTGGCTTCGAGCTTAGCCGCACGCTTTTTGGTCGCCTCCATCAGCGCATGTTGCGACGATGGCATGCCCCAGCGAGCAGTCACGAGCTCCCGGCCATCGGCGCCGTTCCGGACGATGGGCGCCTTGTAGTCAGGAAAGACCCCGGGCATCGGCGGCAGGTTGCCGACGTACCGGTTGACGACACGGAACAGCTCGCTCATGGCGGCTTGGTTGGTGGTGATCGAATAGAGATTGCACAAAGGTCAGGTCTCCGGATCCCGATGCCGGGCCCGCTGGCCCAGCTGCAGCAGGGTGGCAGCCGTACGCTTGCCAGCTTTGGCACACTTCCGGCACCGCAATCGGCCGGCAAGGTCGTGCACGAACGTCGTTGACGGATGGGTGAGCACCGCGAGGTCGACGTCACGAGCGGCCTGGCAGCGCGAGCATTCGATCTGCAGCCAATTGTAGCCGCCGTTGACGGCCTGGTCGACAGTCGGTGACGGGTCGATCGGCTCGCCGTCAGCCCACATGCGCTCGTTCCATGACTCGCACAGAAGCCGGTCGGCCTGCTTGATGAGAGCCTCGCCCTTAGTTCGCGCCTCGGCCTGCGCGGCGAGGATGCTGGTCATCGCGCGTGCCTTGCCGAGCTCCTTCTTCAGAGCTTTGCGGTCGCCTCCCGAAAGCGGCGTCTGATGGTGCTTGGGCGCCATAGGGCCTGTCACGGCGCGTCGTAAGACGGCCAGCAGCCGTCTTCCTCGTGGCGGCCGGTCCGCTGCGTGCAGGTGTTGTCCAACAGCCGCTGGCCGACGTCCCTCCAGACTGAGAAACAAATCCTTGGAGAACGAATCCTTCGAAAAACGAATCCTTGGAAATCGAATCCTTGAGAAAACGAGTCCTTGGAAACGGGTCCTTGAATTTCTTCTTTTCGGAATTTCTCCACGGCGACGCCGCCCGGGCCGGTCCGGCGGCCGGGCGCGCCGCCCGCCCCGATGCGGCTCGCATCGCAGCTGCGTTGGTAACTTTTCTCCCGCCGGCGCGGACCAGATGGCCGGAACAGGACGTGGTCCGTCCACACATCGATGGCCAGGCGGTTAAGCTCATCGATGTCCTGTTCGCCATCCAACGCGAGATGGCGGCATTACTGCTAGGCGGCCGGCGCATTGTCCCGCGCGATCTCGCCGATGGTTTCCGCGGCCCCTTTCCCGACGCACCTTTCGAGGATGTCCGGACCCAGCGAGAGGACCGCGTCGAGCGTCCGCGCGCCCGCCGCATGAAGAGCGAGATACTGTCCGCGCGTCAAAGCCGCCGGCAATACCGTCAGGTTCAGCGCGGAGGCGGGTAACCCGAATTCGATGCGGCGCAACAGGTCGTCGAACGTCAGCAGTAAGGCCGGCTGATCGGGGAACAGCGCGGATAGGATGCGGTGAGCGGACCGAAGATGAAAGCGGGTCCCGTCGGTTATCCGCACGATGTCGCCGTAGCTGACGACCCCCTGGCGTAGATTCGTCGTGTAGCGTCGCTCGATCTCGTCGGCAGGGACTCCCTCGATCCAATCGAATAGGATGATCGCGCGCTTGCAGCGCGCCCAGAACTCGACCTCGCCGTCGCAGTAGCGTTGCAGAAACTGCACCATCTCGCCGCCGTAACGCTGGCCGACTTCGCTGGCGCGGACGGACTCGGCGCGCCCTTTCTTCATCACGGGCGTGTAAATCGCGTCCATCTCGGCGAGCACCTGAATGATGCCCAGCACCTTCACCTGATCGACCCGCGCGATGTCCAGCTGACGCATCAATTCGATCAGGCGCAGGCTCGACTCGAAGGTCAGGGAAGACGCTCCGCAGGCCTGTCCGAGCAGCGTCAGGCGGATCAAGTCGCCGTCGCGCTCGGCAAGACCGGCCAGCAGGAGGCGGTCGACGAGCGCGGCGATTTCGTCTTCGGTCTGGCGGATCCAATACGGATTTACCAGTGAAGCGGAGTAGCCGCCGAACGTGCTGGCGAGCAGCCCCGCGACTTCTGCGGCGCGCACCCCGCGGACCTGGCTGAGAAGCCGCAGTATCCAGGTCGGCAAATCCCGCTGCTTGAACGACGACGTCACGTCTTCCGGCGTGCCGAGCACGTACTTCCGGAACAGCTGCGCACGCTCGATCGGCGTGTCGGCCAGGATGATCGCCTTGCCGGTCTCGTTGAAGCCGAGGCGACCGGCGCGACCTGCCATGTTCTTGTATTCGGCGATGGTGAAGGGGCGGCCATCCTCGCCGACGAATTCGTTCTCCACCAGGACGACCGTCGAGGCCGGGCTGTTGATTCCGGCGGCGAGCGTTGTGGTCGCGGCGAGAGCGTGGATCTGACCACCCTGAGCGCGGTATCCCCGCTCGACCGCCTCGCGCTCGGCGCGCAGCAGATTCGTGTTGTGGAAGGCAGTGCCGCCTTCCAGGCACCCGCGCAGATCCTGCGAGGCCGCCGTCAAATCCTGGGTCGGAAGGGCGCCCAGCACGGCGGTCGCGGGCGGCAATGCCAATTCCTTCGCCAGATAGCGCGCGCAACCCTGTGCGGGACCGCGCTTATTGCGGAACACGATGATCTTCTCGCCGGCGGCGACAAGCTGCTTGGCGAGCGGGACGATGACATCCTGCGAACTCGGCTTGTCGCGGCGCTGCACGTTCCGGCCCGGCGGGATGAGGGATTCGGTCTTGCTCGTTCCGTCGACGTCGACGAACTGGAAGTCCCCGCGCCGGTCGAGCACGCCTTCGATCAGCGGCACGGGGCGGTCGCGCGAGGTGAGCAGCGGTAGCTCGAGCCAGCGGTCGAAGCCGTTGAGTTTGCCGATAACGGCGGACAGAACGACGAGTTGAGGATCAATGCCGCGCTGACGGGCGCGCAGCAGCATCGCGAAGATCAGTTCGACGGTGATGCCGCGCGCCGGATCCGTGATGAACTGTCCTTCGTCAGGCACGACGAGACCGAGCTGATTGAGCAGGCGCGGGAAGACAGCGCCAGATTCAGGAACATTTCGTATGTGAAGAAGCCGAGATCGTAGCGACCGCTCAGGACGGGGCCGACGCCGTCGGAAGCATCGCCGCTGCAGCGGACGACGCGCAAACCCGCGGGCGAATAGCGCGCGCCGAAATCCTCGAACTTCTCGTTCACCAGGCCCGGTACGGCAGCAGGAAGACAGCCTTCTTGCCGGCGCTGACCGCGCGGATCGCGGCGAGTTCGCCGATCAGGGTCTTGCCACTGCTGGTCGGCGCGAACGTGAGGAGCGACTTGCCGGCGAGCATGCCGAATTCGTTCACGGCCTTGATTTGCAGCGCGTTAAGGCCATCGGGGAAGACCCCGCTCCATCCATCGACGATCTCCTGCGGCATACCGACGCCGGCGAGCTCAGCGAAGGAGCCGGTGATGCGGTGGACCGGCACGGGCGGGAAAGCGGCGGCATAGTTGGCGCCGCGCACCAGCGCTGGGAAGACCAGGCCGCCCTGGACGTTGCCGAGGAACGCGGGCGTCTGCGTCACGCCGATGCGGGTCGCCTCGACTCGCGTCAGGCGGATGATCTCGTCGGCGACCGCGGGGAAGCTGACGGGCGCGCCGACGCTTCCACTCATCGCCTCGATGGTCGCGTAGGTCAGCAGGCCGTGACCGGTGCCGGGCTGCTCCCACGCGGCTTCGGCCGGCGCGCAGGCCGCGAGCAGGATGCGCCCCTCGCCGAAGATGCCGGTCAGCGCGAAGGCGCTGCGCGGGGTGGCCGAGGTCTCGATCACGCGGGCCGGCGCGTGACCGCTGAAGCAGCAGTCCAGGATGCACAGAACCACCCTGGCCTTCGTCGTCCGGAACGCCTCGGCCAATACCGTCATCGACAGCGCCGAGCCGGCGAGGTCGGTGGGCTCAGTGTCGTACAGGACCAAGCTGCCGTCTGGAGAGCCGTGGCCGGCGAAGCTCACGACCGCGATGTCGTCGGCGCCCGCGTCGTTCAGGGTGCCGACGACCGCATCCCTCACCGCCGCCAGCGTGGCCTGGTCGTCGACGAGCAGCCGCGAGGCGAGCCCCGGGACCGAGTCCGAGAACAATGCCCACAGCGCGGTCGCGTCGCGCTTCGCACCGCCGAGCTCCGGTACGTCCGGCGATCGATGACGGTCGATGCCGACGAATACCGCCTTCATGGTCATCGGCCTGTCCTTTCGTTCCTCGGTCAGCCGCCGACCGCTTGGGGTGCGGCAGGTCGAACGGGCTCGTGTTCGGGCGTGGCGCTCTCGTAGTATCGCTTGAAATCGACGTGCTGGGCGAGCGCTTCCGGCCGGTAGGGTGCCGTTCCTGCCGCGCACTGTACGACCGCGGGCAGGTCGAAGCGTCGTGCGACGCTCGGATGGACCTTTGCCTCCGTGCCCACGTCGCGGATCTTGATCTCCCAGTTCTGACGGCCGAGCAGACGGCGCAGCCACCCCCACTTCGGCAGCGAGTCGGCCATGGCGTCGATGGTATCGCGCATGCCGGCTATCTCGCAGTGCTGCACGCCGCCGGCGTCCGGACGGATGTTTAGCGCCTGGCCAGCGTCGCCCGTTCCTTCCAGCTTCGTCCCGTCCACGAAGATGGGGCCTGTGAGCAGGCCGTCAGGAATGGAGATCGCTTCGCGGCACATCCATTCCAGCGCGATGTCGGATAGGCGGGACTCGGGCTCCGGATAAGAGCCGCCGACATCGGAATGGTTGCCGGCGAACCACCACTGGCGAAGCCGCTCGTGCCCGGGGAACACCGGCGCGCCCTCGTTGCCGCCGCCCCACCCGACGCGGTCGAAATCCTTACGCCGTTCGTCGATCGCGTTGGCGGAGCGGGCGAACGCGACGTGGCGGCTGAGGAGCCGGTCAAAGTTCGTGCCCTTCCATTCGGCCTTGTGCGAGCGGGATTCTCCAGGCTTCGGGTAGTCGACGATCGTCTTGGTCGTGGACTTGTTCTGCCAGTACCAGAACGCGCCGAGCGCGCCGGCGACGATGCCGATCTGCGCGAGGAAACCCGATAGCATGAAGCCGGCGCCTAGCCACGAGCACAGCAGCGCGATCCCGACGGCGGGAAGGAAGCCGGCGGCGAACGCTGCGGTGGCGACGCCGGTGGCCAGGCCTGCCTGGATGACGAAGTAGCGCAGGCCGCTGGCGCCGAGGGCCGCCACGGTGTCGAAGACCCCGATGAAGTAGGGCGCGACGCTGGAGTCGCTGCCGTCTCCGGATCCGTACTTGACCTGGAAACGACGCGCCAGTTCGAGGCGCTCGGCCTCGAACTCCTCGCGCGGATGGCCGGCGCCGTGTTCGAGTACCGTGTCGACCGCCTCCCAGGCGACGTCCTTAACCTGCTTGCGGTAGCGCATCAACGGACCGTCCGGACCCTTTGTCGGCACGCCGCAGAGCATCAGCAGGTTGGCCAGGCTGCGGACCGTATAGGCCCCGCGGCTGAATCCGAACAGCATGATCCGGTCACCGGGCTCGTAGTGGTTGACGATGAACTCGTAGCAGTCGGCGATGTTGCGCTTGATGCCGGCGCCGGTGACGGACCCGAGCAGCTTCTGAACAAAGCGGACCGGCGCGGTCAGCGCGGTGGCGCCGAGGTCGGTGCCGAGGCCGGCGTCGTAGAATACGACCTGCCGCGCCGGATCGATGCCGGTCTCGGCGTGATCGCGCGAGATGCGGTACATCTTATATATGTTGCTGATCCGCTGCTCCGGACGGGCACCGCCGTCCTGGCCGGTGCCGTCGGAGAAGACGACGATGTTTTTATGCATTCCCAGACCCTCCAGTGAACGGCACGCAGACCTTCGATTCGGTAACGCTTTCTGCTACGCTCGATGGACCAGCCAACCTCGTTTTGATGCCGTCACGCACGTATGCCACCGCGGTCGGCCGTTTCGGACTCGCAGGCGAAACATTTTCGTCTGCTTGTCCGAAAAGCCGATCGAGGCCGGCATACAGGGGCAGCAGCCGCTGAGACCGAATGAGCGACACGGAAGCCGTGAGCGGTACCCGACCGCAGGATCCCGAGCATCTCGCTCCCGAGGAGGTGCTGAAGGCGCTCGAAGTCTTTTCTGCCGAGGACAAGTCGCGTCTCAAGTTGATCGAGCGAAGGCGCAGCTCTGGCACCGATTTCGGGGACGGCGAGCTCTACCGTGAAGCCCTCTGCCTCACTCTGCTCGGCAGGCGGAAGTGCCCGATCGACGTCCCCGTGATCGCCTTCCTCGCGAAGACGATGCAGAACCTCGCGTACCACCGTCGTGCGAAGCTTAAGCGCGAGCGAAAGAACGCGAAATCGAAGACGGAGGACATACACGATCTGCAGGTCCTCACCGACCAGCACAATCCGGAACTGTCGCTCATCGAACAGGAAGATGCCGACATCGTGTCCGCGATCTACGGATGCCTCGACGGCGACGAGGAGGCGCAGTTCGTCGTCGTGGCGCTCGCGGACGGAAAACGAGGAAAGGAATTGCGGGATGAGATCGGAGTCGATCAGGCGGCGTACGACTACGCCATGCGGCGGATCAAGAAGGCCGTGAAAAAGAAATTCCCAGAAGGGCTTCCATCATGACCAGGAAGAATCCCGGGCGCAACGAACTGCAGCGCATTTCCGACGCCTTCGACGAGGACATTTTGAATGCCTCGCCGACACAATTGCAGGCGCTTCTGGCCGAAGAAGGTTTGGACGAGGCCAAGGTCGTTGCGGAATTGGATGCCATCCTCGATGAGGCGAAGAGATCGTGCGGAAAGGCCAAGCTCGATCAGGCGAGGACTGCGATAGCTGCCCGCGGGTCAGAGCCTTCCAACGCTTCCCGGATCGACAGGGAGCGGGTGCGAGGCAAACTCGGAGCCATGCGCTCCGGCGCCGGCGAAAACATGGAAGGCATGATGATGGCGGCTCGCCAGGGAAAGAAGCTTTCGGCGCGCGACGAAGAAGGCGCATTGGACGATCTGGCCCAACTGGAAGCGCTGGAAAACGAAGGCGATCTAGAGGAATGACCGCAATCACCGCCGCGGAACGCACCTTGATCGACCTTGGAATATCGGAGCCGAAGGACATCGATCTCGACGCGATCGCGTGGATCAAGGGCGCGGCGGTGAACTACCGCCCGATGGACGGATGCGAAGCGAGGATCATCGGTACGAAGCGCAAAGCCGTCATCTCGGTGAACAGTCTCAGCATGCCCGAGAGGAGGCGCTTCTCCCTGGCTCACGAATTGGGCCACTGGCACCATCATCGCGGCCGCATTCTCTTCTGCGGGAAGGACGAAGTCTGCAACTTCCGCGACGACGCCCTCAATCCCGAGCGTCAAGCCGACGATTTCGCCTCCGATCTCATTCTGCCGGACTTCATGGTCGTTCCGCGCGTGCGCAAGATGAGGCGACCCACATTGTCTGCCGTTCGCGAACTCGCCCACGAGTTTCGCGTGAGCGACACGGCGACGGCCGTCAAGATCGCGTGCCTGAATCGGTTTCCAATGATCGTGGTCTGTCACGGCAGGACGCGTCGGCGCTGGTTCAGGCGCTCGAAAATGGTCCAGAACTGGTGGTTCCCTTCCGACACGCTCGACCGAGAAAGCTATGCAGGTCACATGCTGTTCGACGGAGAGGCCGAGCAGAACTTTCCGAGGAAAACGCCCGCCGAGGCCTGGTTCAGCTTCAAGGGATGCGACCGCTCGGAGGTCGAGGAGCAGTCTTTTCTGCTGCCGAACGACGAGATCCTGACGATCCTCACGCTACCCGACGAAGCCGTCGCTTGAAGCGCGTCCGTCATCGCCACGAAATGCGACGAAACAGCCGCCCTCTCGGCAAGCCGGGCCTCCCGTTCGCGGGCGGTGGTCTCAGATCTCGCGCTTCTGCTGCTCGCGCCAGGCGCGGTCGCGCCGGACGGCCTCCTGGTCGCGGCCCCGTTTGCGTCCCGAACGCGGCGCCTGTCGCACGACGCCGGGACCGGCGGAGACGGTGGTCCGTACCGTCACGTTCTTGAGCCCGCGCATCTTGCTCGTCGCCGTGACGCCTTCCGCCCGGGCGGCCTGGAGCAGATTGTAGACATCTTCGCCGCGGATCGTGGTGCCCGGGTCAGCCATGATAATAGTGTCGAGCTTGATCGGGGCTTTCTCCACGTCCTCGTCGCTGGCGCCGGACCGGCCCTTCGCGACGAGTTCCTCGAGCATCGACTCGTGAAATACCTCGCTCATTCCCGCGCCGCCGGCCAGCCGCCTATGGACCTTTCCGGGATGATCACGCATGAACTGCAGAAAGCCCGCGTCCGCTTCGGACAGCGGCAGATGATAGTCGTTGTAGCGCACGAATGGCCTGCCATCGACGTACATTTGGAAATGCCAGTGGGGAACCCGGGAGTGCTCCCCGCCGCCCTCGTGCCCGGCGAGATCGCCCTCGCCGCACGAGAATGACCACTCCAGGTTCTTGTATTTGACCGTCAGCTCAAGCAGCTTTCCCGTGCCCTCGTCCGCGAGATCGTTGATGTTCTGGGCGAAGGCTTCCTCGTTCGCGACCCAGCGAACGTAGTTCTCCAGCAGGCTCCAACTCATATCGGTCGCCAGCCGCTCGATATGCTCTTTACGGACGCCATCCGGCTTGAGGAGCCAGTGACGACAGGGCTTGCCGGCGAGGTCGTCGATGTTGGCAGCGCGCTGTAGTTTGGGATCGATCGCTGTCAGCAGGGCGAGATCCGGCGCAAGTGGAAGGAAGCGAACGAGTCCTTGAGAGAAGGGCCGGCGCGGAAGTACGGAAGACGGGTTATCGCTTGTGATGAACGCCGCCTCGGTATCGTTGCGAATGATCACCCAGTCCTGCTGGTATAAAAGAAATGTCGTTTGTGTGAGCTGCTGCGTCAGCATCGCCTTGATATCGAGCAGATCGGAGTTCGGCTGGATTTTTCCCTTTGCGAGCGCGTCTTCCACGAACTCCTGATACTCGGGCTTTTCCTTGGCGAGATGACGTGCCGCGAGTGGAATGAAGTCGGCGATTTGCTTGTTCGCGACCTGCACTGCGTTGCGATGCCATGACGGCGTGCAGGTCGTAAGCAAGGCCCAGTATCCTGCGATAGCGAACCGGTCGTCGATCGACATCTGGCTGACGCGAGCTGCAGAGACTGCCGGCCTCCATTGAGGTTCGAAGATTTTCCGAAAATCACCCATCAGTCGCGGATTGTCCCCGAAGCGAGGGTTTACGTCCCAATCCCACTCCCGGCAGACATTATCTGTAGCGCATGGAAATTCCTTACCGGTCCGCTTGCCGTAACCCCGCATCTTATCGGTGGCCGGGTTTACCCATTGCCGGAGATAGGTTTGGGCGACGAAATGATCCTTTGCCATTGAACTCGCTTCGCGGGGTCACGGGAAAATATTTTCTAGAAAACCAACTTAGAACGCCTGCAGTCTTTGAGCCTAGGATCGAGCCGCTCCATTCGCACCGCTGCGAAACTCTATGACACGGGAGTGGCCGATCAGCCCAGCGGCTAAGGCCGCTCGGGATGTGGCCCAGAGGGTTGGGCTCCGGATCGTTCTTGCAGGAATTCGGCTTCCGCAATCGTTGCAATGGTGGCAAATTGGGATGAATTGAACGATCCGCGGTTCTCCACCGTGGTTCTCCCCCACCGAATCCGGGGGCTCTCGGCGCCCCTTGTTTTACCGGGGTTTTCGCGCGTAGCGGTCAGATGGCGGAGAGGGAGGGATTCTCGGACCGATTTAAGCCTATCCGCCAATTACCTCGATAAAACAACGCGAGCCGGCGGGCTACGGACTACACTGGCGACTACACTGTGGACTACTGCAATGATCAGCACCGCAGACTCGCGCAGTTGTCTGCCGCGGTCAACGCCCTAGGGGCCGGCCACCCTGGAAACTTGATTCAAAGTTGACGCGGTGTTGCCGGCCGGTGCTCCAAAGCAGAAAGTCTCGCCCAGCCTGATTCTGCGCGCTGTTTGAACCCTCGTATTGCGCCGCAGCCAGCCCCCGATCGCCGCGATGTGTGCCTCGAGCTTGGAGGGCATGCGAACCCTGGTTTTAGGGACGGCGAGCTCGCCGGGTGCGTGGCAGGCGGCTAGGCCGGCCGTCACCGTCTTGCCGAGCATTTTCGCGAAGATGGCCTCGAATTGCAGCTCGACAATGAACTTGCATAAGGGTGCCTCGATGGAGCGAAGACGGTCGGCAAAATTGTCCAAATGCCGTGCACTTCATCCTCGCCGAAGACGATAGTCACCGCCATGGAGGAAGTTGAAGGGCGCGGTCGAGGATGAGCTACGGCGCGTTCTCGATGCTTAAGGCACGGCCCCGCCTCCTTGATATAGCCGACCTATTCATGAGTTGGTAGCACTTCAATCGGTTACGGCAGTCCAAGAGTTTCTGTCAGGAGTTTCACCGAACCGGGGGCGCAAACCGGGCAAGCTGAGCAAGCTTTTGTCGGGAGCTCCGCGAACCGCCTGAACCGTTGTCAATCCATGCGCCTCAAGAACGCGCGTGACGCGCGTAGGCAGGTCCAGCCTGGCAACTAGCGTAGCGCCCGCCAAATCCGGCCGGGGCGTAAGCAGCACTCATTCACATTTTCTTCCATCGAAGGGCTACCGCGTTGCGCCCAACAACGGACCAGTCTCAGCACCGCTAATCTGGAGCTCGGAGTCGATAACCGATTCCGGTCTCCGTCAGAACAAATTGGGGCCGTTCAGGGTCAATTTCGATTTTTTGGCGAAGCTGGCGCACATAGACGCGCAAGTATTGCGCATCTGTCAGTTCGCCCCAGAGCTCGTTGAGCAGAACTCTGTGGGTGAGCACTTTACCGGCGTGCTGCACCAGCAATCGCAACAGATCGTACTCCTTCGGGGAGAGCTTCACGTCCCGTTCACCGACCTTAACCATACGACGTACGAGATCGACAGAGAGATCGCCGGTGCGGAACACCGGGCGCTCGCCTTTGACCTGCAGCTGATGGCGCAGCGCGGCACGCATGCGTGCCAACAGTTCGTCCATCCCGAATGGCTTTGTGAGGTAATCGTCGGCGCCGAGATCGAGCGCCTGCACTTTGCCGGCCTCGTCGCCGCGGCTCGACAACACGACAATCGGTACGCTCTCGTTGCGGCCGCGGATGCTGCGTAGCAGCTCGTGCCCCTGGATGTCCGGCAGGCCGAGGTCGAGGATAATCAGCGCCGGATTCTCCGTGAGCTTCTCCAGTGCGATCTTTCCGCTGGGCGCTTCCAGGATCTCATAGCCTTGCGTCGAGAGGCCCATCCGAAGCAGCTTTCGGATTGGCGGCTCGTCGTCGATGACCAGGACTTTGATCGGAGGAGCGCTCATGCGGCGGTGTCCAGTGCGTGAGTGTCAGTCGGAACGGGTAAACGAATGGTCAGCACCGCTCCGCTGCGATCACTGCGGTTGGCGGCCGAGATCGTGCCTCGCATCGCTTCGACGAAGCCGCGGGAGATCGCCAGCCCGAGTCCCGTGCCGGGACGGACGTGGTCGCCCTTCTGAGCGCGATAGAACTTGTCGAACACGGTCTCGAGCTCGTTGGCCGGAATACCCTCACCTTCATCGGCGACCTCCAGGACGACCTGGTTCTTGTCGAGCCGGCCCCGGACAAAGATCGAGCTGTCTGGCGGAGAGTATTTTGCGGCGTTGTCGAGCAGGTTGAAGAGCACCTGCTCGAACAGCACGGCGTCCAGCTCGAGCATCGGCAGGTCCGCGGCGAGCTCAAGCTCGATGTTGTGGTGGGCAAGGATCTTGCTGGCGCGGCGGAGCGCGCTGCCGACGATCTCGCCGAGATCGTGCAGCGCGGTTTTCGGGACAATGGCGCCGGACTCGAGCTTGGTCATGTCCAGGAGATTGGCGATGAAACGGTTGAGCCTCTCGGACTCGTCGATCACAGTGACAAGCAGGTCGCGCTTCTCGGTGTCCGACAGCGCGCCGGCGAGATCGCGCATGGTCGAGGCCGCACCCAGCACAGAAGCGAGCGGCGTCTTCAGATCATGCGAGATCGAGGTCAAGAGCGCGGAGCGCAGCCGCTCGGATTCGACGGTGCGCTTGACGCGGTCCATGTCCTCGACCAGCAGCACGCGTTCGATCGCGAGCGCCCCCTGATCGACCAGCGCGTCGAGCAGCCGGCGCTGATCCGGCGTCAGCAGCGGACCGGTGCGGTCGTTGTCGATACCGATGACGCCGATCGGGCCGCGCCCGGTGCGCATCGGCAGGAACAGCCGCTTGGCGCCGGGCAGCGTGTCGGCGCCGCGGCCGGCAGGACGGTCGTTGCTCCAAGCCCAGTTGGCGGCGGCAAGGTCGGCCTGGTCGAGCTGGTCTTCGGGCGGATAGCCCGACTTGACGGTGAGCAGCCCGTCGTCCGGCAGCAGCAGCACCACCCGGACCTTCAGCATCAGCGCAGTCTGATAAGCGGTGGCCCACAGCACGTCGTCGAGCGTGGCGGTGCCGGCGAGCTTCCTGCTGAAGGCGTAGAGCTGCTCCGTCATCCGGATGCGGCCGATCGCGGTATCGGCCTGGCGGCGCACGCGCGCCGCGACATTGGACACCAGCATCGCGATCACCATGAACAGGATGAACGCCGCGACGTTGGTCGGATCGGTGATCGTGAAGGTGTAGATCGGCGGCATGAAGAAGAAATTGTAACAGAGCGACGCCGCCACCGTGGCCAGCAGCGAAGGCCACAGTCCGTAGCGCACCGCAACCGCCACGACCGAGGTCAAAAGCATGAGATCAACGTTCTCGATGCCGAAGTAGGGCTGTATCAGCTCTGCCGCGCCCAAGCCCACCAGTACAATGCCGAGCGCCTTCAAATAGGACCGCGGGTCGAACGGCTCGGTGCGCGCCGCCGTCTGCACCAAAGTCTTCGGCGCAAGCTCGCCCGCCAGTTCTTCGCCAGCGATGACATGGACGGTGATGTTGCCTGAGCGGCGCACGAGGTCGTGAACGACCGAGCCGCGGGTCAGTTCGAACCAGAGCAAGCGTGTCGACTTGCCGATCACGATCTGCGTGACGTTGTTGGCTTGCGCGAAGCCAACGACATCATCAGCAATCCGGCGGCCGACGCCGGGAATGGTCAGCGCCTCGCCGCCGAGCGATTCGGCGAGCCGCAGGGTGTCGGCGAGCCGGTCTCGCTCCTCGTCGGAGAGCTGCAGGGTGCGCCGCGTCTCGATTGAGATCGCGGTGAACGGCGCGTGCAGCCGGTCGGCGAGGCGCTTGGTGTAGCGCACGAGGCCTGCTGCCCGCGGATCCTCGCTGACGCAGACCAGGATGCGCTCGCCCGCGGCCCAGGGACCGGCGATAGCGTTGGCCTGCATGTGGGTGAGGAGCTGCTCGTCAACCCGCTCGGCCGTGCGCCGCAACGCCAGTTCGCGGAGCGCCGTGAGATTGCCCGGGGAGAAATAGTGCTCCAGCGCGCGCTCGGCCTGCTTTGGCACATAGACCTTACCCTCCCTCAGCCGCTGGATGAGGTCGTCGGGCGTGAGGTCGATCAGTTCGATCGCGTCGGCGCGGTCGAAGACCGAATCCGGCACCGTCTCGCGCACCCGCACATGCGTGATCTGGGCGACAACGTCGTTGAGGCTCTCGATATGCTGGATGTTGACGGCGGTATAGACATCGATGCCGTGGGACAGGAGCTCCTCGAGGTCGAGATAGCGCTTGGGATGGCGGCTGCCGGGCGCATTGGTATGGGCGAGCTCGTCGACGAGGGCGATCTGCGGCCGGCGCGCGATCAGCGCATCGAGATCCATCTCGTCCAGGAAGTGGCCACGGTATTCGAGCCGCTTGCGCGGGATCACCTCAAGCCCGTGCAACAGCGCTTCGGTCTCGGCGCGGCCGTGGGTCTCGATCACGCCCACGACAACGTCGACTCCGGCCTTGCGTTTGGCGTGGGCGCTTTGCAGCATCTCGTAGGTCTTGCCGACGCCGGGAGCGGCGCCAACGAAGATCTTGAGCTTGCCAGCCGCGCCGTCCTCGCGCCGGGCGGCCTCCAGCAGCGCCTCAGGCGACGGTCGTTGTTCGGGATCGCGGCGCTCTCGGACCATCAGAGCATTATAGACATCCAGCCGACGTGGGCCTAGCCGCGACCATTACTTGGCCGCGCCGTCGAGCGCGACGTTGAGAGCCAGCACGTTGACCCGAGGCTCGCCGAGGAGGCCGAGCAGCCGGCCCTCAGTGTTCGCGGCCACAAGCCGCTTCAAGGAATCCTCGGACATATTCCGCGCCTTGGCCACCCGCGGCACCTGGAATTGTGCCGCCTCCGGTGAGATGTTCGGGTCGAGGCCGCTGCCGGAGGTGGTGACCAGGTCGACCGGCACCGGCTGGTTCGGGTTCTCCGCCTTCAGCTTGTCCACATCTTCCTTGACCCGGTCGGCCAAGGGCTTGCTGGTCGGGCCAAGGTTGGAGCCGCCCGAATTGGCGGCGTTGTAGGGCGCGGAGACCATCTTGGTCGAATCATTCGGGTCCGGCGCCACCGTCGCCGAGGGGCGACCGTGGAAATATTTGTCGTCCTTGAACTCCTGGCCGATCAGGGCCGAGCCGATGACCTTGCCATCCCTCTCAATCAGGCTGCCTTGCGCCTGCTTCGGAAACAGCACGCCGGCGATGCCGGTCATCCCGAGCGGATAGGCCAGTCCCGTGATGACGGTGAGCGCCACGAGCAGGACAAGGGCGGGGCGAATTTCTCTTAACATGACAGGCTCCTCAAGCCAGATGCAGGGCGGTGACCACGAGGTCGATCGCCTTGATACCAAGGAAGGGAATGACGATGCCGCCGAGGCCGTAGATCAGCAGATTGCGGCGAAGCAGCGCGCCGGCACCGACCGCGCGATAGGCAACGCCCTTCAGTGCCAGCGGAATCAACCCGATGATGATCAGCGCGTTGAAGATGATCGCCGACAGGATGGCGCTCTGCGGGCTCGACAGGTTCATGACGTTGAGCACATTGAGCTGCGGGTAAAACGCCAGGAACATCGCCGGGATGATCGCGAAATATTTCGCGACATCGTTGGCGATGGAGAACGTCGTCAGTGCGCCGCGCGTCATCAGGAGCTGCTTGCCGATCTCGACCACCTCGATCAGCTTGGTCGGGTTGGAGTCGAGGTCGACCATGTTGCCGGCCTCGCGGGCCGCCTGCGTGCCGGTGTTCATGGCGACGCCGACATCGGCCTGCGCGAGTGCCGGTGCGTCGTTGGTGCCGTCACCGCACATCGCAACCAGCTTGCCCTTGGCCTGCTCGTCGCGGATCAGCTTGAGCTTGTCCTCGGGGGTGGCCTGCGCCAGGAAGTCGTCGACGCCGGCTTCCGCTGCGATCGCGGCGGCGGTCATCGGATTGTCGCCGGTGATCATGATAGTACGGATGCCCATGCGGCGCAGCTCGGCAAAGCGCTCGCGGATACCGCCCTTGACGATGTCCTTGAGCTGGATGACGCCGAGCAGCTTGCCGTCCTTGGCAACCGCAAGCGGCGTGCCGCCGGCCTTGGCGATGTCATCGGCAATGGTCTGAACCTCGCGGCCGAGATCCGACAGCGCTGCCGGCTGGATCGCCCGCGCGGTGTTGCCCGACGCAACCGCCAGCGGCGCACCGCCACCGATATGGTTCAGTATGGCATCGGCCGCGCCCTTGCGCACCGACGAGCCGCCTGCATCGACGCCGCTCATGCGGGTCTGCGCCGTGAACGGAATGAAGGTCGCTCCCAGCTCGGCCATTTCGCGGCCGCGGATGCCATATTTCTCCTTCGCCAGCACGACGATGGAGCGACCTTCCGGAGTCTCGTCGGCGAGCGAGGCGAGCTGGGCCGCATCGGCAAGCTCCTGCTCGGTGACACCGCGCAGGGGACGGAAGGCTGTCGCCTGGCGGTTGCCGAGCGTGATGGTGCCGGTCTTGTCGAGCAGGAGCGTATCGACGTCACCGGCGGCCTCGACCGCGCGGCCGGACATCGCCAGCACGTTGAAACGCACGAGGCGGTCCATGCCGGCGATGCCGATGGCCGACAACAACGCGCCGATGGTAGTCGGGATCAACGTCACGAAGAGCGCGACCAGCACGACCACCGAGATCGAGCCGCCGGCATAGGCCGCGTAGCTCGGAATGGTGACGGTGGCAAACACGAAAATGATGGTAAGGCCGGCCAAGAGGATGTTGAGCGCGATCTCGTTCGGCGTCTTCTGCCGTTCGGCGCCTTCGACCAGCTTGATCATGCGATCGATGAAGGTCCAGCCCTGTGCCGCCGTGATGCGAACGCGGATCCAGTCGGACAGCACCTGCGTGCCGCCTGTCACCGCCGAGCGGTCGCCGCCGGACTCGCGGATGACGGGTGCGGACTCGCCGGTGATGGCGGCCTCGTTGACGGAAGCAACGCCCTCGATCACCTCGCCGTCGGACGGAATGGTATCGCCCGCCTCGACCAGCACGAGGTCACCGACCTTCAGGCCGGTGCCCGGCACGAGCCTGAACTCGCGCCCCGATCCGGTCAAAAGCTTGGCTTGGCCCTCAGTGCGGGTCTTTCGCAGCGATTCCGCCTGCGCCTTGCCGCGGCCTTCTGCGACCGCTTCAGCCAGATTTGCGAACAGCACGGTAAACCACAGCCAGAGGATGATCTGGAAGGTGAAGCCGAGATGCTCGCCGCCGGTGAAGACGTCGCGCAGGAAGATCACGGTGGTGAGCGCAGCCACGATCTCGACCACGAACATCACAGGGTTCTTGATCATGAAGCGTGGATCGAGCTTGGTGAAAGCCGCACCAAAGGCGGGCACCACGATTTTCGGATCCAGCATAGCCGAGACCGGCATGCGCTTGTTGGGCTTGTGAATAGGTTCCATGGAGATCACTCCAAAAGCGGGATCAGAAAACGTTGCCGGCGTTCATCGCGAGATGCTCGACGATGGGGCCGAGCGCGAGCGCCGGGAAGAAGGTCAGGCCGCCGATGATCAGGATGACGCCGACGACGAGGCCGACGAACAGCCCGCCCGTGGTCGGGAACGTGCCCATCGAGGGCGGGATCGATTTCTTGCCCGCCAGCGAACCGGCAATCGCCATTGCCGGGATGATCATGAAGAAGCGGCCGACGAACATCGCGACACCGCCAGTGATGTTGTAGAAGGGCGTATTGCCAGTCAGACCTGCAAAGGCCGAACCGTTGTTGCCGGTCTGCGAGGTGTAGGCATAGAGCACTTCGGAGAAGCCGTGCGGGCCGGCATTGGCCATCGAGGCCACAGCGGAGGGAAGCACCACCGCGACCGCGGTCCAGCCTAGGATCATCAGCGGCAGGATGAGAATGGCGAGCATCGCCATCTTGACCTCGCGCGCCTCGATCTTCTTGCCGACATATTCCGGCGTGCGGCCGACCATCAGGCCTGCGACGAAGATCGCGAGGATGACGAACAGCAGGATGCCATACATGCCGGCGCCGACGCCGCCGACAACGATCTCGCCGAGTTCTATATTGATCAGCGGGATCATGCCGCCGAGCGCAGTGAAGCTGTCATGCATGGCGTTGACCGCGCCGCAGGAGGCGGCCGTGGTGATCACGGCGAACAGCGAGGACGCGACGATGCCGAAGCGGACTTCCTTGCCTTCCATATTGCCGCCGGTCAGGCCCAGCGCGCTGAGCGTGTTGGTGCCGCTGGCTTCTGCCCAGTAGGTGACGGCGACGCCGGCGATGAACAGCACGCCCATGACGGCGAGGATGGCCCAGCCCTGGCGCTGGTTACCGACCATGCGACCGAACACGTTAGTGAGGGCAGCGCCGAGCACGAAGATCGATAGCATCTGGACGAAATTCGACAGCGCGGTCGGGTTCTCGAAGGGATGGGCGGCGTTGGCGTTGAAGAAGCCGCCGCCGTTTGTGCCGAGCATCTTGATCGCGACCTGGGAGGCGACAGGGCCGACCGCGATTGTCTGCTTGGCGCCTTCGAGCGTGGCCGCTTCAACGTAGTCCCCAAGCGTCTGCGGCATGCCCTGCCAGACCAGGAACAGCGTGTAGATGATGCAGATCGGCAGGAGGACGTAGAGCGTGCAGCGGGTCACGTCGACCCAGAAATTGCCGACGGTGCGCATCGAGGCGCGCGCGAAGCCACGGATCAGTGCCACCGCCAGGACGATGCCGGTCGCCGCCGACAGGAAATTCTGGTGTGTCAACCCGACCATCTGAACCAGGTAAGACAGCGTACTCTCGCCGCCGTAGTTCTGCCAGTTGGTGTTGGTGATGAAGGAGATCGCGGTGTTGAACGAGAGATCCTCGGCGACCGCGGACTGACCGGCCGGGTTGAACGGCAGCACGGCTTGCAGCCGCATCAGCCCATAGATGATCAGGAAGCCGCCGACATGGAACAAGAGCATGGCGATCGTATAGGTCAGCCAATGCTGTTCGCGCCTCTCGTCAACGCCGGATATCCAATAGATCCCGGCCTCGACCGGGCGCAGCACCGGCGACAGGAAGGTGCGCTCGCCAGTAAAGACGCGCGTCATGTAGCCGCCGACCGGCTTTGTCAGCGCGACGATGATGGCGCAATAGAGGATGATCTGGAGCCAACCGATCACGGTCATGGTCTATGTCCTTGGCATCAAGCTTTGATGAACTGTCTTGAGCGCAACAGCGCAAAAAGCAAAGCAAGCAGGAGGACGACGAGAATGACATCCGCCAGAAGCAGCTTCAGGAGAACGAGCACGTCAGAAGCGCTCGGGCCGCAGCAGCGCGTAGGTCAGATAGATGAGCAGGCCGAACGAGACGGCGCCAGCAAGCGTATAGTCGAAAATCATGACCACACTCCCGTCACAGCTGTTCGCAGGCGAAGGTGTAGCCGATCGCGAGCGCAAAGAACCCGAAGGCCAGCGCCAGCATCAGAATGTCCATCATGGAGATACTCCTCGTCGCGCCTATTTCCTGACGCAACTATTCCTCTGTTTCCGGCGGTCGATTGCGGTATGTTAAATGCAGCACATTCTTGCCGAGCGGACAGCCGGGAATGGCATGGCGCTGAACTGCCACTTCAGCCATAGGTTTTCGAGGTGAGGGCGATGGCTAAGTTATATGAATTTCATAAAGGCGGGTGGTAGGCCGACGCGACCCCTCTCGCCTCGATCTTGATTCCGAAGCCCAGCCGCGGCATCCCGCAACGGACCGCGACCACGTTTATGAAATACTTATTTTTCTGCAGGCCGCCTCGCCTCGTTTTCAAATGCCCTTCCGGACCATGTTAACGGTGCCGGTCCGCTTGGCCGGTTGGCCGAGAAAACTCCCATGACCGTCGTCACCCTGCCCCACGTCACCCAGCATTTCGATCCCATGGTGCTCATCGAGCGGCTACGGATCGCGCATGTTGTGACCCGCCCGCTGATGTGGGACATCCTCGACAAGGCCTGCCGGCGCTTCCTGTCTCTCGGACAAAACGAAAAGACAGGACGCCTGACGCGCTTGATCGATGCGGAGGCCTGGGCAGACGCTGCGCTGGCCCTGATTGAGATTGAATTGCCGCTCTGGCAAGTTCGTCGCATCGCCTATGATCAGGGGGAGTGGTATTGCGCCCTTTCGCGCGAGCGCGAGCTGCCCGAGTGGCTGGACAGAGCGATCGAAGCACAGCATTCTGATCTCGCGCTCGGCCTACTCTCCGCCTTCGTCGAGGCACAGGTACTGAGCGCACAGGCAACACGGCCGAGCGTTCCCAATGTCCGCCGGGCATTGGATCCGCTGTACGAACCTATGGCTTGCGACAATGTCCGCTGACCCTGAACCAGGCGGTTTTCGAAGCTTGGCGCAATCTCGCGACATGCCACTACAGTGCTGGAGTGCACCCCAAAAGTGAGACACGAAAATGCAGTGACAGTGCGGTTGCCACGGTGCGTTATTGCACCTTGTCTGCGCGAACGCCGTTTCGAACTCAAGGGGCGATCGGTAGCCGAGCGCCGAATGTAGGCGTTCCTTGTTGTAGACGTCTGCGATGAAGCGGTCGATGCGGCGGCGGGCGTCAGCGAGGTCGACAAAGGCCTTGCCGTTAATTTCTTCGGCCTTCAACGTCTTCATGAAGCTTTCGGCTTTTGCATTGTCGAACGGATTGCCCGGTCGGCTCATGCTGACGGTGATGTCGCGATCGGCCAGCAGTTTGCGATAGGCAATGGAAGCATATTGCACACCGCCGTCCGAGTGATGGATCAGACTGCCCGGCGGCGGCCGTCGCGCAGCGATCGCTTTCTCCAGAGCCGTAATGGCAAGAGAAGCATCGAGCGTGTTCTCGAAGGCCCAGCAACCACCTTGCGTGAGAATGCGTCGAGGATGACGGCGAGATAGGCGAAGGCCTTGGCCAGATGGACATAGGTGATATCGGCGACCCAGATCTGATCGGGGGCGGATGGCGCCAGGCCGCGGATGAGATTGGGGACGACGAGAACGCCCGATGGTCGCTCCGCGGGCGGCTTCAGGAACGGCGTCTTGCGCTGCGCGAGCAGATTGTCTTCGCGCATTAATCTAAGAACTTTCTTGGCATTCACGGCTATGCCCTGGCGCCTGAGCATCGCGGTCACGCCGGTAGCCGTAGAAAATATGTTTCAGGCAGATGCGCTGGATCAGGTCGCGCAATTCGCACTCGGCCGCCTTGCTGTCCTGTCTGGCGAGACGCCGATAATAGGTTGCGCGCGGCAGGCCTGCGAGCCGGCACAGGTGCAGCACATCAGCGTGGGAATCGGTTGTGCTCGATGTCATTGTCTTGATGACTTCGATGATGGGGATACGGGTTTGCCTTGCGCTGCCGGCCGCTCCAATGCGCGCAAGGCTTGCCGAGAAAAATCGAGGTCCATCTACTGGCGGCCAACCAGCCGTTCGAGCTCGGCTATCCGCGCGTTCTTCGCCTGCGCGAGAGCCGAGCGCTTCTCGTCATAGGCCGCCAGAGGCTTGAGCTTTCGAGGGCCAGGTTTCGGTCCCCGCTTGCGGTTCAACCCCTCCGGCCCATGGGCCTTCCACGCCTTGGCCCAGTCATGCAGGATCTTGCGTACTATTCCTAGATCGCGAGCGACCGCCAGAACGCCTTCGCCTCGCTCAACGCTTGATCGCTTTCAGCTTGAACGCCGTCGGAAACTGACGGCTCTTCGCTCGTACTGCCACAGGTCATCCTCGGAATGCCTGTCACTGTAATTACCGTGTCTCATTTAAAGGGTGCAGTCCAGTGCATTTAACTCCCGAGTGCGATTGTACGCCGGGTATTGAGCCTATCGCCGCACGCCGCCGGGGCGGGATTAATGGAAGGTGCGCTCGGAGGCCCTTCCGGGAATCGTTACGGCCATGGGCAGCGACGGGGCCGCCTGTTGTCCGAGGACGCGGGGCGCGTTGTCCAAGGCAAGCGAGGCCGGCACAAGGCTTCATGTCCGAGATCGAGACCAAGACCAAGCCGGGCGGCGCGGCGGCGCTTAAGAATCTCGCCTCCCCCTAAGCTCAGGGTTGGCGGCCTGATCTGGCGTGTCGAAATCCACGCGCGCCTGCGGCACGCCTGGCGCAATTCGCTGCGTCAGAATCCATAGGCCCATCAATGACTTCGAAGGGAAGGGCGGATTTCGGCCGATGGTGGTAGCGGGGAGGGATGTCAATCGGCGTTCGACTGGGACCACCCGTATTGCCGCATGAGCGGATGTTACCCTATGGCGCCATTGCACAGGTTGATGCGACCTCGACTGATCGGCCGCGCCAGGTGGCTTTCCCGGCTTGCTCGACGAAAGGGGCTGTGGGCGGGTCGGGCCCTACATAGCCCGAGCCGTCCACAACCTCGGCAGTGGGGCAGCGGCGACCAATTGCTCGGCCGTCTTCCGTCTAAGCGCCCTCAGCAGACGCTGCACTATCGAATGCTGTCTTGCACCGAACTCCTCGGGCTGAATCTCGCTCAGCCGGCCGACGATGGCGAGCGCCGTCAGCTGCGGTTACTCTGCCAGCCAGCCCTCGATCGCAGCAATATGTGGGTCGAGCTTGGACGGCATGTGAATCCTAGCTTTATAGGGCCGACGAGTTCGCCGGTGCGGGGCACGCGGCTCGCCGGCCGTCACCCTCTTTCCGAGCGTCTTGGCGAAAGTGGCTGCGCTTGTTGGCGTGGTGGTCGTGGAGGCGCGCTGCAGTGCGATGTGATCCTCGACGACCTGTCGACCGGCCTCCGGTCGGCGATCTTCGAGAACCGCGGAGCGGGCGCCTCGTCCTGCAGGCTCGACGAATCCGCGCTCACCGGCGTTGCTGTCCGGGTTGCGTCCGCGCTCGAGAGCGCTCCGGACGTCCTGGTGCTCAACAAATTCGGCAAGGCCGAGTGCGAAGGCCGAGGTCTGCGGCATCTGATCGCCGTCGCCCTTGATCGGGAGATTCCGGTCCTCATAGGCGTTCCGAAAGGGCAATCTTTCCGCATGGCGCGGCTTCGCCGGCGACCTCGGAACGGAAATCGAGGCCGAGGTCGACGAGATCGAGCGCTGGGCGGACCGACTTCGTCTGAGCGCAGCCGTTTCCGCCGGGGCTTATCGCCGAGTAGCCTGCCCGTCCTGGGATTCAGGAAATGCAGCCGCGCGCAGGCCTGGCATGGCACTGCGACGAACGCCTCGTTTTGACGCGTCGCGCCGCCCCGATCGAGCCAATGCTGGACTGGTTGTTTGGTGATAGGGCAAACATACACGAAGAGGGTCATGAAGGACTCGGGCGGACAGCGTCACCGCGAATCTAGGGTGTGCGGAGGACGTCCGCTTTGAGGCGGCGCAAATCTCGACGGTCTAGCGGACCGGAAGATCCGTAAACGAACCGTTAGAATCAGAAATGGCGAATGTAGATTTTACATCTTTGAGGTTGCGTTTCAGCAAGGACGGAGGCGGTTCGGCCTGGAATGCTGGCGAGGCTGAGCTGTGTTGGTGAATAGGAAGCTCATCCTCGCGCACTTCTGGCTGGCGTTCGCCGCCTTCGGCTTGGCGCTCTGCCTCGGCGCCTGGCAGATGTTCATTCACAGCCCGCTCGGCACCTGGCTGTCCAATCCGGAGTTCTACTACCGTTCGCTCACCGCGCACGGCACGGTCATGGGCTACGTTTTTCCGACCTTGGTGGCGATGGGCTTCGGCTACGCCATCACCGAGTCTGCGCTGAAGCAGCCTCTCGTCGGCGTGCGCTGGGCCTGGGCGGCCTTCTGGCTGATCGTCGCCGGCGCGGTCATGGCGATGGTGCCGGTGGCGCTCGGCCGCGCCTCGGTGCTCTACACCCTCTACCCCCCCGCTGATCGGCAACGCCTTCTACTACATCGGCGTCGTTCTGGTGGTGCTCGGCTCCTGGATCTGGGGCGCGCTGATGTCGATCAACCTGCGCATCTGGCGACGCGAACACCCGGGCGAGCCAGTGCCGCTTGCGATGTTCGCGAACGTCGCCGGCTCCTATCTATGGGCCTGGACGGCCGTGGGTGCCGCTCGAATTGCTGCTGCAGATCATCCCGGTCGCGCTCGGCTGGCGGACCACGATCGACGCTGGGCTCGCCCGCGTATTCTTCGCCTGGACGCTGCACGCCATCGTGTATTTCTGGCTGATGCCGAGCTACATCGCCTACTACACCATTGTGCCGCGCGCGATCGGTGGCCGCCTCTACAGCGACACGATGGGACGGATCGCGTTCATCCTGTTCCTGATCGTGGCGATGCCGATCGGCATCCATTATACCTTCGCGGACCCGCAGGTCGGTGCGGGGTTCAAGTTCATCCACTCGACGTTCACGGCGCTGGTGGCGCTCCCGACGCTGCTGACGGTGTTCACGATCTGCGCCTCCGTGGAGATCGCCGCCAGGCTGCGCGGTGGCCGCGGCGCATTCGGCTGGATTCGTGCCCTTCCATGGCGCAATCCGATGATGCTGGCGCTCGCCTTTTCGTTCGTGATGCTCGGCTTCGGCGGAGCCGGCGGGCTCATCAACATGAGCTACCAGCTCGACGCGACGATCCACAACACGCAGTGGATCACCGGCCATTTCCACCTGATCTTCGGCGGCGCCATCGTCATCATGTAC
>NZ_JBARGP010000695.1:0-1776 GCF_049798375.1 Bradyrhizobium sp.
CCGGTACCGATGACGACGAGATCGTAAGTGGCCATGATCAAATGTTCCGTGAGATTGCAATTCTGAAGATGCGCGGGCGGTCAGCGGCCGCCCGACACGTCGAGGATGGCGGACGTGACGTAGGAGGCCTCTTCCGACAGCAGCCAGACGATGGCATTGGCGATTTCGTCGGCCGAGCCGACCCGCTTCATCGGCACGGTGCCAGCGAGCCGGTGCGCGCGGTCGGGCTCACCGCCGGAGGCATGGATATCGGTGTCGATCAGGCCCGGGCGGATCGCCGCGACGCGGATGCCTTCGCTGGCGACTTCCTGGGCCAAACCGATCGTGAAGGAATCGATCGCACCCTTGGAGGCGGCGTAATCGACATAGGTGTTCGGCGAGCCGAGCTTGGCAGCGACCGATGACAGATTGACGATGACGCCGCCCTTGCCGCCATGGCGCGTCGACATCCGCTTCACCGCCTCGCGCGCGCAGAGAATGCTGCCGGTGACGTTGACTGCCATCAGCCGCTCGATACGCTCGGCGCTCATCTGATCGACCCGCGTGGTCGGCCCGACGATACCGGCATTGTTGATCAGCGCGCCCAGCGTTCCGAATTTGTCGGCGGCCTTGAACAGTTCGAGGATGTCATGCTCGCGGCCGACGTCGCATTTCACCGCGATCGCCTTGCCGTTCTTGGCCTCGATCGCCGCGACCGTATCTTTTGCGGCCGCCTCGTTGCTGGCATAGCCGACCACGATCCTGTAGCCGCGCGTGGCGGCCGCGAGTGCGGCGGCACGGCCGATGCCACGACTGCCACCGGTGATGACTGCAACCTTGTCCGTCATGATCGCCCTCAATGCTGAAGCGCGCTTTTGCGAAAGCGCGCTTCCGTTGATCCAGACTTTGTCCGGCTCAGAGATCCAGCACCAGGCGTGCCGGATCTTCCAGGCTTTCCTTGACGCGCACCAGGAAGGTCACGGCTTCCTTGCCGTCGATGACGCGGTGATCATAGGACAGCGCCAGATACATCATCGGCCGTACCTCGATCTTGCCGGCGACCACGATCGGCCGCTCCTGGATCTTGTGCATGCCGAGGATCGCGGACTGCGGTGCGTTCAGGATCGGCGTCGACATCAGCGAGCCGTAGATGCCGCCATTTGTGATGGTGAAGGTGCCGCCCTGCATCTCGTCGATCTTGAGCTGGCCGTCACGGGCGCGGCGGCCGAAATCGGCAATGCCCTTCTCGATATCGGCAATCGACTTGTGGTCGCAGTCGCGCACCACAGGCACGACCAGGCCCTTGTCGGTGCCGACGGCGACGCCGATGTGATAGTAGTTCTTGTAGATCAGGTCGGTGCCGTCGATCTCGGCGTTGACGGCTGGAATATCCTTCAGCGCCTGCACCACCGCCTTGGTGAAGAAGCCCATGAAGCCGAGCTTCGCGCCGTGCTTCTTCTCGAACACATCCTTGTACTGGCTGCGCAGCGCCATCACGTGGCTCATGTCGACCTCGTTGAAGGTCGTGAGCATGGCGGCGGTGTTCTGCACGTCCTTGAGGCGACGCGCGATGGTCTGGCGCAGCCGCGTCATCTTCACGCGCTCCTCGCGGGCCGCATCGTCGGCAGGCGAGGGGCTGCGGACCTGCACGGCGGCGGCAGGCTGATTGACCGGGGTCGGGGCCGACGCGGCGCGCTCGATAGCGGCCAGCATGTCGCCCTTGGTGACGCGGCCGTCCTTGCCCGAGCCCGGCACGGTCGAGGCATTGATGCCGCTCTCGGCGGAGAGCTTGCGCAC
>NZ_JBARGP010000696.1:0-20554 GCF_049798375.1 Bradyrhizobium sp.
GATCGGCACCGCGTTTCTCGGCTGCCAGGAGGCGGTGGTCTCGGCGCCCTATCGCGACGCGCTTCGCCAGGCGACCGACGACGACACCAGGCTGACGCGCGTCTTCACCGGCCAGCAGGCACGCACCCTGCGCAACCGCATGACCGACGAGCTGGCCGACGCCGAGGTGATCGACTTCCCGGCGCAGCTCAGCCTGACGCGGGCGCTCGCCAAAGCCTGCAACGACCGAGGGCGCACCGACTTTCTGCCGCTATGGGCCGGCCAGGCGGTGCCCCTGTTGCGCAGCCTCCCTGCGGCGGCGCTGATCGAGGCGCTGGTGGCCGAAAGCCGGCTCTGGCTGCCGCGGCACCCGGGCCATTGATCAAGGACCACGTCGAAAGTCGCAAAGTCGACGGGATCGATGCGGGACGCGCCGCATTGCTTGCCTATGTCTGAACAACTTGTGCGAGCGTTGCTTGCATCGCACATGGTTTTCCGCAGGCTGTGCATGCTGCCGTGCAGAACACCTTGGCAACCTGTGAGATAGTTACTTGCTGCTGCGTCGGGCGCGCACCCAGCGGCCTCACGCCGAGATCGCTGCCGACGTCGGCGGCCGAAATGGCGAGAATGGACGACGCACTGCATCTTGCGCAGCAACGATCGAACGGAACATCCGGCTATGCCAGCGACGGCTGGCGGGTGACGGCGTTGCTCATCGCCGCCATGGTCGGCCTGGTGATCGCCACGGCCGGCGGCGTTGCGCTCTTGATCATGGACAAGCTTGACGCCGCGCTGGTCCCGACGCAACTGCAGATACTCGCGCAAAACGCCGATGCCCGTGCCCGGGCGTTCGAGAGCTACGGCGCGAGCACGACCGCGGACGTGCTGACCTTCTCACACGGCAAATCGCTGGACAACATCCTGAAAATCGCATCAGCACCGGGTCCGGTGGATCTGCTCGCACTGCAGGAACGGCGCGAGGATTTCGCCGCGAGGCTGCTCGGGCAGCTCCGCCGCAAGCCGGTCTACTACCGGTTCAGGCTGATCGAAGCCGCCGGCCGCGAATTCATCCGCGTCGAGCAAACCGCCAATGGCCCGCGGATCGTTCCGGACGCCGAGTTGCAGGAGATGGGAGACCGGCCCTTCTTCCGGCAGGCGATGGCGCTCTCCGACCGCCAGATCTACGTCTCTCCGCTCGGCCTCAACCAGGAGCACGGCCAGATCGAGCATCCGTTGGTGCCGGTGGTTCGCGTCGCCACCCCGGTCCTGCAGCCGGATGGCAGGCGGTTCGGCATCCTCGTTGTCAATCTCGACCTGCGACCGTTCCTCGCCGAGACGCGCGCGCTGGCGCCGCCCAATGGCGATATCCGCATCATCGACGAGAACGGCGAATACCTGCTGCATCCCGATCCCACGCGCGAGTTTCGCTTCGATCAGGGCGGGCGCAGCCGGCTCGCCGACGACTTTCCCGATCTCGGCCCGCTGCCGACCGATGTCGCCACCCAGCGCCTGACGCGTGACATCAACGGCAAGCTTTTCGGCGTTGCCACCGCGCCCGGACAAATCGGGCAATCGCGCCGCTTCAGCGTAATCGAGGTGGTGCCCTATGCGGCACTCGCCGCGGCACCGCCGCCGGTGCGCGAGGCCACCCTGATCGGCGGCGCGATCGCGGCGACCTGCGCCACCCTGATCGCCATCTTGCTCGCCAATCTGCTGTCGCGGCGGCTGCGCAAGGTGGTCGCCACAGTCGACAACCTGTCACAGGAGGAGTTGGCGGCGGTCGAGCGGACTCCCGATGAGGATTCCGGCCTGCAGCGCCTCTTCGGCCTGCCTGCGCCGGAGCGTGAACTCGAGCGCGAGCTGGTGCGGCGGCGGCACAATGAGCTGCTGCTGCAGACCTACCTCGAGCGCGACCAGCTCTACGCCGCCGTGGTGCGGTCTGCGAGCGATGCGATCATCACCAGGACGCCGGAGGGCAAGATCACCGGATGGAACGCCGCAGCCGTGCAGCTGTTTGGCTATGCGGCGGCAGAGGCGGTCGGCCAGTCGATCGACATCATCGTGCCGCACGAGCTTATCGACGAAAGCAACGCGATGCTCGATACCGTCCGCCGCGGCGAGCACATCGATCACTGCGAGGCCGTGCGCCGGACCAGGAGCGGCCGACTGATCGACGTCTCCCTCGGCATCTCCCCGGTCAGGGCGCCATCGGGCGAGATCATCGGCTCGGCCGAGATCGTGCGCGACATCTCCGAGCAGAAGTTCAACCAGCGCAAGTTCGAGCTTGCGGTCGAAGCCTCGCCCGGCGGCGTCTTGATGATAAATCAGAGCGGCGAGATCGTGCTCGCCAATGCCGAGCTGGAGCGGCAGTTCGGCTATCAACGCGACGAGCTGCTCGGCACCTCCGTCGACATGCTGCTTCCCGAGGCCATGCGCGGGCAGCACGCAGAGCACCGCGCGACGTTCCTGGCTGCGCCGGCTGCCGGCCGGATCGGCACCGGGCGCGAGCTTCGTGGCGTGCGCAAGGACGGCTCCGAATTTCCGGTCGAGATCGGCCTCAATCCCATCGAGTCGCGCGACGGATTGCTGGTGCTGGCGACGGTGATCGACATCACCGGCCGGAGGGAGGCGGAACGGGCGATCGAGGCGCAGAACGAGCGTCTGCGCCGTTCCAACGCCGAGCTCGAGCAATTCGCCTACGTCGCCTCGCACGATCTGCAGGAGCCGCTGCGAATGGTGGCGAGCTACACGCAGCTGCTGGAGGAGCGCTACAAGGACAGGCTCGACGACAAGGCCAACCGATACATCGCCTATGCGGTCGAAGGCGCGCAGCGGATGCAGATTCTGGTGCGCGATCTCCTGTCCTATTCGCGCCTATCGTCCAAGGAGACCGCGAACCGCGTCGTCGACAGCGCCGCCGTGGTCGCCGCGACGCTGGCACGGCTGTCGCACGCGATCGAGGAGACCGGAGCTGATATCCATGTCGGCGCCCTTCCCGTCGTGCTCAGCGAGGAGATCGAGCTCGAACAGGTGTTCCAGAACCTGATCAGCAACGCGATCAAATTCCGCAACCGGCGGCCGCCGCGGATCGAGATTTCCGCCCAGCCGCGCGAGGCGCTGTGGGAGTTCACCATCAAGGACAATGGCATCGGGATCGAGGCCAGGCACGGCAGCCGCATCTTCCAGATGTTCCAGCGCCTGCACGAGCGCGGCAAGTATGACGGCAGCGGGATCGGACTCGCGATCGTGAAAAAGATCGTCGAGCGCCATGGCGGTACCATCTGGTTCGACTCGACATCAGGCGAAGGCACCAATTTTCACTTCACCGCCCTGGCGCTATCAGGGCCAACGAAAACAAGGACAACGACGGAGATGGCGACATGAGCAATGGCACGCGCAGGGACGTCCTGCTCCTGATCGAGGACAATCCTGCGGACGCGGACCTGACGCGGGACTCCTTCGCGCAGGCCAACAGCCGATTGTCGATCGAGGTGGCTTCCGACGGTGTCGAGGCCATGTCCTATCTCAATCGCGAGAACCAGCATCATGACGCGGTGCGCCCGCGGCTGATCCTGCTCGATCTCAATCTGCCCCGGCTCGACGGCCGCGAGGTGCTGCGCGAGGTCAAGGCCGACGAGCAGCTGCGGCGCATTCCGGTGATTGTGTGGAGCTCGTCGCGGGCAGGCAAGGACGTTCGCGATTGCTACGAGCTCGGTGCCAATTTTTATCTGGTCAAGCCGCTCGACCTGCACGCCTACCGCGAGGTGATCGGCACCGTCGAGCGGTTCTGGATCGGCACCGCCTGCCTGCCGAACAACAATGGCGGGCCGATTAGCCCATGACGGAGATCTCAGGCCATCCGACCCTGCTGCTGGTCGAGGACAATCCCGCCGACGCCGAGTTGGTGCGCGAGATGCTCGACTGGCCCGGCGTGCCCACGCGCTATGCGGTGCGCCATGTCAGCCGGTTGTCGGACGCCGAACAGATCCTGCGTACCGATCCCGTCGACGTCGTGCTGCTCGATCTCCGCCTGCCCGACTGCTCCGGCGTCGAATGTGTGCACAGGCTCCTGAAGATCTCGCGCGCCAAGCCGATCATCGTGCTGAGCGGCGTATCCGATGAGGCCCTGGCCCTGATCTGCATCGATGCCGGTGCGCAGGACTACCTGAACAAGGAAGAGCTGCGGCCGGCCATGCTCCGCCGTACCATTGACCGTTCGATCCTGCGGTTGAAGGAGGTGCGCGCGACCGAGACGCTGCGGCGTCAGTTCGAGCACCTGGTCGGCTCGATCCCGGACGCGGTGGTCGTCACCGATCGGCCCGGCATCGTGCTGTTCGGCAATGACGCCGCGCTGGCGCTATTCGGCCGCAGGCGCGAGGATTTCATCGGCAGCCAGTTCAGCCTGCACCTCAAGGACGGCCCGGTATCGGAGTTCAGGATTCCGGGCAGCGACGAACGGCGCGCCTGCGACATGCGCGTGGTCGACTGCGAATGGAACGGCGCGCCAGCGCGGCTCACGCTCATTCACGACATGACCGAGCAGAAGCGCCTGGACGATCATCTCAAGCATGCCCAGAAGATGGAGGCGATCGGCCTGATCGCGGGCGGCGTCGCGCATGACTTCAACAATCTGCTGGCGATCATGCTGGTCTATGCCGAGATGCTGCGGACCGAGTTCGAGGCCGACGATCCGCGGCTGGTCGAGGTCGTCGAGATCGTGCATTCGATCGACCGCGCCCAGGCGCTGACGCGCCAGCTGCTGGCCTTCTCGCGCAAGCAGGCCAGCGAGCCGGCCGTGCTCAACATGGTCGAGGTGGTGGCAGGCGTGCATTCGATGCTGCAGCGGACGCTGCCCGCCACTATCGATTTCGTGGTACTGCCGGGCGACCACATCTGGCCCGTACTGGCCGACAAGGGCCAGCTCGAGCAGGTCTTGATGAATCTCGCGGTCAATGCCCGCGACGCCATGCCATCGGGCGGGCGGTTCGCGATCGAGATCGAGAACCGCAACATCGCGAGCGCCGAGCACGGCGTGCAACCCGGCGAATACGTAGCGGTGCGCGTCACTGATAGCGGCACCGGCATTTCACCCCAGCATCTCGACCGCATCTTCGATCCCTTCTTCACGACCAAGGCGCGCGGCCACGGCACCGGACTCGGGCTCGCGACCTGCTACGGCATCATCGCGCAGGCCGGCGGCAGCCTGACGGTGGAAAGCAGGCTCGGCGCCGGCACCAGCTTTCTGGTGCTGTTGCCGCGCACCTACCGCACCGAGGAGCAGCTGTCGGCCGAGGAACTGGAGCCCGAGGAGCTGCGCGGGCGGGAGACAATCCTGGTGGTCGAGGACGATCAGGCGGTGATGCGCGCCGCAGCCGCAGCCTTGAAGCGCGGCGGCTACACCGTGCTCACCGCCGCCAATGGCGACGAGGCCCGCCGGCTGATGCAGAACCAGCGCGGCAGCATCGACCTCGTGCTATCAGACGTGGTGATGCCCCAGCTCAGCGGGCCTGAATTGGCCGAATTTCTGGCCGCGACGTCGCCCGATCTGCCGCTGGTGTTCATGACCGGCTATTCCAACTATCCGATCACGACCGAGAGCGGTGAGGGCAGGATCGCGAACCATCGTGCAATCATGAAACCGTTCCGGCCCAATGTGCTGCTCTCGACGGTGCGCGAAGTGCTCGACCAGTCGGAACGTGATCGGCTGCTCGACCTGTAGGCGCCCCAGCCGCGCCCCCGCCGCGGTCGCGCCTGTGTCGTCCAGGCGACAGGGGCCTGCGACGGCGCAACCTACACTTCGGTGTGATTGCGAGCTTGCCGCGAAATCGGAAATAGTCGGTTCCGCCATCATGAAAGGACGAAGCTTGGAACTGCCAAACCAGCAATCAGGATCGGCGGTCCGGCGCGGCATGCGCAAGCTGTCGTTGGCCGCAACATGCGCCGTGCTGCTGGCGAGCGCCGGCGGCTCGAGCCGCGCTGTCGGCCTGTTTGCTCCGGCACCGGCGCCGGACAAGCTCGACCGCATCACGCAATTCTTCGACCAGGAGGTCGCGACAGGCCGGCTGCCCGGGGCCGTCATCCTGGTCCAGCAGCATGGCCAGGTAGTCTACGAAAAGTGCTTCGGTGTGCGCGACGTCAAGACCGGCGTCGCGATGACGCCGGACACGATCTTTGCACTGCATTCGATGACCAAGCCGATCACCAGCCTCGCCGCGATGATGCTGATCGATCAGGGGCGGATGGCGCTGTCCGATCCCGTCTCGAAATATATTCCGTCCTTTGCCAAGGTGACAGTCGGCGTCGACACAGTGGCGGTCGACGGCAGACATGTGCTGAAGCGCGTGCCGCCGAACCATCCCGTCACCATTCGCGACCTGATGCGGCACACCTCCGGGATTACCTATGGCTATATCGGCGGCGAGTTGATCGAGCACGCCTACATGGCGGCCGACATCTTCGCCGGCCATTTCGACAACGCCGAATTCGCCGACCGTATCGCGGCCCTGCCGCTGGCGCGCCAGCCCGGCACTTTGTGGCGCTATGGCCATTCCACCGACGTGCTGGGCCGCGTGATCGAGGTCATCACGGGCGAGGCGCTGTACGATTTCGAGAAGCGCAACATCCTCGATCCGCTCGGCATGACCAGCACCAAATATGTCCTGACCTCGCCGGAAGAGCGCGCGCGCATGGCCGAGCCGCTGCCTTCGGACCACATCCTGCTCGCGGCCGAGATGGAACGCCGCGCGCATCCGGAATGGCAGTCGGGCGGCGGTGGCCTCGTCTCCACCGTCACCGACTACGCGCGCTTTGCGCAGATGCTGCTCAATGGCGGCGAGCTCGACGGTCATCGCTATCTGTCGCCGGCGGCATTCAAGGCCATGACGACCGACCAGATCGGTCCCGGCTCAGGTATCGGGCGCGATTATTTCTACTTTCCTGGCGACGGCTTCGGCTACGGCTACGGCCTTGCGGTGCGGGTCTCAGCCGGCGACGCCCACCCGCCGGCGGCGGGCTCGATCGGCGAATTGAAATGGGATAGCGGCAGCGGCACCTATTTCGGCGTCGATCCGAAACTCGACATGGTCTACATCATGCTCGAGCAGACCCAGAACGAACGCAGCCGCATCACGCCGGCCTTCAAGAAGCTGGTCTATGACGCGTTCGAAACCACGGACGACGCCCCGCCGCGTGACGAAGCCGCGGCGCACCCGATCAGCAAATAAGGCATCGTGAGACATCATGACCTCGCCGGTCATGAGGTCGCCGGTCTCCAAAAGAAACGGGCCGCGCAAAGCGCGGCTTCAGGCAGATCGGAACCGGATCGTCAGATCGCGGACGCGACGCGGTCGAGGCCGATCATGCGGGCGAGCTTGCGCACCTCGTCCTTCTGGTCGTCGCGGAGCTGCCACAGCAGCGGCATCGCGGCCGATTTGAGCTGCTGCACTTCGTCCGAATCCGGATCGATCGCCGGCATGCTGCCCGGCTTCGTACTGGATTGGTGCGTGGAATGAAGTTTCCTGGCCACGGCGCGCAACGCGGTCTCCACCGCCGGCCAGTAATATTCCTGATCCGAGGATAGCTTCAGGCGCTCCTTGATCCCGGCGATCTGGCCGTCGCTGAGCAGCGCATAGGCCTTCTGGACCTCAGGCTTCAATACCGGCTTGGGCTTCCGGGCTGCCACCTCGGCCACCGCAGCGGGCTTAGCCGCCACTGTCACCTCGGCGGCCGCGGGCGCCTTCGGCATCTCGGCATCGGCCGACGCATAGGCAAGCGCCTCGCGCACCGGTTCGCTGATGTTGGCCGGCGGTTCCGACTGTTCCGCAGCCGCGGTCACGCGGTTCACCGTCAGGCGATCTCCCTTGGCCTCCCGATTGGAAACCGGACTCCTGGCCACCACAGCCGACCTTGCAAGACCGGCCGCAGGCACGCTGTCGCGCGCCAGAATACTGGTCGCCGCGGCTCCTGCAACGAGCAGGCACACCAGGGCGACAAGGGTAATCGACTTCGTCACACAGATCTCCGTATCCCCGGCGGGAACGCCGCACTTTGCCGAAAACTGGGAGTTAATTAAGGCTGAACCACGCCAGCCCTGCGAATTGCCATCGAACCCGTGGATCATACGGGTGGAAAAGCCAATGAATTCAGGCCGATGCGGAACTCAGATCATAGGCGGCCTGGATATCGGCTACTATATCGGAAGCTTCCCAGACAGCTGCCGGCTCCAGCGCATGCAGGCTGATGGTCCAATTGCCGCCTCTGGCCGTCCGCGGCACGCTGACGATGTCGAACTGGACCTGGCGGCACATCGGGTGGCGTTGCAGCGCGTTGCCAACCCGGACCCTGATCTCGTCGAGCGTTGCCGTCGTCTTGTCCAGTAGCCCCTCGATGCTCATCGCACACCCTTAAGTGATTCGAGCTCTGCAAGTCTCCCGCAGATAGCAGGATACCGACACACACCGATTGTCGCCGTGCGATGGTTAATGGCGCGTTAAAGTTGTGTTCCGTAGGATGTCCGGACCTTACCGCTATGCCGATGCCACGGCATTTTGATATTCGATGGTTGTGCGAGCAATCAGCTCCTCTACCGAAGGTATATCCGAGACCCCGGATGTCGAGTGTCCCGCGCTCCAGATGTCGCGCCAGCGCGCGGGCCGCGATTCGCGCGCGTCGACGTCGATGCCCTTGCCGATATCGATGGCGCCGCGCGCCGGCAGGTTGTCGGGATCGAGGCCGGCGGCGACGATCGAGGGCTTGAGCATGTTGGTCTGCAGGCCGGTGAAGGCGGTCGTGAGCAGGACATCGTCGGCAGAGCTCGCGACCAGCATCGCCTTGTAGCGCTCGTCGGCCATACTCTCGCGCGTCGCGATGAAGCGCGTGCCCATATAGGCGAGGTCGCAGCCGAGCACCTCCGCAGCGCGCAGCGCGTGACCATCGCTGATGCCGCCGGCAAGCACGATCGGGCCGTCGAAGAAGGCGCGGACAGCGCGCACGAAGGCAAATGGATTGAGCCATCCGGTCTGGCCGCCGGCACCCGCGGTGAGCAGCACCAGCCCATCGGCGCCGGCTTCGATGGCGCGCTCTGCGTGGCGGATCGAGGCGACATCGGCCAGCACCATCGCGCCGGCATCGTGCAGCGGCTGCAGCACCGGCGCGGGCGAGCCGACCGATGTGATCACGATCTCCGGCTTGTGGCGCAGCAGCACGGCAAGATCCTGCTCCAGCCTGGCGTTGGAGCGGTGCACGATCAGGTTGGCGCAAGGCGGCGCCGGTCGGCGTCCCCGCGCATCTGCATCGCGGGAGAGCCGCGCGCCGATCCAGGTGAGCCAGATGTCAAGCTCTTCGGGCGTACGGCAGTTCACGGTCGGGAACGCGCCGATCACGCCGTTGATGCAAGCCGCCGTGACGAGGTCGACGCCGGAGACCAGGAACATCGGCGCTGCTATCAGCGGCAGGCCGAGACGGCCACGAAAACGAGCAAGAGAATCTGTACACGAACCCATAGCCGGCACCGGCGCTGCTCCCTGATCTCCGATCTTGAGATCGGGGATTATACGCGCGGGCGCTGCGCATCAATCGCCGTCATCATCGAACAGATTAAAGCGCGGCGCCGGAGGCGCGGCGGGCTCAATGACATATTCACGCCGGGGCACATCGCGGAAGTCACGGACCTCGCGATAGTCGCGCGATCCGCCGTCGCGCTCACGCTGCATCGCGTCACGCTGTGCTGACGCACGGTCTCCCTGATCGCGCTGGCCCGTATCACGCTGGGCCGAGTCGCGCTGAGCTGAGTCAGGCTGGGCCGAAGCACGTTGCGCCGAATCGTCGCGCACCGCCTGCTCGACGTCGCGCATATCCGGCTGGTGGCGCTGATGTTGATGGCGTTCCACCCAGCGCTGATGACGCTCGGCACGGCGGCGCTCGCGCTCGGCGCGACGCGAGTCGTTGCGCGATTTCCCATCGTTCGATTGCAAATCGTCATCCGAGGCCTTGGCGTAGGAGGCCTCCGGCGTGTTGGCCTGCTGATGTTGTGCCGCAGGCGTCGAAGACTCAGAGCCAGCCGGTTGAGTTGGCGTCGCAGCGGCCACGGGCGATGGCGAGGGCTGCGGTTGTGGCTTGTTGTCGGCTGCGGACTGCGCGTTATTACCGGCATCCGCGGCTGATTGCTCGGTCGGCTTGTTATCGGCTGATTTCGCAGCCGCCGGCTGCACCACCACCGGCGCGGTTGCCGCACCCTGCGTCGCCGCGAGATAGGAATTTGGTGCCGCAGTCTGAGGCGGCGGCGCATCGGGCGATTTATGCTCGAGCTTGGTCGATTGCAGTGTCGGCGTATGCGGGTTCATGATGTTCGCCATCAGAAGCCCACCGCCCAGACCGACCGCGACAGCGACGACCACGGTTCCTGCCCCCGCGAAATAAGCTGTCGACATCCGCATGATCTTGCTCCCTCGGTTTGCGCGGGCAACGCCGTGTGAGCAGCGATGTTCCGGGAACATTGCATTGTGCTAAGGTTGGAACACGCCTTGAACCATGAACAAAAAACAACCAAGGCGATCGGGAGGACTGTATCGCCATGAGCCATCTCATGAGCCATCCGCTCTATTCGTTCCCTGCCGTCTGCGAGCAAACTTTGCGCGCGCTGGCGCGTTATCCATCGCGCATCGCATTCAGTTGGCCCGGCGGATCGCTGTCCTATCAGGGCGCCACCGATCTGATCGGCCGAATGCAAGCCGTGTTCACGCGGCTCGGCTTTCAGGCCGGCACCCGCGTGGCTTTTCTCACCGCCAATCGCGCCGATAGCTGGTGCGCCGGCACGGCCGCGCAGCTATCGCGACTCGCGATCACCTGGTTGCATCCGCTGGGTTCGCTGGAGGATCAGCTGTTCCAGCTTGCTGATTCGGAATCGCGGGTGCTGGTGGTCGATGCGGCCGCGTTCCGCGACCGCGGCGGCGAGCTCGCGGCAAATGCGCCCGGAGTGACTACGGTCTTCACGCTCGGGCCCGCGGATTATGGCATCGACCTGCTGGCCGCGCTCGAGCAGGCGGGCACCGCCACCGCGCGCAATTTCGCCGCGTCAGACGATATCGCGACCCTGAACTACACCGGCGGCACCACGGGAAAGTCCAAGGGCGCGCTGCGCAGGCACCGCGAATATGGCGGCTTCGCCACCGCGATCCTGGCCGACTTCGAGATCCCCGACGGCGCGCGCTACCTCACGGTGGCGCCCATCAGCCACGTCGCCGGCACCAAGGTACTACCGACCCTGATGCGCGGCGGCACCGTGCACATGTTGAAAGGCTTCGATCCGGAAGCCGTGCTGGCGACGATTGCGCGCGAGCGCATCAACTTCACGCTGTTCGTGCCGACCATGATCTACGTGCTGCTGGATCATCCTGCGCTCGGCAAGACCGATCTCTCCTCGCTCGAGCTGGTGCTCTACGGCGCCTCGGCAATGTCGCCGACACGGCTGACGGAGGGTATCGCGCGGATCGGTCCGGTGTTCTCGCAGCTCTACGGCCAGACCGAATGCTATCCGGTGTCGGTGCTGCGCAAGGCGGACCACGATCCGAAGCGGCCCGAGCTGTTCCTGTCCTGCGGCTTCCCGATCGCGGCGTGCGACGTGAAGATCATGGACGACGAGGACCGGGAGGTCGCGACCAATGAGGCCGGCGAGATCTGCGTGCGGGCGCCGCATGTAATGGCGGAGTACTGGAAGCGTCCGGATGTCACGGCGGCGACGCTCAAGAATGGCTGGCTGCACACCGGCGACATCGCGCGCAAGGACGAGCGCGGCTACATGTATATCCTCGATCGCAAGAAGGACATGATCGTGTCCGGCGGCTTCAACATCTTCCCGCGCGAGATCGAGGACGTGCTGACGCAGCACGCCGACGTGGCGATGTGCGCGGTGGTCGGGGTGCCCGACGACAAATGGGGCGAGGCCGTCACCGCGATCGTGGTGCCGCGCGCAGGCACGGCGCCCGATGCCGACGAGCTGATCAATCTGGTGAAGGCGCGCAAGGGCTCGGCGCATGCGCCCAAGCGGATCGAGTTCGTCAAGGAGCTTCCGGTCACCGCGGTCGGCAAAGTCGACAAGAAGGTGCTGCGCGCGCGCTTCTGGGCGGGACGGGACCGGATGGTGGGTTAGATCTGTAGGGTAGGCAAAGCGAAGCGTGCCCGCCTTCTTTTCTGCGGCACCGACGGTGGGCACGCGCAAGAGCGCTTTGCCCACCCCACCGCTCCTCAACTACTCTCACCGCTTCTCGATCACCAGGCTCTGCGTGACGCGCCCGAAATAGCCCTGGAGGTCGCCGAGCCGGGCCATCGCGAGCCCCGCGCCGTCGGAGCCGATCCAGCTGGTGCCTTCGAGCAGCACCCAATCACCGACCGGCTCGCGCGCCATGTTGACGGTGAGATCGGCGTTGAGAAACGTGTAGTCGTTGAAATCCAGTGCCGCGCCGGTGCCGTTGCAGAAATCGGCAGCGACGATGGCGCGCATCGCCTGCGACACGGCATGGCCATCGACCAGCGGCCGATCGACCCGGTACCAGATCGCGCCCGGCCCGCGCGTCCCGAACCGGCCGCGCGCGGCTCGGAGCGACATGCAATTGACGAAGGGGCTGGTGGAGAAGTCGGCCGGCTCCGGCCGCGAGACCTCCGGACCCGGCAGCTCGACCGGCAGCTCGACGACGTCGTCGGGCAGCGGTACGTCCGCCTGGCGCACCTTGAGCACGGTCGCGACAACGACGACGATATCGTCCGCGCGCAGCCGCACGGCGCAGAGCTGGATCTTGCGGCCCTCGCGCAGCATCTCGGTCTCGATCGACAGATCGCGCAGCGGCACCGGCCGCATCAGGTCGACCGTCACCCGGGCGATGCGCATCGGCGCCGCCGTCGCGATGCGCTCGGCCGCCCACACCACGAGCGCCGCCGGCGCCGAGCCGTGCTGCATCGAGGGGTCCCAGGGACCCGCGGCATCGGGACCGACGGCGACACGCGTGCCGTCGACGCGAAAGATCGGCCGCATCAGCACAGCACCCCGGGCCGCTGCGCCTCAGCCGGTGTTTGCGAAGGCGCGGTCGGCACCAACAGGCAATTCGATATCGACCTCAAGCGTCGAGACATGCTTTCCCCGATCCATCCGCACCAGGACCTTGTCGGGATCGAGTACCACATGCTTTGAGACGACGGCGAGGATTTCCTCGCGAAGCTGCATCAACAGATCCGGCTGGCCGCGCAGGCCGCCGCGCTCATGCGCAAGCAGGATCTGCAGCCGCTCCCGCGCGATCGGTGCCGTAGCGGCCTGGCGGCTGGAGACCTGACGGCTGGAGAAAAGCCGCAACATGCTCATGCCGCCCTCCGTCCACGCAGCAGTCTCATGAATCCCCTGGGCTCGGCCGGCACCAGCATCTCGATCTGCTCGCCGAGCAGGCGGCGCATCGCGTCCGAATACGCGCGCGCCGGCGTGCTCGACGGATTGCTCAGGGTCACCGGGCAGCCGACATTGGAGGCGCGCAGCACGTCCTGGCTTTCCGGCACGATGCCCAGCAACGGCGTCGCCAGGATCTCCAGCACGTCGTCGATCGAGAGCATCTCACCGCGCGCGGCGCGCGCCGGATCGTAGCGGGTGATCAGGATGTGCTTCTCCACCCGCTCGCCGTTCTCGGCGCGCACGGTCTTGGAATCGAGCATGCCGATGATGCGATCGGAATCGCGCACCGAGGAGACTTCCGGATTGGTGACGATGACCGCCTCGTCGGCATAGCGCATCGCCAGCATCGCGCCGCGCTCAATGCCGGCCGGACTGTCGCACAGCACCCAGTCGAACGTCTTGCGCAACTCGGCGATGACGCGGCCGACGCCCTCTTCCGTCAGCGCGTCCTTGTCCTTGGTCTGCGACGCCGGCAGCAGCCAGAGATTCTCCAGCCGCTTGTCGCGGATCAGCGCCTGCGGCAGTTTGGCGATGCCCTGCACCACGTTGATGAGATCGAACACGACACGTCGTTCGGCGCCGAGTACCAGATCGAGATTGCGCAAGCCGACATCGAAGTCGACGACCACGACTTTTTCGCCGGCCTGCGCCAGCGCGGCGCCAAGCGCGGCCGTCGTCGTGGTCTTGCCGACGCCGCCCTTGCCGGACGTCACAACGAGCACCTTTGCCATTTCATTACCTCCTAATACTTAGTTTAGCGGTACGATCTTCATGGAATTGCCGTCGAGCATCGCCTGCGCCGGCTTGCCGCGCAGCGTGGCGTCGATCTGCTCCGCAGTCTGATAGTAGCCGTCGATGGCGAGCAGCTCGGCCTCGATCTTCTGGCAATAGATTCGCGCTGACGCATTGCCGTTGACGCCGGCCATCGCGCGGCCGCGCAGCGCGCCGTAGACATGGATCGAGCCGCCGGCAACGATCTCGGCGCCGGAGGACACGGCGCCGAGCACCGTGACGTCGCCGTCGGGAAACACGATCGACTGGCCGGAGCGCACGGGCACGTCGAGCAACAGCGAGTTCGGCTCTCGCAGCGCCGGCTTCTCCGGCTCGGCCTCCTGCACGACGCATTGGCGGCCCCCGGACAACAGCGGCGGCATGCCGATCGACAGCCGTGCCGGCTCTACGCCTTCGAGGCCGAGCACCCGGACGCTGCGGGCCTCGATGCTCTTGATGAGGTGCGTGATCGCAAGCGGGCTCAGATCGACCGCGGATAGATCGAGCACCACCGGCTTGCCGACGAAGAAGCCCGGCGAGCCCGCGAGCGTCGCATCGAGATCGGACAGCCAGCCTGCGATCGGCACGACCGGCGAGAACACGAACGCGACGTAAGAGCGGCCGCGCAGGCGAATGAGCTGACGTGTGGCTTCTACGCTGACTTTCATGACCATCCGACCAGCCGAGGGTTATCGAATGGTTAACTGTCGGTGCGCAGTGGTTAACGGTTGGTTAACGCGCGCGCCGGCATCAGCAAAAACAGGCAGATGCTGCACAAGCATATTTCGACGTCGATCGAATATAGACTTTTTCATGTCAAAACGACGACACGCGCCGGCGGAACCGCGATAACCTTAAAACGCGCCTAAATTTGATCACATCCCGATGATAGCGCATTCATAGATCTTGCAAAGACGTGCGGGCAGCAGGTCGGTGCGAACGATCGAGACTCGTCAGGGGGCGAGGCATGGGATCGAGTGAAGCACAGCGGGGGCGCATTGCGCCTCGCCACGCGATGCTACTGACGATTGTTGATGCGCGCGCAGTTCGGCGCATCGGTGCGGATTCTGCGAAATCGTACAGCCCGATCGGGATGTTGGCAGGCCGTCACGCTAACGTCCGCTCTTTCGTGACAGACTTGTCTCCTGCGACCAGGGCAGCGGCGTAGCTGTACGTCCAGAGTAAGGTGTTGGAGGAGTAGCGTATGAGTTCGGTGAGTGAGCAGAATCCAACGAGTCCGCAGGATCCGTTGCACTACGCACCTCGTTACCTGCGCGAAAAGCCGGACTCTGTGCGGCTATCGCTGGTCACGGAAACGCGCGATGCGGCCACCGTCGTCGAGCGCTCCGATCGCGCAGAGACGCCCGCATCGCCACCTCTCGATGTGCGGCTCGAAAGCGCCACATTCGAGAAGCTGCGCCATTCGCTCGATCCACACGTTATGCGCGAACCTCCGGACTTCGCACATGATCGCGATCGGCGGTCGGTCGCACTGAAGATCGCGGCCCGGTTCGCCGCCGCGACCGGCGTCGCTGCGGTCGTCGCGCTGTTTTTCGTCAACATCGTACCGGTCTCACGGCAGAGCGATGCGAGCTCGTCCTTCGTGGCGGCGGTGCAATCGATGAAGGCGACAACGCCTCCGCCGGCCGCCGCTCCCGCTCCGGCAGTGATGCCCGAGGCATCCGAGGTCAAAGCTGAGCAGGCTGAGGCAAAGCCCGACAAGACAGACGGCAAGGCGGTGCCGGCGCTATCGGAATTCCAGTCGCTGCTGGCATCGGGTGACGCGGCGCAGGCGCCGAAGAGCGAGCCTGCGACTGATAAGCCGCTGCTCCAGCAGTTCATGCAGTGGAACCAGAAGACGACGCAGCCGGACAAGGGCCAATAGAGACGCCGGCTCGTCCGGCATCACCTGAACGAAGATCGCATCACCATGACGACCAAGCCTGACCACCGACGTTTGGCGGCGGCAGCGCGCCTCCAGCGCATGCATGTCCGCCTCGCCACGCTCATGCTTGGAATGCTGTTCTGCGGCAGCGTGGACGCCGCGCCCGGAGACAGCCTGAACGTGGTGCGCGATCTCGGCAGCCGGGTCGGCCCCATCATCGGCTCAGCGCTGGCCTGCCGCGACATCGCTCGGCCACGTATCCAAGTCATCATCGAAAAGTTTCAGGCGGTGATCAGGGAAGCGTCAACCACCGATGCAGATCGCGACGATCTGACTCGGCTGCTGGACCGCTACGTAACCGAGGGCCGCGGCGCAGTGACGAGCGGCCGGATGAACTGCAGCGGCGCGGAGCATCAGCTTGCCGATCTGGAACGGTCGATCGCAACGCCGCCGCAGAGAACCTCAACGCTGCCGCAGGTGACGCTCGGGCCGTCGGCGGCGATGGCCGCCACCGCGCCGACCGAGACGCTGCCGCCACCGGTGAACGTGCATGGCATCACCCAGAGCGACATCAAGTTCGGTATCGTCATTCCGTTCTCGGGCCCAGTCAAGGAAACCGGGCGATTGATGAAGCTCGGCATCGAGGCCGCCTTCGACCGCGCCAACGAGAGCGGCGGCGTCAACGGCCGGATGCTGAAGCTGATCGCCGCCGACGACGGGTACGACCCCAATCGCACCGTTGCCGCCATGAAGCAGCTCTACGAGAAGGATCAGGTGTTCGGCTTCATCGGCAGCAGCGGCAGTGCCAACGCCGCGGCGGCGATTCCCTACGCGCTCGAGCATCGCGCGCTGTTCTTCGCACCCGATACCGGCGCCAACGTCTCGCGACACGATCCGCCGGACCGCTATGTGTTCAACTATCGTCCGAGCTATGCCGAAGAGACCCATGCTCTAGTGAGCTATCTCATCAAGCTGCGCCGGCTGCAGCCGCGGCAAATCGCCGTGCTTGCGCAAAATGACGCCTATGGCGACGCCGGTTTCGCCGGCGTGGCGAAGGCGATCCGCGCGATGGGCGGAAATGACGGCGCGATCCTGCGCATGAACTATCCGCGCAACACCATCGACGTCAACGACGCGCTCAACCAGCTCAAGACGCAGCGGCAAGCGATCAAGGCCGTGGTGATGGTGGCCAAGAGCCGCGCGGCGGCTGAGTTCATCGAGAAGGCGCATGGACTGTTTCCGGGCCTGATCTTCGCCAACATCTCGGCGGTCGGCGCGTCGCAGCTCGCCGGCGAACTGATGCTGCTCGGGCCGAGCTACACCGATGGCGTCATTTTCACGCAGGTCGTACCGAGCATCGCCGGCTATTCGAGCCTGGTGCTCGACTACAAGAATGCCCTCAGCAAGTATTTTCCTGGCGAGGCGCCCGCCACCACCTCGCTCGAGGGCTATGTCTCGGCCAGCCTCCTGATCCAGGGGCTGAAGCGGGCCGGTCCCACCTTCGATACCGAGACGCTGGTCGATACGTTGGAAAACCTGCGCAATATCGATCTCGGCCTCGGCGCCGATCTCGCCTTCGGCCGCGCCGAGCATCAGGCCTCGCACAAGATCTGGGGCATGGCCCTGGATGAGACTGGTACTTTCCAGGCGCTGGAGCTTGAATAGTTGAGGATAGGTCTGCGGTTGTAATTGCGTCAGATGCACGCCACAACCGATTGTTAAAGCATAACATAAAAAGATGCAGAGCAGATTACCGGAACGATCATGCTCGACTGATATGGCTGTAGTGCGGAGGCGGTTCAACCTGATGACCACCGCGCCGTCGGCTTTCATGACCAGGCGCAGACCTCGGTGAGGTCAGATTTAGGATCAACGACAATGAATTTTCGGTGGAGCGTCTTTCTGATTGCGAGCGTGCTGGCGATGCCGGCGGTCGCCGCAGGGAACAATGCGGATGTGGTGCGGGGCCTTGCGGCCCGGGTTGGACCCATCGTCGGCTCAGCCTCCGCGTGCCAGGCCGTCGACCAGGGCCGCGTGCAGGCGATCGTCGACAAGTTTCGCGAGGTGATCCGCGAGGCATCGAGCAACGGCTCGGACCGCGACGACCTGACCCGCGTCTTCAACGGCTTTGTCGCAGAGGGCCGCAACCGGGTCGGCGCGTCGCAGACCGACTGCACCAACGCGGCCCGCCAGCTGGCGGATCTCGAGCGTTCGCTCGGCCAGCCCGCCCCGCCGCAGACCACGTCCGCCATGCTGGCGCCGTCGGCCGCGGCTGCCGCGACAGCGCCGACGGCGACATTGCCCGCACAAGGCGCGGGCAACGTGCAGGGCATCACGCCGAACGAAATCCGCTTCGGCATGGCTGGCCCATTCTCCGGCGCTTCGAGAGAGCTCGGACGGCAGATGAAGCTCGGCATCGACGCGGCCTTCAACCGCACCAATGATGCCGGCGGCATCGGCGGCCGATCGCTGCGCCTGTTCGCGGCCGACGACGGCTATGAGCCGTCGCGCACGCTGGAAGCGATGCGGCAGCTCTATGAAAAGGACAAGGTGTTCGGCTTCATCGGCAATGTCGGAACGCCGACCTCGGCGATCTCCATGCCCTACGCGCTGCAGCACCGCGCGTTGTTCTACGGCGCGTTTACCGGCGCCGGTCTCCTGCGCAACGATCCGCCGGATCGCTACGTCTTCAATTTCCGCGCCAGCTATTCGGAAGAGACCGACACGGTCGTGCACTATCTAATCAAGCTGCGCCGGCTGCAGCCGCGGGACATCGCCGTGTTCGCGCAGCAAGATTCCTACGGCGATGCGGGTTTTGCCGGCGTTGCCAAGGCGTACCGCACACTCGGGTTGTCCGATGCATCCATCACGCGCCTCAACTACAAGCGCAACACGGTCGATGTCGACGAGGCGATCGGCCAGCTGAAGGCGATGAAAGTTCCACCCAAGGCGGTCGTCATGGTCGCGACCTATCGGGCGGCCGCGAAGTTCATCGAGAAGACGCGCGACCTGTATCCGAACATGATCTACACCAACGTCTCGTTCGTCGGCAGCACGGAGCTCTCCGACGAGCTGATGCTGCTCGGGCCGCGCTACGCCAACGGCGTGATCGTGACGCAGGTGGTGCCGGCGGTCGGCGGCTATTCCAGCGCCGTGCTCGAATACAAGAGCGCGCTGGAAAAGTACTTCCCCGGCGAGGCGCCCTCCTACGTCTCGTTCGAAGGCTATATGTCCGCCAACGTGCTGATCCAGGCGATGAAGCGAACCGGGGCGCAGCTCGACACTGAAGCGCTGATCGATACGCTGGAGAACATGCGCGACCTCGATCTCGGCCTTGGCGCCAAGGTGGGCTTCGGCCGCGCCGAGCATCAGGCCCTGCATAAGATCTGGGGCACCGCGCTCGACGCGCAGGGCAAATACCAGTCGATCGAGCTCGAATAGGCGCGATCGGCGACCTAGCAAAGATCAAAGCGCGGCAGCTTTCACTGCCGCGCTTTTTATTTATAGAAATCGCAGCCTCAGAGCGGCGGATCGATCGCTTCCTCATATTCCCGCTTGAAGCGCGCGATCAGCTCGGCGGCCGGCATCACCTTGTCGACGGCGCCGATGCCCTGCCCGGAACCCCAGATCTCCTTCCAGGCCTTCGGCTTGTTGCGCTCGCCAGATGCGTCGGTGCCGAAGCTCATCTTCGACGGATCCGACGTCGGCAGGTTCTCGGGATCGAGCCCGGCGGCCATGATCGACGGCTTCAGATAGTTGCCGTGCACCCCGGTGAACAGATTGGAGTAAACGATGTCGGAGGCGGCCGAGGACGTGATCATCTGCTTGTAGCTCTCGACCGCATTGGCTTCCTCGGTCGCTATGAAGGCGGAGCCGATATAGGCGAAGTCGGCGCCGAGCACGCGCGCGGCGCGGATGGCGCGGCCATTAGCGATGGCACCCGACAGCGCGATCGGTCCGTCGAACCAGGCGCGGGTCTCCGTGACGAAGGCCAGAGGCGAGATCGTGCCGGCGTGACCGCCGGCGCCGGCGGCGACCAGGATCAGGCCGTCAGCCCCCTTCTCGATCGCCTTGTGCGCGAAGGTCTGATTGATGACGTCGTGGAAGACGATGCCGCCCCAACGATGCGCGGCCTGGTTCAACTCCTCGCGCGCACCGAGCGAGGTGATGACCATCGGCACCTTGTATTTCTCGCATAGCGCAAGGTCATGATCGAGCCGGTTGTTGGAGCGGTGCACGATCTGGTTGACCGCGAACGGCGCCGACGGCTTGTCCGGATGCGCGCGGTCATAGGCCGCGAGCTCTTCGGTGATGCGCGCCAGCCATTCGTCGAGCAACTCCGCCGGCCGCGCATTCAGCGAAGGAAACGCGCCGACCACGCCGGCCTTGCACTGGGCGATCACGAGATCGGGCACGGAGATGATGAACAGCGGCGAACCGATCACGGGAATGGATAGACGGCCCTTGAACAAGGCAGGCATGGACATGTC
>NZ_JBARGP010000697.1:0-8565 GCF_049798375.1 Bradyrhizobium sp.
ACCATGAGGCTCGGAATAAAGCTGCCACCCTGTTGCCCCAAATTGCCTTAAAGGCGTCGTAGGGGTTGTGGGAGCTTCGGCCCACGCGAGGAAACGATGACCGAGTTTTTTCAACATGGATTCAATACTTTAGGACACGCTCTGGTCGGTTTCCTATTTGTGCTGACGATCGTTGTGTTCTTCCACGAGCTTGGCCATTTTCTGGTTGCTCGCTGGGCTGGTGTGAGAGTGCTGAAGTTTTCGCTCGGCTTCGGGCCTGAGCTCGTTGGCTTCAATGATCGCCACGGCACTCGCTGGAAGCTTTCGGCAATCCCCCTCGGCGGCTATGTGAAGTTCTTTGGTGACGAGACCGAGGCCTCGACGCCGTCGGCCGAGTCGCTGGCCAGGATGACCGACGAGGAGCGCGAAGGCAGCTTCCATCATAAGAAGATCGGCCCGCGCGCGGCGATCGTCGCCGCCGGCCCGATTGCCAATTTTATCCTGGCGGTGCTCATTTTCGCCGGCATGGCGCTCTATTACGGTAAGCCGAACACGACAGCGCGTGTCGATGCAATTCAGCCGGAGAGCGTCGCGGCCGCCTCCGGGTTCCAGGTCGGCGACGTCGTGACCTCTATTGATGGCCACGAGATAAACAATTTCAACGACATGAAGCAGATCGTTGCGATGAACGCCGCGACCGAGCTGACGTTCCATGTCAGGCGGGATGGTCAGGATGTCGCGTTGAAGGCTACGCCGGCGCTAAAGGACGAGAAAGATATTCTTGGCAATAGTCACCGGATTGGCGTGCTCGGTATTCAATACAACGCTCGGCCGGACGAATCGCGCATGGTTCCGGTCAGCTTCGCGGGAGCATTTCTGTTCGGCCTGGAACAGGTCTGGCTGATTATTTCCGGCACCTTCCATTTCATCGGTTCGCTATTTTCCGGTGTTGGGAACGCTCGCGAACTCGGCGGTCCACTGCGAATCGCACAGATCTCGGGCCAAGCTGCGAGCCTCGGGTTCCAGTTCCTGGTGAACCTTTGTGCGACGCTCTCGGTTTCGATCGGCCTCCTGAACCTGTTCCCGGTTCCGCTGCTCGATGGCGGCCACCTGCTATTTTACGGGGTCGAGGCCGCTCGCGGTCGTCCGCTGTCGGAGCGCGCGCAGGAGATGGGATTCAGGATCGGACTCGGCCTCGTATTAATGCTGATGGTTTTTGCAACCTATAACGATATCCTGCACTTCGCGGGGTCGTGACCTCGGCTTTTCTGTGACGTGGCGGATAGGCAACGTTTTGAAACGAAAATGAAAATGGATCGCGATACGGCGTTGCCGCCTAGGTGAAATTGGCTACAAGCAAGACGTTGAATGGGAATCTGCCGGTTCCGTAGGGGTATGGAATCGGTAACGGGATGAAGGGCGCGTTGCGCATGAAGTTTGGATTGCGGGTGCGGGGGGGCGTGCTGGCCACCTTGATCATGTTCGCGGTGCCGGTGGTTGCTCCGCTGGCGGGCATGATTATCTCATCGCCAGCTGCCGCACAGACGGTGAATTCGATCGAAGTGGTCGGGAATCGCCGCGTCGAGCTGGAAACCATTCGCTCTTATTTCAAGCCCGGACCGGGCGGCACGCTCGATGCCGGTCGAATCGATGACGGCCTGAAAGCGCTGATCGAAACCGGTCTGTTCTCGGACGTGAAGATCGATCGGCAGGGCGGCCATCTGGTCGTCCACGTGGTCGAGAATCCGGTCATCGGCCGTGTTGCCTTCGAGGGCAACAAGAAGATCAAGGACGAGCAGCTCACCGCCGAAGTGCAGTCGAAGCCGCGCGGCACGCTGTCCCGCCCGATGGTGCAGTCGGATGCGCAGCGCATCGCCGAGATCTATCGTCACTCCGGTCGCTACGACGTCCGCGTCACGCCTGAAATCATCGAGCAGCCTAACAACCGCGTCGACCTCATCTTCACCGTCGAGGAAGGGGCGAAAACCGGCGTCAAGTCGATCGAGTTCGTCGGCAATAACGCGTACTCGTCCTATCGCCTGCGCGACGTCATCAAGACCCACGAATCGAACCTGCTGAGCTTCCTTGGCGGCAATGACGTCTACGATCCGGACCGGGTCGAGGCCGATCGCGATCTGCTGCGCCGCTTCTATCTGAAGAACGGCTATGCCGACGTGCAGGTGGTGGCCGCGCTCACGGAATATGATCCGACGCAGAAGGGCTTCCTGGTCACCTTCAAGATCGAGGAAGGCGTGCAGTACCACGTCGGCTCGGTCACCTTGCAGTCCTCGATCGCAACGCTCGACGGCAATTCGCTGCGCTCGTTCTCGCGCGTCAATGTCGGCTCGCTCTACAATGTCGAGCAGGTCGAGAAGTCGGTCGAGGAGATGCAGATCGAAGCGTCGCGGCGTGGCTATGCCTTCGCTGTGGTGCGTCCGAACGGCGACCGCAACTTCGAGGCTCACACCGTCTCGGTGGTGTTTTCGATCGACGAGGGCCCGCGCACCTACATCGAGCGCATCAATATCCGCGGCAACACCCGCACCCGCGACTACGTCATCCGCCGCGAGTTCGATATCTCGGAAGGCGACGCCTATAACCGCGCGCTGGTCGACCGTGCCGAGCGCCGGCTGAAGAATCTCGACTTCTTCAAGACCGTGAAGATCACCACCGAGCCGGGCTCCTCGAGCGACCGGGTGATCCTGGTCGTCGATCTCGAGGAGAAGTCGACCGGCGACTTCTCGGTCTCGGGCGGCTACTCGACCACGGACGGCGCGCTGGCGGAGGTCTCGATCTCCGAGCGCAACTTCCTCGGCCGCGGCCTGTTCGCCAAGGCGTCGGTGACCTACGGCCAGTATGCCCGCGGCTACTCGCTGTCGTTCGTCGAACCGTATCTGCTGGACTACCGCGTCGCGCTCGGTCTCGACCTCTATCAGCGTCAGCAGCTGTCCAACAACTTCATCTCCTACGGCACCAAGACGCTGGGCTTCAGCCCGCGGCTCGGCTTCCAGCTCCGTGAGGACCTGTCGCTGCAGCTGCGCTACTCGATCTACCAGCAGCAAATCTCGCTGCCGTCCACGCTGGCGAACTGTAACAACACCACGACGAACGGCCTGCTCGCCTTCAACCCGACACCGGCATTCATCAATGCCACCGGTATCGCGGATCCGACTGGCACTGGCCTCGGCTGCTTCAGCGATGGTGAAGCTTCGCTGCCGGTCCGTAAGGAATTGTCGCAGGGCGCCAGCCTGACCTCGGCGCTCGGTTACACGCTCAACTACAACACGCTCGACAATAACAAGAACCCGACCGACGGCCTGCTGGTCGACTTCAAGCAGGACTTCGCGGGTGTTGGCGGCGACGTGTCGTACCTGAAGACCGCGGCCGATGCGAAGTACTTCACCCCGCTGGTCTCCGATATCGTCGGTATCGTCCATTTGCAGGGCGGTATCCTGAACAAGATCGGCAACAACGAGCTGCGCATGCTGGATCATTTCCAGATGGGTCCGAACCTGGTCCGCGGCTTTGCCCCGAACGGCATCGGTCCGCGCGACATCAACCCGTTCGGCACCCAGGATGCGATCGGTGGCACCAAATACTGGGGCGCTTCGGTCGAACTGCAGATGCCATTCTGGTTCCTACCCAAGGAAGTGGGCCTGAAGGGCGCGATCTATGCCGACGCCGGCGGTCTCTCCGGCTATCAGGGACCGACCTCATGGACTGCGACCGGCGAAGTCAACACGCCAGGCTGCATCAGGCCGACCCCTGCGACCGCGACGGTTCCGGCCAATCCTGGCACTTGCACCGGGCTGGTGTTTGACGACAGCAGTAAGGTCCGCAGCTCGGTCGGTGTCGGTCTGGTCTGGGCGTCCCCGTTCGGTCCGCTGCGCTTCGATTACGCAATCCCGCTGAGCAAGGGTGCGTATGACCGCACCCAGGAGTTCCGGTTCGGCGGCGGCACGTCGTTCTGACGACGCGCCAGCCTGGACCGCCACCCTCGGCGGATACGAGTCGCGTGATCACGACGCATTGGTGTAAGTTGAGCTCGGCCCCGGATACACAGGGCCGAGCTTTATCTTTTTGCGCGCGGTTGAGCCGCGATGGATCGAATGCCTCAGCCGACTTTCTTTGAACAACCCGCTCCGATGACGCTGGCCGCGATCGCGGCTGCCACCAAGGCCACGCTGGTCGATCCCTCCAAGGGCGAACAGGTGATCAGGGGGCTCGCCTCGCTCGACGAGGCCGGGCCGATGCATCTGGCATTCTTCGACAACCTCAAATACGCGGACCAGCTTGCCGCGACCTATGCCGGGGCCGTGCTGGTCAGCCCGCGATTCGAGGCCAAGGTGCCGGCGCATACGACGGTGCTGCGCATCGCCCAGCCGTTCCGGGCCTTCGTGAACCTTGCCCGCGAGCTGCATTCCGACGCGCTGCGGCCGACATCCTGGTTCGGCTGCGCGGGCGTCTCGCCGCAGGCGATTATCGACCCGACCGCGCGGCTGGAGGACGATGTCATCGTCGAGCCGCTGGCCGTGATCGGCGCCCATGTCGAGATCGGCAGCGGCACGGTGGTCGGCGCCGGCGCCGTGATCGGACCTCACGTCAAGATCGGGCGCGACTGCAATGTCGGCGCGCGCACCGTGATCCAGTGCGCGCTGATCGGCAATAACGTGCTGATCCATCCCGCCTGCAGCATCGGCCAGGATGGCTACGGCTTCATCTTCTTCGGTCCCGACGGGCACCTCAAGGTTCCGCAGACCGGGCGGGTGCTGATCCAGAACAATGTCGAGGTCGGCGCCGGTACCACCATCGACCGCGGCAGCCTGCGGGACACCGTGATCGGCGAAGGCACCAAGGTCGACAACCAGGTGCAGATCGGCCACAATGTCACAATCGGCCGGCATTGCCTGCTGGCAGCCCAGATCGGGCTGGCAGGCAGCCTCACGATCGGCGACAACGTCGCGCTCGGGGCGAAGGTTGGCATCAACAATCACCTCAAGATCGGCGACGGTGCGCAGGTCACTGCGATGAGCGGCGTCAAGGACGACATCCCGCCGAATGGACGGTGGGGCGGCTATTTCGCGAAGCCGACCAAGCAGTGGTTCCGCGAGATCGTCGCGGTGGAGCGGCTGGTGCGCGATATGACGGCGGCTAGCCCGAAGGATGAAGGACAGGAGTGATGGAGGAGTCACCCATCAAGTTTGCGGACATCGACATCAACGAGATCCTCAAGACGCTGCCGCACCGTAACCCGTTTCTCCTGATCGACCGCGTGAAGAACATCCGCGCCGACTATAGCGGCATCGGCGTCAAGAACGTTTCCTTCGCCGAGCCGTGTTTCCAGGGCCATTTCCCGGAACGGCCGGTCTATCCGGGCGTACTGATGATCGAGGGCATGGCGCAGACCGCCGGCGTGATTGGCATCAAGTCGGTCGAGGGCACCGAGAAGCCCCGCGCGGTCTATTTCCTCACCATCGACAAGTGCAAGTTCCGGAAGCCCGTGCTGCCTGGCCAGACTATCGAATACCACATGACGTCGATCGGGCGCCGCAAGACCATGTGGTGGTTCCACGGCGATGCCAAGGTCGACGGCGTGACGGTGGCGGAAGCCGATGTCGGCGCCATGCTGACTGATTGATCGCATCCGTATGAGCAAGATCGACCCTACCGCCCGCGTCGAGGACGGCGCCATCATCGGCGGCGGCACCGAGATCGGCCCGTACTGCATCGTCGGCCCGAACGCCGTGATCGGCACCAATTGCCGGCTGATGTCCCATGTCCAGATCATGGGCCACACCACGCTCGGCAATGACAACGTCATCTCGCCATTCGCGGTGCTCGGCGGCGCGCCGCAGGACCTCGGCTATCGCGGCGAGCCGCATCGGCTGGTGATCGGCTCCGGCAACACCATCCGCGAGGGTGTGACGATGAACATCGGCACCACCAAAGGCGGCGGCTTGACGACGGTGGGCAATGGCGGTTTCTTCATGAACAACGCCCATGTCGGCCACGACTGCGTGGTCGGCAACAATGTGATCTTCGCGACATCGGCGACGCTCGGCGGTCACGTCGAGATCGCCGACGGCGTCTATATCGGCGGCCTGTCGGCGGTGCATCAGTTCACCCGGATCGGCCATGCCGTGATGGTCGGCGGTGTCTGCGGCGTGCGCAGCGACATCATTCCCTATGGTCTCGTCAACGGCCAGTATGCCGCGCTCGAAGGCCTCAACATCATCGGCATGAAACGCCGCAAATTCACCCGCGAGCGGCTCGCCGCCGTGCGCGGCTTCTATCAGAAGCTGTTCCACGGTCCCGGTGTGTTCGCCGATCGCCTCGCGGCGGTGCAGTCGATGGCCGGCGATGACCCGGCGATAGCAGAGATCCTCGCCTTCATCGGCGGTGGTAGGCATCGCGCGCTGTGCCTTCCGGAGAGCGGCGGATCTCTCGCCGAGATGTAAGGTGCCATGGCGAATGCGGCACATGAGTTGGCTCCCCCCGTCGGCTTGATCGCGGCCGGCGGCGTCATGCCGTTCGCGGTGGCCGATGCGATGATCGCGCGCGGGCGCACGCCGGTGCTGTTCGCGCTGAAGGGCATCTGCGATCCCAAACGTGTCGAACGCTTCCGCCATCACTGGATCGCGCTCGGTCAACTCGGCCGACTGGCAAAGCTGCTGCGCGCGGAAGGCTGCAGCGATCTCCTGTTTATCGGCAATCTGGTGCGGCCGTCGCTGGCGGAGATCAGGATCGACCTCACCACCTTGCGCGCGCTCAGGCTGATCTGGGCCTCATTCCGCGGTGGCGACGATCATCTGTTGTCAGGCATCGGCCGCATCTTCGAGCGCGACGGCTTTCGCATGCTCGGGATCAAGGACGTCGCGCCTGATCTGCTAGTGCCGGCCGGGAGCCTCACCCGTATTCAGCCAGGCGATATTGTCACGGCCGATATCGCGAAGGGGCGTGCGGTGCTGCAGGCTCTCGGACCGTTCGACATCGGCCAGGCCGTCATCGTCATCGACGGTCATGTGGTGGCGGTCGAGGACATCGAGGGCACCGACGGGCTGCTCGCCCGCGTCGGCCGCCTGAGGGAGCAGGGGCGCATCCGCAGCCCGGCAGGCCACGGCGTGCTGGTGAAGACGCCGAAGAGCAGCCAGGATTTGCGTTTCGACCTGCCGACCATCGGACCGCGTACGATCGAGGGCGCGGCCGCTGCCGGCCTCGCCGGCATCGCGGTCGCGGCCGGCCATACGCTGATCGCAGAGCCCGAAGCGACGATCGCCGCCGCCGATCACGCGCGCCTGTTCGTCATCGGCGTGGACGCGTGATGGCGCGCGTCGCGGGCGGGCAAATGGCGCGCAGGATCGTGCTGGTGGCGACCGAGGAATCCGGCGACCGGCTCGGCGCAAGGCTGATGAAGGTGCTGCGCCAGCGGCTTGGTGATGCCGTCGAATTCTCCGGCGTCGGCGGCCGCGACATGGCGCGTGAAGGGCTGGTGTCGCTGTTTCCGATCGAGGAGCTCTCGATCGTCGGCTTCTCGGCCGTGATCAAGCAGTTGCCGAAAATCCTGCGGCTGATCCGCCAGACGGTGGACGCGATCGTCGAGCGCGCACCCGACGTGCTCGTCATCATCGACAGTCCTGATTTCACCCAGCGCGTGGCGCGGCGCGTGCACGCGCGCGACAGCGCGATCCCGATCGTCAACTACGTCGCGCCGACAGTGTGGGCCTGGCGGCCGGGGCGGGCACGCGCGATGCGCCGTTATGTCGATCACGTGGCGGCGCTGCTGCCGTTCGAGCCCGCGGCGTATCAGCGGCTCGGCGGTCCGCCTTGTACTTATGTCGGCCATCCCCTGATCGAGCAGATCGCGAACCTCCGTCCCAACGCCGAGGAACAGGCGCGACGCGACGGCGTACCGCCAATGCTGCTGGTGCTGCCCGGCAGCCGCCGCAGCGAGGTCGCCCGTCATCTTGCGATCTTCGGCGAGACGCTCGATCGATTGCGCGCGGGAGGTATTGCGTTCGAGGCGGTGCTGCCGACCACGCCGCATCTCGAAGCCGCGGTCAGGGCAGGGATTGCAAGCTGGCCGGTCGCGCCGCGCATCGTGCTCAATGAGGCGGACAAGCGCGCCGCCTTCCGGACCGCGCGCGCTGCGCTCGCCAAGTCGGGTACTGTGACGCTGGAGCTTGCGATCTCGGGCGTGCCGATGGTCACGGCCTATAAGGTCGGCGCGCTCGAGGCCTTCATCCTGCGCCGCGTGGTCCGGGTGCAGTCGGTGATCCTTGCCAATCTCGTGATCGGCGACAACGTGATTCCGGAATACCTGCAGGAGGCCTGCACGCCGGACCATCTCGCGCCGGCGCTCGCGGAGGTGCTCGCCGACAGTCCTGCACGGCAGCGGCAGCTCGACGCCTTCGCAGGGATCGACGCCATCATGTCGACAGGCGCTGCATCGCCCAGCGTGCGCGCCGCGGACATCGTGCTGCAGACGATGCGCGAGGGACGGCGGGCCGGTTAGGTGGCGGGCGTTTCTAGTCGCCGTCACTGCGAGCGAAGCGACTTGTCCGCCATAGCCCGAAGGGCGACGGCGGA
>NZ_JBARGP010000698.1:0-2271 GCF_049798375.1 Bradyrhizobium sp.
CCGGAGCACTCCTGGCTGCACGACGTCGGCCGTGTGAAGTATCTGTCGGCAACCGACGAGGAGGCGCTGTCGGCGTTCCAGCTGCTGTCCCGGCTCGAGGGCATCATCCCCGCGCTGGAATCGGCACACGCGATCGCCCGGGTGGTGGAGCTCGCGCCGCAGAAGCCTAGGGATCACCTGATGGTGGTCAACCTCTCCGGCCGCGGCGACAAGGACGTGCCGCAAGTCGGCGACATCCTGCGCGCGAGGAAGGTGTTGTGACGCTGGATCGATCAGTCGAGAACCGTAGGGTGGGCAAAGCGAAGCGTGCCCACCATCGATCGGTCTGCTCGAGACATGGTGGGCACGGCGCTGCGCGCCTTTGCCCACCCTACGCTATAGTGCCCGGCGCAACAGCGCGGCCGAATTCCAGGAAGCTTTCATGACCACCCGCATCGATGCGCGCTTTGCGCAGCTCAAGAAAGAAGGCCGCTCGGCCTTCGTCACCTTCGTCATGGCCGGCGATCCCGATCCGGAGACCTCGCTCGCCATCGTCAAGGCGCTGCCGCAGGCGGGCGCCGATGTGATCGAGCTCGGCATGCCCTTCACCGATCCGATGGCCGACGGCCCCTCGATCCAGGCGGCGGGCCTGCGCGCACTCAGAGCCGGCATGACGCTGAAGAAGACGCTGGCGCTGGTCAAACGCTTCCGCGAGACCGACGATGCCACGCCGATCGTGCTGATGGGCTACTACAACCCGATCTACATCTACGGCGTCGATAGTTTCCTCGTCGATGCCAAGGCCGCCGGTGTCGATGGGCTGATCATCGTCGACCTGCCGCCGGAGGAAGACACCGAACTGTGCGTGCCGGCGCTCAAGGCCGGCCTCAACTTCATCCGCCTCGCAACGCCGACCACCGATGACAAGCGGCTGCCGGCGGTGCTCGCCAACACCTCCGGCTTCGTCTACTACGTCTCGATCACCGGTATCACCGGTGCTGCGGCGGCAGATGCGACGATGGTCAGCGGGGCCGTTGCGCGCATCAAGCGCCACACCTCGCTGCCGGTCTGCGTCGGCTTCGGCATCCGCACGCCGGAGACGGCGCGTGCCATCGCCGAGAACTCGGATGGCGCCGTGGTCGGCACCGCACTGGTCGATGCCCTCAAGGGCAGCCTCGATGCCGAAGGTAAGGCAACGCCGAAGACCGTCAGCGCGGTGGCTGATCTCGTGGCCGCGCTGGCTCAGGGTGTCCGCGGCGCCAGGCAGGCCGCGGAATAGGCCGTTTCTAGGAATGATCTCACGGCGGAGCGCGAGCTTGCCGAGACTTGACCTTCTCGCCATATACCAAGGCGATCGCACGACGGAGCGACACATGAACTGGCTTACCAATGTGGTCCGGCCGAAGATCCGCAACATCTTGCGTCGGGAGACGCCGGAGAATCTCTGGATCAAGTGCCCCGATTCCGGGCAGCTCGTGTTCTACAAGGATGTCGAGGCCAATCAGTTCGTCATTCCCGGCTCGAACTACCATCTGCGCATGAACGCGGCGGCGCGGCTGAAGTCGGTGTTCGACAACGAGACCTGGTATGACATTGCTCTCCCCGAGGTCACGGCGGATCCGCTGAAATTTCGTGACGAGCGGCGCTATGCCGACCGCATCCGGGATGCACGCGCGCGCACCGGCATGAATGATGCGGTCAAGGTCGGCTACGGCAAGCTCGAAGGCATGGGCACCGTGGTCGCCGTGCAGGATTTCGATTTCATGGGTGGCTCGCTCGGCATGGCGGCGGGCGAGGCGATCGTGCGCGGGCTCGAGCTTGCGGTCGAGAAGAGCGCGCCCTTCATCGTCTTCGCGGCCTCCGGCGGCGCCCGCATGCAGGAGGGCATCTTGTCGCTGATGCAGATGCCGCGCACTACGGTCGCGATCCAGATGCTGCGCGAAGCGCGAAAACCCTACATCGTAGTGCTGACCAATCCGACCACGGGCGGCGTCACGGCCTCTTACGCCATGCTGGGCGATGTCCACATCGCCGAACCCGGCGCGCTGATCGGCTTTGCCGGCGCCCGCGTGATCGAGCAGACCATTCGCGAGAAGCTGCCGGAAGGTTTCCAGCGCGCCGAATATCTGCTCGACCACGGCATGGTCGATATGGTCGTGCACCGCCATGAGCTGCGGCCGACATTGGCGCGGCTCTGCCGCATCCTGACCAAGCAGGCCGCAGTCGAGCCCGTCAAGACAGCAGCGCCGCAATTGTCGCCGCCGCCAACGCAGGCGGTTGCCAGCACCGACG
>NZ_JBARGP010000699.1:0-1664 GCF_049798375.1 Bradyrhizobium sp.
GCGCCATGCTGTGGTCAGCGAGAACCGCCTGACCCTGTTGCCGCCTGACATGCCGATGGATGTCGCGGTGCTGCTCGGCTGCGCCGCGCCGACCGGTATGGGCGCGGTCTACAATGTGCTGAAGGTGCAGCCCGGCGACGCGGTTGCCGTGTTCGGCACCGGCGGCATCGGCATCAACGCGCTGATGGCGGCTGCGCTTGCCGGCGCCATGCCGGTGATCGGCATCGATCCGAACCCGACGCGTCGCGCGCTCGCGCAGATCTATGGCGCCACCCATGTCATCGACTCGGCCGGCGACGTGCTGGCGGAAATTAAGAAGATCGTGCCGCAGGGCGTTGATCTCGCGGTGGAATCCTCCGGCATCCCGGCCGTGATGGAGCAGGCCATCAATGCCACCCGCCAGCAGGGCGGCCGTGCGGTGGTGATCGGCAATGCCAAGCATGGCGCGGTGCTGCCGCTCAATCCGGGCGTCTTCAACCAGGGCAAGAGCCTGCTCGGCACCTGGGGCGGCGACAGCGTCCCGGATCGCGATTACGGACGTTATGGGCGGCTGCTGAGTTCCGGCCGCTTCCCGGTCCGGGATCTGCTGTCCAAACCCTACAGCCTCGCCCAGGCCGATCAGGCGTTGCAGGACCTCGCCGCTGGCAAGGTCGGCCGCCCGCTGATCGACATGTCGCTGCGCTGAGTTCAAACAGGCCATGCGGATCGGGATCGACTTCGACAACACGATCGCCTGCTATGACGGCGTGTTTCATGCGGCCGCGCTGGAGCGCGGCCTGATCCCGGCTGATCTCGGGCGCGACAAGAACAGCGTCCGCGACCACCTCAACGGCTCCGGCCGCAAGGACGATTTCACCGAGCTGCAGGGCTATGTCTACGGCGCCCGCATGGACCTGGTGTCGCCCTACCTTGGTTTTGCCGAATTCGTTGCCGCGGCCCGCAAGGCTGGCCACGACCTCTTCATCGTCAGCCACAAGACCAAGCATCCGATCCTCGGGCCGCAGCACGACATGCATGCGGCCGCGCGCGGCTTCCTGACCGATCGCGATTTGATGGGTTCGGGTGCGACGCAGATCGCGCCTGAACGGGTGTTCTTCGAACTGACCAAGGATGAGAAGGTCGCGCGTGCCAAAACGCTCGCCTGCGAGGTCTTCATCGACGACCTGCCGGAAATTCTCGCCATGAGCGGCTTTCCTGTCGGCATGCATAAGATCCTGTTCGATCCCGAGAGCCAGTTCGCCGGCAAGGCAGCCGAGTTCGACCGCCGCGCGTCCTGGGCGGAAATCGCGGCGGATTTCGCCCGTGAACGCGCCTGAGACCGTCACCGAGACCGACGCGGCGCTGCTGACGCTGGCACAGCGGCTCACTGCGGAAGCCGGCCGGGATGCGCCCCGCGCGCTGACGCGGCTCGCCGGCGGCCGTAACAACCAGGTCTTCCGGCTCGACACCGATGACGGCCCTCTGGTCTTGAAACGCTATTTCAAGGATGCCCGCGACAGCCGCGACCGGCTCGGCGCCGAATGGAGCTTCATCAGCCACGCCTGGTCGCGCGGCATCCGCGTGGTACCGGAGCCGCTCGCCTCCGACCATGCCGAGCAGGCCGGGCTCTACAGCTTCGTACGGGGACGCAAGCTCACCGCGCCAGAGCTGACGCCAACCCATGT
>NZ_JBARGP010000700.1:0-4885 GCF_049798375.1 Bradyrhizobium sp.
CGCGCCTTCGGCCTGCAGATCCACTATCACAACCGCCGCCCGGTGGCCCCTGTGATCGCCGAGCAGCTTGGCGCGACTTATTGGGAGAGCCTCGACCAGATGCTGGCGCGGATGGACATCCTCTCGATCAACTGTCCGCACACGCCGGCGACCTTCCATCTGTTGTCGGCACGGCGGCTGAAGCTGATCCGCAAGGACGCTTATATCGTCAACACCGCGCGCGGCGAGGTGATCGACGAGGAGACGTTGACCCGGCTGATCGAAGCCGGCGAGATCGCCGGCGCCGGCCTCGACGTCTACGAGCACGAGCCCGCGGTCAATCCGCGCCTGGTCCGGCTCGCCAAGGCCGGCAAGGTGACCCTGCTGCCGCATATGGGCTCGGCGACGATCGAGGGCCGCGTCGAGATGGGCGAGAAGGTCATCATCAACATCAAGACCTTCCTCGACAGCCACAAGCCGCCGGACCGGGTGCTGCCGAATATGCTGTAGGGCTTGCCGGTCGCGTCGAACTCGCTTTCGTCCCGGCGACAGTCATTGGGAGTGCACAAGCGGCTCGGCATAACGGATGTCGTCCCGGTCAGGTGCGTAATTGCGCGCCTGACCGGGACGGCACTGGCAAAGGCTATGCGCCTAGGTCGCCAGCCGAGGTCCCCTCGCGCTTTCGCCACGCGGCGACGAACGCCACGAAGGCGGCGAGCGCGGGCGGTGGCTGACGGCGGCTTGGATAGTACAGATACGGCCCGGGAAACGGCGGACACCACTCCTCCAGCACGCTGACCAACCGGCCCGACGCCAGCGCCTCCCGCACATAGCCCTCCAACGTCGCCCAGTAGCCGACGCCGTCGATTGTTGCGCGAAGAGCCAGTCCGAGATGGGTGCCGACCAGTGCCGCAGGCGGCGCCACCCTGACCACATGGCCGTCTTTCTCGAATTCCCAATCCATCATCGCGCCGGACGAAAAACGCGTGCGGATACAGGGATGTTGTAGCATGTCCCGAGGATGGGCGGGTCGCCCATGCTGCGCAACATATTGCGCACTCGCCACCACTGCGTAGCGCTGCGTGCCGCCGAGCGGCACCGCGATCATGTCCTGCGCCAGATGCTCGCCATAGCGCACGCCGGCGTCGAACCCGGCCTGCACGATATCGACGAAGCCGCTTTCGGCCACGACCTCAAGCTCGATCCGGGGATGCGCCTTGAGGAACGGCGCCACCATCGGCGCCAGCACCAGGTCCACCGCCGGCGGCGGTGCGTTGATGCGCAGCCGGCCCGCAGCAATTTCATGGAGGCCGCGCACTTGGTCGATCGCCGCGTCGACTTCGCCAAGCGCCGGCGTCACCCGTGCCAGCAGCAATTCCCCCGCCTCGGTCAGCGCGACGCTGCGGGTCGTGCGGTTCAGCAACCGCACCCCGAGCTGCTGTTCCAGATCCTTGATGCGCTGGCTCAGGCTGGAGACGGCAAGCCCGTGCTCACGAGCGGCGCGGCTGAAATTGCCGCTGCGGGCGACCGCAACAAAGGCCTGGATGTCACGAAGCTGGGGCTGGGCCATTGTTCGGCATTCTGAACAGTGCATTCGCAATTGTCCAGCTTCCCGAAAAGATGGAATCGGACCGATATCTCGCTCGCCGGGCGGCTTCGCCCCGCCCTCGATCGCTTTGGGAGAATCATCATGGAACAGCATCGCCTCGGCACCAGCGGTCCCACCGTCTCCGCCCTCGCCCTCGGCTGCATGGGCATGTCCGATTTCTACGGCCCGACCGACCGCAGCGAGAGTATCGCGACCATCCGTGCTGCGCTCGATGCCGGCATCAACCTGCTCGATACCGGCGACTTCTACGGCATGGGCCATAACGAGATGCTGATCCGCGAGGCGCTCGCGTCGGTCGGGTCGCGCAATGTGCAGATCTCGGTCAAGTTCGGCGCCCTGCGCGGACCTGACCGGAGCTGGCTCGGCTATGACAGCCGCCCGGTCGCGATCCGGAATTTCCTGTCCTACTCGCTGCAGCGCCTCGGCGTCGAGGCGATCGACATCTACCGCCCGGCCCGTCTCGATCCCTCGGTGCCGATCGAGGACACGATCGGTGCAATGGCCGAGCTCAAGCAGGCCGGCTACATCAAGCATATCGGCCTGTCCGAGGTCGGCTCGGAGACGATCCGCCGCGCTCACAAGGTGCATCCGATCGCCGAGCTGCAGATCGAGTATTCGCTGATCTCGCGCGGCATCGAGAGCGATATCCTGAAGACCTGCCGGGAGCTCGGCATCGGCATCACGGCCTATGGCGTGTTGTCTCGCGGCCTGATCAGCGGCCATTGGTCGAAGGACCGCAACACGCAAACTGATTTCCGCCACAACGCGCCGCGCTTCCAGGGCGACAATCTCGACCGCAATCTGGCGCTGGTCGAAACGCTGCGTGGCATCGCCGGCGAGATCGGCGCGACACCCGCGCAGGTCGCGATCGCCTGGGTCGCAGCGCAGGGTGAGGATATCGTGCCGCTGGTCGGCGCCCGCCGCCGCGACCGTCTCGCCGAGGCGCTCGGCGCGCTTCAGGTGAAGCTGTCGGCGGCGCATCTGAAGGCGCTCGGAGACGCCTTCCCGCCCGGCATCGCCGCCGGCGCCCGCTACCAGGAAGCCCAGCTCGCGCACATGGACAGCGAACGACGGCTGACGAGGTGATATCACGGCGTGAGATAATGGATCACGACGGCAGCGACACGCCGGCTGCTTAACCTCGCCCCGCTTGCGGGGAGAGGTCGGATGGCATCGAAGATGACATCCGGGTGAAAGGGGTACAGGATTAACTACTCGCACTGCGCGTGCGCATGCCCCCTCATCCCGCCCTCTCACCGTGAAGAACGGGGAGGGAGCGCACCGTCCGATACGCAGGAGTTCACAACACTCACAGATACGCGCTGAGATCCTTGATCACCGCGCCGTCGCCGTTGAGCGGATTGCCGGGATCGCGACCATAGCGCAGCGTCTCGAAGCGCATGGTGCGGGCATCCAGCATCAGCAGACGCCCGACCAGGCCTTCGCCGAAGCCCGTGATCTCGCGGATCGCCTCGAGCGCCATCATCGATCCCAGCGTGCCGGCGAGCGCCCCCAGCACGCCGGCCTCCGCGCAGGCGGGCACGGTGCCGGGCGGCGGCGGTTCGGGAAACAGGCAGCGATAGGTCGGATTGAACACGCCATCCGCGTTCTTCTCATGTGCACGGATCGTGGTCAGCGACGCATCGAAGGTGCCGAGCGCGCCCGAGATCAGCGGCCGCGCTGCCAGAAAGCAGGCATCCGACAGCAGATAGCGGGTCTCGAAATTGTCGGAGCCGTCAAGCACGAGATCATAGCCAGCCAGCAGCCCGAGCACATTGTCGGCCGCGAGCCGGACATCATGCGTGATAACGCTGACATGCGGGTTGAGCGCATTGAGGCGCTCGGCGGCGCTGTCGACCTTCGGCCGGCCGATGTCAGGCGTGGCGTGAATGATTTGGCGCTGCAGGTTGGAGAGCGACACGACATCATCGTCGACGATGCCGAGCGTGCCGACGCCGGCCGCAGCCAGATACATCAGAGCCGGCGCGCCGAGCCCGCCGGCGCCGACCACCAGGACCGCTGCCCGCTTCAACGCCGTCTGCCCGGGACCGCCGACATCGCGCAGTACGATGTGGCGGGCGTAGCGCTCCAGTTCGTCCTCGCTCAGCATCGCCCACAACATCCTTCCCACATCATCCGCGAACCCGACACGGCGAATCCAAACGGCTGAACCCGCCGCTGGTTGAGACCGACCAAGCAGATGTGCTTGTTTGCGCCTCCCGCAAGTATGTCGAGATTTGTCATGAGATCATTGCCCGCGGCAACCTGTATGAGCGCCTTGCTGCTGGCAAGCTCGCCTGCGTTGGCGCAGATGACGCCCCCGGCTTCAGTCGAGCCCAAAGGCAAGGCCGTTGCCATCGTGCCGGTGCGCCCTCCGGGGCAGGCGCCGGCCGACGCCGTGGCGCACGCCGACCGACTCGCGCTGCAATCGGATCTGGCCTGGATCGGACAATACAACGGTCCCATCAATGGCGACGCCAGCGCGCGCTTGGTCAACGCGGTCAAGGAGTATCAGAAGTCGAAGGGCGGCCAGCCGACCGGCGTGCTGACGCCACAGGAGCGTGCCGTGCTCGCCGACGCCGCGCGGCACAAGCAGGAGGCGGTCGGCTGGAAGATCGCCACCGATCCCGTCAGCGGCGCTCGGCTCGGGATTCCGAGCAAGCTAGTGCCGCAGCAGGTGAGCGACGCCAACGGCTCCAGATGGAGCTCGGCTGACGGCGCCGTGCAGGTGCTGCTCGGCAGGCGCAAGGAAGCCAATCCGACCACAGCGGCGCTGTCCGATCGCGCGAAGCAGGACCCGCCGGGCCGCACGGTCGAGTACAGCGTGGTAAAGCCCGATTTCTTCGTGCTCTCAGGCCTGCAAGGTCCGAAGAAGTTCTACATCCGCGGCACCTTCAAGGGCGATGAGGTCCGCATCCTCACCATTCTCTACGACCCGGCAAGCGAAACCACCGTCGCGCCGGTCGTGATCGCGATGTCGAGCGCGTTCACGCCCTTCCCTGCGGTAAGCGCCGCACCTCCGCCGCGGCGTAGCGTTGACTATGGCACCGGCATCGTCGTCAGCGAGGACGGCGCCATCCTGGCCGACCGCGATGTCACCGATAGCTGCCTCGCCATTACGATACCGAATTTCGGCCACGCCGACCGGATCGCCGAGGACAAGGCGCACGGGCTGGCGCTGTTGCGCATTTATGGCGCGCGCGGGCTAAAGCCGCTCGATCTCGCGGGCGCCGGCACGCCGTCCGCGGTCGACCTGATCGGCATTGCCGATCCGCAGAGCCAAGCCGGCGGCGCCGC
>NZ_JBARGP010000701.1:0-1911 GCF_049798375.1 Bradyrhizobium sp.
GGGTTGTTCTTCTGGCGGCGGCACAGCACCTGGATGGCGCGGTTGATCTCGGAGTTACGGCCGATGACCGGATCGATCTTGCCGTCGCGCGCCTTCTTGTTGAGATTGACACAGTAGGTTTCCAGCGCCTCCCCCTTCTTCTTGGAGTCGTCGTTGCCCTTCGCCTCGGTCTCTTCGTCGACGCCGCGAACCGGGCGCGCCTCGGAAACGCCGGGCCGCTTGGCGATGCCATGGCTGATATAGTTGACCGCGTCGTAGCGGGTCATGTCCTGCTCTTGCAGGAAATAGGCGGCGTGGCTCTCGCGCTCGGCGAAGATCGCGATCAGCACATTGGCACCCGTCACCTCCTCGCGGCCGGATGACTGGACATGAATCACCGCGCGCTGGATCACGCGCTGGAAACCCGCGGTCGGCTTGGCGTCGTCGCTGCCGTCCGTGACCAGGTTTTCGAATTCGGTTTCGAGATAGTTCACAAGGCTCGTGCGAAGCTTGTCGAGATCGACGCTGCAGGCGCGCATCACGGCCGCCGCGTCGGAGTCGTCGATCAGCGACAACAGAAGATGCTCGAGCGTCGCGTATTGATGATGACGCTCGTTGGCAATCGCCAGCGCACGATGCAGGGATTGTTCAAGGCTTTGAGAAAAAGTCGGCATGCGCGTCCTCTATGGCCCCTTGCCATCATGATCGCCGCCGCCGGGTCAGGCAACAACAACCTTGCCTCAATATAGATATAACCGAACGTGACGAAAGACCGCTGATGCCCTTCGATCGCGCATTCACTGGATCGTTAATGCAAAAGCCGTTCCGATTGGGCCGAACGGCAGGCCGGCACTTTGAATCGCTCTGGTTTCGAATCGCGCCTGGTGTTGCCGATTCTTCCCGACAAACGACCGTACTATTCCGGAGAACGGCCAACGACGCCGATTGAGCCGTCTGGTCGTTGCTTCTGCCTGCTTCGAGCTTAGAAGCCGGCGGCTATTTCTTCTCCATCACACATTGCAATGGATGCTGGTGCTTGCGGGCAAAATCCATCACCTGAGTCACCTTGGTTTCGGCAATCTCGTAGGTGAACACGCCGCATTCACCAATGCCATGATGGTGCACGTGAAGCATGATCTTGGTCGCGGCCTCGACGTCCTTCTGGAAGAATTTCTCCAGGACGTGGACCACGAACTCCATCGGCGTGTAATCGTCGTTGAGGATCAAGACCCGATAGAGATTCGGACGTTTGGTCTTCGGCTTGACCTTGGTGATGACTGACGTCGCCGGGCCGCCGGTTCCACCTGACCGATTTTCGTTGCTGCTCATCCTTGGCGCTGACAGATCAAATCTGGACGTTGGCTGCGACATTTCACACGCGTTAGATATTGATGCGGGATCCTGAATTCGAGGTTTCCCGCCTGCCCCTCACCGGGGCCATTCTGGCTGCCCGGACATTTTCCAGATCGCCGGCTCCAGCCGGCGGTCCCATCGGGGCCGGCCTCCGGAATATGGGTCAGTTACCCGCTCGCCGCAAGCGTCCGAACCACGGCCACCCGAAGCGCCGGCAAGACCGACTCCCGCCCGGCGACAGCCATCAAGGTTAATCAAATCGGCCGCATTTTTCAAAGCCGATTCAGCCGCCCTTAACGAGGAACCCTTTTTGTCGGTCGTTCGCCGGCAGCCCTGGGCATTGGGCCGGATTTCTGCATCCCGATTTACCGGCCCTTCAACTTCGCAAACCGAAATACCGCGAGACATCACTGGTGACCGACATGACACGTGCATACCTCGCGCTTCTGTTCCGCCGTGCCGCGCGCCGCTTCGGCAGCGACCCATCCGGCAACATCGCCATCACCTTCGCCCTTGCGCTGATTCCGATCCTGACCTTCGTCGGAGCGGCGGTCGACTACAGCCGCGCCAATGCCGCGC
>NZ_JBARGP010000702.1:0-2024 GCF_049798375.1 Bradyrhizobium sp.
AAAACGGGAGGTAACCTATGCAGAGCAAGACGGAGATCGACCGGCTATTGGCCGGGATGACCGAAGCGGGCGAGATCCCCGGCGCGGTCGCGATCGCTGCGACCGGCAGCGAGCTAATCTATGAGGGTGCGTTCGGCAAACGCGACCTCGCCAAGGACGCGCCGATGACGCTGGACAGCGTGTTCTGGATCGCCTCGATGACCAAGGCGGTCACCTGTGCCGGCGCGATGCAGCTGGTCGAGCAGGGCAAGCTGTCGCTGGACGGGCCGATCGGGAAGTTGCTGCCCGACCTGGCGTCGCCGCAGGTGCTGGATGGCTTCGATGCCAATGGCGATCCAATCCTGCGCCCGGCCAAGACCGAGATCACGCTGCGGCATCTGATGACCCACACCGCCGGCTTCTGCTACGACATGTGGAACAACAACATGGTCGTCTATGTCGAGAAGGCGGGACTACCCGGGATTATCACCTGCAGGAACGATGCGCTGAAGACACCGCTGGCCTCCGATCCCGGCACCCGCTGGGAATATGGCAGCAACATCGATTTCGTCGGCAAGGCGGTCGAGGCGGCGAGCGGCCAGCGGCTCGACGCCTATCTGCGCGACCACATCTTTGCTCCGCTCGGCATGACCGACACGGCTTTCAAGCTCGGGCCGCTGCAACGCGAGCGGCTGGTCGGCATGCATGCGCGCACGCCCGAGGGCGCGCTAGCCCCGATCCCGTTCGAGCTCGAGCAGGAGCCGGAATTCCACATGGGCGGCGGCGGTCTCTATGGCACCGCCGGCGACTACATCCGGTTCACCCGCATGATCCTGAACAAAGGGGAGGGCAACGGAAACCGGCTGCTGCGGCCGGAGACGGTGGCGACCATGAGCGAGAACCAAATCGGCGAGCTCGAAATGACGAAGATGGTCGCGGCGATCCCCAGCGTGACCAACGACGTCGATCTCTATCCCGGCATCGTCAAGAAGTGGGGCCTGAGCTTCATGATCAACACACAGGCGACGCCGGAGGGCCGCAGCGCCGGCAGCCTCGCCTGGGCCGGGCTCGCCAACACCTATTACTGGATCGACCCGGCGCGCGACATCACCGGCGTGATCCTGATGCAGTTGCTGCCATTCGCGGACCAGCACTGCCTCGCGGCATTCGCCGGCTTCGAACGCGGCATCTATGCCGGGCTCGATGCGGCCGGTGGCCAAAAGGCGGCCTAGCGGGCTCCTCCCGGCGCAGCTAGGATATCCCAAAAATGGATAGCGCGACGGTCTCAGGGCCGTCGCGTTGCCGCGCCAAAGGGAGGAACTGGACATGGTGGAGAAGGCGTCTAGCTATGTGTGCGGCATCAGCGATGTGCCGCTGCTCGGCGATACCATTGGCAACAGCCTCGACCGGGCCCGCGCGCGCTGGGGCGATCGCCCGGCACTGATTTCGCCAAGCCACGATGTGCGCTGGAGCTGGCGCGAATTCGCAGAGCGGGTCGATGCGCTGGCCGCCGGCTTCATCGCGCTCGGCCTCACGCGCGGCGAGCGCATCGGCATCTGGTCGCTCAATCGGCCCGAATGGACGCTGACGCAGTTCGCGGCCGCGAAGGCGGGCCTGATCCTGGTGACGATCAATCCGGCCTATCGCCTGACCGAGCTGGAATTCGCGCTCCATAAGGTCGGCTGCGCGGCAATCGTCACCGCGACCGCCTTCAAGACCTCCAACTACATGGAGATGCTGAATACGCTGCTGCCGGAGCTCGCGACCTCGCAGCCCGGACAGTTGCGCGCCGCGCGGCTGCCGCAATTGCGGGCGGTGATCCAGATCGGCGGCCCGGCGGCACCAGGCGCGATCCCGTTCGCTGATATCGCGGAGATGGGCGGCGACCGCCATCGTGCCGAGCTTGCAGCGCTCGGCGAGGCGCTGCAGTTCGACGATCCCGTCAACATCCAGTTCACCAGCGGCACCACCGGCTCGCCGAAGGGCGTCACGCTGACCCACCACAACATCCTCAACAACGGCTATTTCGTCGGCCGCGCGATGCG
>NZ_JBARGP010000703.1:0-6368 GCF_049798375.1 Bradyrhizobium sp.
AGGTTGTCGTGCCTCACAACTACGACCAGTATTACTGGGCGCGGCGCGTGACGAAACTGGGAATTGGAGCCCGGGGGCCGCAGGCGAAGGACCTGACTGCCGAGGGACTGATCAAGGCGCTACGCGCCAGCCTCAGCGCTGAGGTCGCTGCGGCCGCACGATCCCTTGCGTTCCGAATCGAGTTGTATGGGGCGCGAAACGCGGCCGAGCGCCTGGGTCAGAGACGGAACTGACGAGCACTTCGCGATGCGTAACTGGCGGCCCGAGCACGAGCGCCCCGAGGTCGATGCCATCATCCAGAAGATGCGGGCGGCAGGCGTCGCCTGTGCGGCCTGGGATAAAACTGTGGTGAACGCGCTGCGGGCCAGTCCAGTCGATGGCTCAAATGCCCAGCTGTTCCACCTGCTCTCGCCTGCCGGCCGCCGGAAGCGACTGTCGTCGATCCTGACCAGGAACGGCATCGTCGACGCGTTCACGACCGATCCGCAGACGTCCCGCGCGGTTGCGTACGCGGTCGAGGCCACCGGCGGCGGGGTGCGGATGCTGGACGTCGGGCGACCTTATCTCGATCGCATGGTATCACATCATTTGGCCCAGACCCTCGCGAGCGGCAAGGTGCCGCTGGCTGGCCTGCTCGAAGTCGCGGAGGTGATCGGCGGCGCCGATTGGCAGCCGCAACAGATCTATTTCCGCGAGGCGCTCGACCAATTGATCGCCGAACTGCCCGAGGACCTCCGTGACCCCGAAGCGGTCGACATCGTCCTGGCAGACAGCGATGTCATCCTGGGTCTCGAGGAGATCGAGGACTCCTGGTTCGAGGACGATGCGGAACTGCGGGAGAAGATGCGAAGCGTCAGCCGGCGCGCGCACGAACAGTTCGTCACGGAGCTCCTGCTCGGGGACGGCGCCATCGCAGTGCGTCGCAAGCAATGGGCCGAGCTGTTCGTGCAGACCGCGCTGTGGATGCGCGAGGCGCCTGATGAGTACGAGATGTCCTGGACCGATCTCGCGATCGTGGCACGCGCCGTGCTGGAGGGGTACGACCTCACCCGGATCGGCCTGATGCGCAACATCGCCGAGCGCACGGTTGTGGTTCTGTCAGATGAGACGGATGACGAGGCATGATCGTGCCGCGTCTCAGGACTGCGGCTTACTGAGTTGCTGTCCGTCCTGCAGCCGCGCGAGCGCCGCCGGGACTTCCGTATCGGATGAAACCAACACATAGCCGCCGGCGCCGGCCGCAGCGCCCCCAGTCATAACCACCGCCCGCTTCGGGCAGATGCCGAAGCAACTGGTCTGAATCACGCGCGCCGGCTTTAACTGGCCGCCGGCGCGCCGTTTGGTCTCCGATTTCAACGCGCGCTTGATCTCCTTGGCATCGCGGCTGCGCTTGAGGCATTTGCGGCATACGAAGACGGGGGGTACCCGGCGCGGGTGCACGATGACGATTTTCTTCATCGGTGCAGATCTAAGTATCTGGCCCCATCCCGCCACGGCGACGGCGGCGTGGCCGCGTTGCGCCGGGCGGGATGCTTGCTGCCAGATCGGAGCGGGAACGCGTGTGGCGCTCCAGGCAAGAGAACTATTGCCCGACGCTTGGGCATATGTTCTGTTTCGGGTTCCGCGACCGCGGGTTGGACCGGGGGCGGCGGATGCAAGGGCATTGGGAGGATCGAAAGCGGCGTCATGGCTACCGGCGACAATGATAAATCCCGGCTCGACGACGCCGCACGCGCCGGTTGGCTCTATTTCATCGCCGGCCACACCCAGGATGAAATCGCAAAAATGCTGCAGGTGTCGCGCGCCTCGGCGCAACGGCTGGTGTCGCTGTGCCTGGCCGAACGGCTGATCACCTTCCGCCTCGAGCATCCGATCGCCTCTTGCATGGAGCTATCAGCGCAGCTCAAGAGCCGCTTCGACCTGGTGCATTGCGACGTGGTGCCGACCGATCCCGCCGCGCCCTCGGCCGCCGCCGGGATCGCCGAGCGTTGCGCCAACCTGCTCGAACTGACTTTGCGCTCCGAGACGCCGGTCATCATCGCGCTCGGCACCGGACGTGCGGTGCGCGCCGCGGTCGAGCGGGTGTCGCCGATCGATCGCCCGGAGCATCAGATCGTGTCCCTGGTCGGCAATATCCTGGCCGACGGCTCGGCAAGCTTTTTCGATACGGTCGGCCGGCTCGCCGACCGCACCGGCGCGCGGCACTACCCGATGCCGTTGCCGTTCCTGATGGAGACGCAGGACGAGCGCGACCGCATGGCCCGGATCGATGCGATTGCGAAGGTGAAGGCGGTCGCCGACAGGGCGGATGTGAAGCTGATCGGTATCGGCCAGATGGACCAGAAAGCGCAGATGCATGTCGACGGCTTCGTCACCCGCGAGGAACTGACCGAGATGATGCGGCTGGGCGCGGTCGGCGAGATCACCGGCTGGGCCTATGACGCCAAGGGCAGGCTGATCAAGGGCGGCACCAACCGCCGCCTCACTAGCATCCCGCCGGATGTGCCGGCGAAGACGATGACGATCGCAGCCGCGCTGGGACCAGCGAAGATTCACGCCATCCGCGCAGCGCTGACCGGCCACCTCATCAACGGCCTCATCACCGACGAAGCCACCGCACACGCGATCCTCGCCTGAACATGACCGTGTGCTGTGTCGCGCTGCGTCGTCGCACGCGTGAGTAATATCGCGTTGCACAACTACAAGGCGCGGCAGCAAGCTTGACAAAGCCTCCACTCTGGAGTGAACATAAGCCCAACGCGTGAGCATATGTTCAAAATCGCGCGGGGAGAGGGAGGACAACCGTGAAGACTATCTTCACTGCGAAAGTTGCTTTGGGCGCCCTCATGGGCGCGGCCGCACTCGCAATGGCGGCGCCGTCATTCGCCGAGACCACGCTCACCATCGCCACTGTCAACAATGGCGACATGATCCGGATGCAGGGCCTGACTGGTGAATTCACCAAGGCCAATCCGGACATCACCGTGAAATGGGTAACTCTGGAAGAGAACGTGCTGCGCCAGCGCGTCACCACCGACATCGCCACCAAGGGCGGTCAGTTCGACGTGCTGACCATCGGCACCTATGAAGTGCCGATCTGGGCCAAGAAGAACTGGCTGGTGCCGCTGGACAAGCTCGGCGCGGATTACGATGCCAACGACATTCTGCCCAAGATCAAGGACGCGGTCTCCGTCGACGGCAAACTGTATGCCGCCCCGTTCTACGGCGAGAGCTCCATGGTGATGTATCGCACCGATTTGTTCGACAAGGCCGGCTTGAAGATGCCGGAAAGCCCGACCTGGGACTTCGTGATCGATGCCGCCAAGAAGCTGACGGACAAATCAGCCGGCGTTTACGGCATCTGCCTGCGTGGCAAGGCCGGCTGGGGCGAGAACATGGCGTTCCTGACCGCGATGTCCAACTCCTTCGGTGCACGCTGGTTCGACGAGAAGTGGGAGCCGCAGTTCAACACGCCGGAATGGAAGAAGACGCTGACGACCTATGTTGACCTGATGAAGGACGCGGGCCCTCCCGGCGCGAGCTCGAACGGCTTCAACGAGAATCTGGCGCTGTTCAACGCCGGCAAGTGCGCGATGTGGATCGATGCCACAGTGGCCGCTTCCTTCGTGACCAACCCGAAGGACTCCAAGGTCGCTGACAAGGTCGGCTTCGCGCTGGCGCCGAACAATGGCCTCGGCAAGAACGCCAACTGGCTGTGGGCCTGGAATCTCGCGATCCCCGCCGGCTCCAAGAAGGTCGACGCGGCCGAGAAGTTCATCGCCTGGGCGACTAGCAAGGACTACACCAAGCTCGTCGCCTCGAAGGAAGGCTGGGCCAACGTGCCGCCGGGCACCCGCACCTCGCTCTACAAGAACGAGGACTATCTGAAAGCTGCGCCGTTCGCGAAGATGACGCTGGCATCGATCGATGCGGCTGATCCGAACCATCCGACGGTGAAGCCGGTGCCTTATGTCGGGGTGCAATATGCCGCGATCCCGGAATTCCAGGGTATCGGCACCACGGTCGGCCAGCAATTCTCGGCCGCGCTCGCAGGCTCGATTTCGGTCGATGCAGCGCTGGCCGCAGCCCAGTCGGCGACCGAACGCGAGATGAAGCGCGCCGGCTATATCAAGTAGGCGCGCCTCGGAATCAGCTCAACGAATTCCTCCCGAGCTGATTACCTGCGGCCATCCCTCGACCCGGTCCCGGGATGGCCGCCTTTTCTTTTACGTCCTCCAAAGCGCTTTTGCTCGCTCTCCGCGCGACGGGCTCTTCATGAACGCCGTCATTGCGAGGAGCAAAGCGACGAAGCAATCCAGACTTTCTTCCTGGCACTGGATTGCTTCGCTTCGCTCGCAATGACGACACACGGGAGCAAGGCATGGCCACCAGACAGACGCAAACCTTGGCGCGGACGCTGCTGTCGCCGGCCGTGCTGCTGCTTTTCATCTGGATGATCGTGCCGCTAGCGCTGACGATCTACTTCTCGACCCTGCATTACAGCCTGCTTGATCCCGGTACCGAGAGCTTCGTCGGCCTGGAGAATTTCAAGTATTTCCTGACCGATCCTGCCTTCCTGGCATCGCTGCAGAACACGCTGGTGCTGGTCGGCTCGGTGCTGCTGCTGACGATCGGGCTCGGCATTCCCATCGCGCTGCTGATGGACCAGCCGGTGGTCGGCCGCAACTTCGTCCGCCTGATGGTGATCGCGCCGTTCTTCGTGATGCCGACCGTGAGCGCGCTAGTCTGGAAGAACCTGCTGATGCATCCGGTCTCCGGCCTGTTCGCCTGGATCGCGACATCGTTCGGGCTGACGCCGATCGACTGGTTCACCGACTTGCCGCTGTTCTCGATCATCCTGATCGTCGCCTGGCAGTGGCTGCCCTTCGCGACGCTGATCCTGCTGACCGCGCTGCAGTCGCTCGATGAAGAGCAGAAGGAGGCCGCCGAGATGGATGGCGCCAGCGCGCTGTCGCGCTTCATCTATCTCACCGTGCCGCACTTAGCGCGGCCGATCACGGTCGTGATCCTGATGGAGACCATCTTTCTGCTCACCGTGTTTGCCGAGATTTTCGTCACCACCGGCGGCGGGCCGGGCCTGGAGACCACCAACATCGCCTTCCTGGTCTACTCCCAGGCGCTGATCCAGTTCGACGTCGGCAACGCCTCTGCGGGCGGTCTCGTCGCCGTCGTTATCGCCAATATCGTCGCGTTCTTCCTGGTGCGGGTCGTCGGCCGCAATTTGGAGGCTTGAGAGCCATGGCACGCAAGGTCACCACAACGAGCGTCGTCGTTTCGACCGCCGGCGCATGGCTGGTCGGCTTTTTGATCTTCTTTCCGATCCTGTGGATGGTGCTGACGAGCTTCAAGACCGAGCTCGAGGCGTTCGCCACGCCGCCCTCATTCCTGTTCTTCCACTGGACCACCGAGAACTACGCCACCGTGCAGGAGCGTAGCGACTACCTGCATCATGCGCTGAACTCGATCATCATCGCCGGCGGCTCGACGCTGATTGCGCTGTTGATCGCCGTCCCGGCGGCGTGGTCGATGGCATTCTCGCCGACCAAGCGCACCAAGGACATCCTGCTCTGGATGTTGTCGACCAAGATGATGCCGCCGGTTGGCGTGCTGGTGCCGATCTACCTGATCTACAAGTATTTCGGGCTGCTCGACACCCGGGCCGGGCTGATCTTCATCCTCTGCCTCGGCAATCTGCCGATCGTGATCTGGATGCTCTTCACCTATTTCAAGGAAATCCCGAAGGACATCCTGGAGGCGGCGCGGATGGACGGTGCCACGGTCGGCCGCGAGCTGATCTATGTGCTGACGCCGATGGCGATCCCGGGGCTGGCCTCGACCTTCCTGCTCAATCTGATCCTCGCCTGGAACGAGGCGTTCTGGACCTTGAACCTGTCCACCCTGGACGCCGCGCCGCTGACCACCTTCATCGCTTCCTATTCCAGTCCGGAAGGATTGTTCTGGGCGAAGCTGTCGGCGGCGTCGACGCTGGCGGTGGCGCCGATCCTGATCATCGGCTGGTTCAGCCAGAAGCAGCTCGTGCGCGGGCTGACATTCGGTGCAGTGAAGTAACGGGGGGCTGGACCATGGGTCAGATTACATTGCAAGGCATGCAGAAATCGTTCGGTCCCGTCCACATCATCAAGGGCGCCGATCTCGATATTCCAGACGGCGCTTTTGTCGTGTTCGTCGGTCCATCCGGCTGCGGCAAGACCACGCTGCTCCGCCTCATCGACGGCCTGGAGGACGTCTCCGGCGGCAAGATCCTGATCGACGGCAAGAACGTCGTCGACGTGCCGCCGGCCAAGCTGGGGCTGTCGATGGTGTTCCAGTCCTACGCGCTCTATCCG
>NZ_JBARGP010000704.1:0-4028 GCF_049798375.1 Bradyrhizobium sp.
ATTCGCTGCGAATTCGGCATTCCGCCGGATGCCAAGCTGCTGCTGTTCGCCGGCCATGAATTCCAGCGCAAGGGTCTCGCCCACCTGATCGGCGCACTGGAACGGCTCGGTGACGACACCTGGCTGCTCGTGGTCGGGTCCGACCACGCCGCGCCTTACCGCAAGCTCGCGCACAGGGCGCGGGGCCGCCTCGTTTTCGCTGGCGCCCGCACGGATATGCCGCAGCTCTATTCCGCCGCCGACGCCTTCGTGCTGCCGACGGCGTACGAGACGTTCTCGCTGGTCTGCATGGAGGCGATGGCCTGCGGACTGCCGGTGTTCGCGACGCCGGCCGGCGGTATCGAGGACTATCTGCACGATGGCGAGAACGGCTTCCGGATCGCAGCCGATGCCGATGACATCGCCCGCAAGATCGCGGCGGCCTTCGCCGAGCCGGCACTGATGAGCCGCATGCAGCAGGGCGCGCGAGCGACCGCGCAAGGCTATGGCTGGGACAGCGTCGGTGAGCAATACATCGCCCTGCTGCGCGAGATCGGCGCGGCGAAGCAACAGCATCCGGTCACGCTGCCGCAATCGGCCTGACGTCAGCAACGCACACCGAGCGTTGCGTGCTTGGCGACCGCCCGCGGCCGATGGTCGGAGAACGCGGCACGGCAGGCGCTCACCAACGCGGTGGCGACCGCGTCATAGCTGAAGCGCGCCAGCACATTGGCGCGCGCGGCGCGCGCCTTGGCATGGACCTGCGTCCGGTCGGCGGAAAGCGTGTCGAGCAGCAGGCGCAAGCTTTCGGGATCACGCTCCGGCACGATCCAGCCGCCATCGCTGACCACGTCGGGAATGGCGCCGCAATTCGAGCCGATCACGGGAATGCCGCAGGCCTGTGCCTCGATGATCACGCGGCCGAACTGCTCACGTACGGCCTTCGTGGTGCGCGTCAGCAGCACCACGGCATCCAGGCCTCGCAGGAAATCGGCGACCTGCAGCGGCGAACCCCAGCCGCGAACATCGACCCGGTCGCCGAGCCCCAGCGCCGCGACGCGTCCGCGCAAGCGGACTTCATCCGGTCCTTCGCCCATGATGCTCAGCGTTACCGGCGACGCAGTACCGGCGAGCGCATCCAGCGCATCATCGAGCCCCTTCTCCTCGATCAGCCGCCCGACATAACCGAGCCGCAGCTGTCGGTTGGAAGGCGCGGCCGCTGGCTGCGGATCAGGCACGAAGGTCCCGAGATCGACGCCATAGCCGATCGGCGTCACCGGCCCTGCGTAGCCGCACGCACGCACCACTTCGGTCGCGTCCGGGCTGCGCGACAGGATGTGATCGGTCCGCGACAACACTAAGCGGCGCATTGCTTCGAACGGCGGCGGCAGTCGCTTGAGGATATTCTGGTCGACCTCGAGCACCAGCGCGGCGCGCCCGCGCATAAGCTGCGCCTGCATCGCGACGACGCTCCACGGCTCCTCCCAGAGATGGATGACGTCGGGATCGAGCTTGCGCAACAGCCGACGCAGGCCCGGATAGAAGTGCAGATACCATTTCATCGGCCCGCTCTCGGCCAGGCCGATTGGCAGCACGTGAACGGGGAAGCCCTCATCGCGCGCCTGCTCGGCGATCATGGTGCGGCCGAACTCCTTCCAGACGGAAGGAATGACCAGATGGAGATCGATATTCGGCTTGGAGGCCAGATAGCGATAACGCAGCCGGCCGGCCTCGCTGCTGGCAGCCGGATGCGCAATCGATACGATCCGCAATGGTCTGATATCAGACACGTCCGATCACCTTCGCTGCGATGCCGCTGATTCCCTTCAGGTGCATCTCCATGAGTGCCACATGGCGGTGCGCGCCGTTCATGGTGTTGCGCGGCAGCGACAATACATCCTGCCCGGGACGCACCAGGCCCTTGCTGGTGGTCGCGGCGCTCGCAAAGCCGGCCTGACGCGCCAGTGCGAAGTCGCGCGGTCCGCAATCGGCCGCGCGGCCATAGGGAAACGCGAAGTGCTCGGCCGCGATGCCGAGCCGCTCGCGCAGCCGCCGGCGCGATTGAGCAAGCTCCGTCAGCGCTTCGTCCTGGCCTAGCGCGGAGATCCGCGCGTGCGTAACCGTATGCGCCCCGATCTCGATCAGCGGATCCGTCGCAAGCTCTTCCAGCATCGACCAGGAGATCGCGTGCTTCCAATGCATCTCCGCACCGTCGATGCCGTTGGCGGCGCAGAACGCGGCATAGCGGTCGCCGGCTTCCGGCCCGTCCCAGGCAGAGGCGATGCGTGCAAAGGCCGCGCGCCGCTCATCCGACGTGGCGAGCGTCAGGATTTCGCCGCCGACGACTACACGCTCGCGGTGCAGCAGGGCATCTTCGAGCCCCGCCGCCCACAGCGGCAGCGTTCCGTCGGGGATTCCGGTCGTCACATACAACGTGACCGGCACGTTGTGCCGGCGGAACAGCGGCACGACCTGCTCATACGTGTCGCGATAGCAATCATCGATCGAGAAATTGACGTAGCGGCTGCGATCGTCGGCATCGGCCGTTCTGCGCAGCGCATCCGTCACGGTCACCACGTCCCAGCCCCGCGCCCTGACGTAGCCGAGGAAACGGTCGAGGAAATCCAGATCGATGTAGAAATCGCGATTCGGCAGCTTGTCCCAATCCGCCGCCGGAGCCGCGCGATGAAACGTCAGCATGCATCCGCGGGGGCCGACCACCCGGTCGGCAGCGCTCGCCAGCGGCATGATCAGAGAATTGGTCGCCATCATGGCCTTCGTTATGGTCAGAGCCGCAAGGGTCAACCGAGCTCTCCTCTCAATCAGAATGATCTGCGAAGCTGCCTGAACAGGCCATTGACGATCGACGGCGTCAGCAGCGCGACCGCGAGCGCAAGGCAGCCCAGATCAGCGATCCCGCCGGCGAACAGCCGTTGCAGCAATCCTTCGAGCTGGCCCTGGATCACGAAGCCGAGCACCAGGATCACCAGCATCGGAATCATTGCGCAGCCGAGCACCTTGCTCGCCAGCGCGCCGATCAGGATGGCGCTGAAGCGCCGCGACAAGGGCTGGCGGCCGCTCACGTCGCGCCCTCCCCGGCGGATCGCGGCGCCAGCAGCACGGCGAAGGTCCAGAACAGGAAGCCGTTCTCGCCTGACGTGATGTTAGCAAGTGGCGCCTGCACGAAAGCGCCGAGCGCCAGCGCGCCAATCAGGACGGCCTCCGGCGCGCCGTCCGTGGAGGCAACGGCGAGCGCATTGCCGATCGCCCAGACGAGCGCGGCGAGGCAGAAGCCGCCGACCACGATGCCCATGATAAGCCAGCAAGCGATGATCATGCCGTCGACCGGCATGGCGCCGGCCGAGCCGACATCGGTGACGGTGAAGCCGGTGCCGAACAGCGAGCTGTCCGGCTGATTCCACAGCGTCAGGAATTCCCCGAGCCGCTCCTGTGCGCTGCCGTCCTGGGTGCCTTCACCGAGCGAGGAGAGGCGGTCGGCGACGACGTCGCCGAACGGCGTCAGGGTCGCCGCCAATACCACGGCCACCGCGATGCCGGCCAGGATAAGGCCGGTGCGCCGCCGCGTCTGCGCGAACAGCAGACAGAACAACAGCCCCGCCGCGAGCGAGATCCAGGCGGTGCGATACATCGACAGCAGCAGGCCGAGCACCGCGGGCAACGCCGCCAGCAGCGCCGGCCATGGACGCTTCGACAGCGCGATCAGAAGTAGCCCGGCCGCGGTGAAGCTGGCATAGGCCGCCGGCGCATTCATCGTCGAGAACGAGCGCACGCCATAGGGCACCGGCTGCCCGATCGAGATGATCGGTGCGAACTCCATCCAGTAGCGATCCCATGCCGGCGGATCGACATACTGGTAGATGGCATAGAGGCCGATGACGGGCAGGATGACGCGGAACGCCTGCGTCGCCGCCTCGATCAGTTCGCCGCGGTCGGCGTGCAGCATCAGCACCGCGGCGTAGAGCAGCGGCGCCAGCCATTTCAGCGGGCCGGATGCCGCATTGGTCCAGTCGGCCTGGATCATCGACAGC
>NZ_JBARGP010000705.1:0-5763 GCF_049798375.1 Bradyrhizobium sp.
GGCCAAGGCCAAGCCGAATGCACCGGCCTATCAGAACGTGTTCGGCCAGAGCCTCGTCAAGGAAGCCGAGAAGGACGAGAAGATCGTCGCCATCACCGCGGCCATGCCGTCGGGCACGGGCGTCGACATCTTCAACAAGGCCTTCCCTAAAAGAACTTTCGACGTCGGCATCGCCGAGCAGCACGCCGTGACTTTCGCGGCGGGTCTCGCTTCCGAAGGCTACAAGCCGTTCTGCGCGATCTATTCGACCTTCCTGCAGCGCGGCTACGACCAGATCGTCCACGACGTCGCGATCCAGAACCTGCCCGTCCGCTTCGCCATCGACCGCGCCGGCCTCGTCGGCGCCGACGGGGCGACCCACGCCGGCTCGTTCGACAACGCCTATCTCGGCTGCCTGCCGAACATGGTGATCATGGCCGCCTCCGACGAGGCCGAGCTCGTGCATATGGTGGCCACCCAGGTCGCGATCAACGACAAGCCGAGCGCAGTGCGCTATCCGCGCGGCGAAGGCCGCGGCGTCGAGATGCCGGAAGTCGGTATTCCCCTCGAGGTCGGCAAGGGTCGCATGATCCGCCAGGGCAAGCAGGTCGCCCTGCTCTCCTTCGGCACCCGTCTCGGCGAGTGCGAGAAGGCGGCCGACGAGCTCGCCGCACATGGCCTCTCCGCCTCGATTGCTGACGCCCGCTTCATGAAGCCGCTGGATGAGGAGCTCATCCTCAAGCTCGCGCGCGAGCACGACATCCTGATCACGATCGAGGAAGGCGCGATCGGCGGCTTCGGCTCGCACGTGATGCAGTATCTCGCCGATCAGGGCATGCTCGACGGTGGCCTGAAGATGCGCGCGATGGTGCTGCCCGACGAGTTCCTCGATCATGACACGCCGGCGGCGATGTATGGCCGTGCTGGTCTCGATGCCAAGGGCATCGTCGCCAAGGTGTTCGAGACGCTCGGCAAGGACGTCAAGACGGAAACCGTCAAGCTCGCCTGAGCCGCTGTCGCGGTGATCGACAATGAGGAAAATATATCTGGCAGGTCCCGACGTGTTCCTGCCGGATGCCCTTGAGGTCGGCCGCCGCAAAGCCGCGATCTGCGCGCAATATGGCCTGAGCGGGCTTTATCCGCTGGACAACACCGTCGATCTCGCCGCGCATACGGTGTCGCTCGACATCTTCAGCGGCAACGAGGCGATGATGGGCGCGGCGGACGCGATCATCGCCAATTTGACGCCGTTCCGTGGCCCCGGCGCCGATGCCGGCACCGTCTATGAGCTCGGCTATATGGCAGGGCGTGGCAAGCTCTGTCTCGGCTATTCCAACGATCCGTCTGTTTATGCCGACCGTGCCCGCCGCTTCACCGCGGTACGTGCTGAGGATGGCCGGCTGATCGACGCCGACGGCCTGACCGTCGAGGATTTCGGCCACGGCGACAATCTGATGGTGATCCATGCGCTGGATCTGCATGGCTGTCCGCTGGTCGCGCCGCGCGGACGGCCGACCGACATCTGGCATGATCTCGAGGCGTTCGAGACCTGCGTGCGTCTTGCGGCGGAGAGGCTGCTGACAAAGTGAACGAGAGTTGTAGGGTGGGTAAAGCGAAGCGTGCCCACCATTTCGCATCTTGCCTGTAACGGTGCGCAGGCGCCGCACGGCGGTCGCTTTGCCCACCCCACGAGCTGCGATACTCACAAGGTGGTCCAGTGAGCGCAAGCGATACCCGGGATGACCCCTGCATATCGCTTCGCTCATGCAGGCTACGATGTCCTGATAGCGACTAAACTTCTCAACGCCTGAGTCCAAAACGACCATGACTCCTTCCCGCAAACGTGCCGATATTCTGCTGGTCGAGCGTGGCCTGTTCGAAAGCCGCGCACGGGCGCAGGCGGCGATCGAGGCCGGCCTCGTCATAGCCAATGACAAGGTGGTGGCGAAAGCATCCGAGACGGTTCCCGTCGATGCGGTGCTGCAGGCCGAGCCGGCGCATCCTTTTGTTTCACGCGGCGGCGTCAAGTTGCAGGCGGCGCTCGAGCAATACCCGATAGAGATCGAGGACCATGTCTGCCTCGACGTCGGCGCCTCCACCGGCGGCTTCACCGAGGTGCTGCTCGCCAACGGCGCGGCGCTGGTGTTTGCGGTCGATGTCGGCCGCGATCAGTTACATCAGTCGTTGCACGGTCATTCCCGCATCGTGTCGATGGAGCAGACCGATATCCGCGCCTATGACGGCAAGCGACTGCCGCAGCGGCCCGACGTGGTCGTGATCGACGTCAGCTTCATCTCGCTGAAAACCGTGCTGTCAGTAGCGCTGTCACTGGCCGCCTCGCCGATGAGCCTCCTTGCGCTGATCAAGCCGCAGTTTGAGGCGCAAGGCGCACACGGCAAGGGCGGCATCATCAAGGACAGTAACGTGCACCAACAGGTCTGCGACGACATCGCGGCCTTTGCGGCCTCGCTCGGCTGCACCAACATCGAGGTGTTTCCGTCCGCGATCAAAGGCGGCGACGGCAATGCCGAGTTCTTCCTCGGAGCGCGCCGCAATGGTTGAACGCCTGCTGATCGATCATGTCGGCCATCGCGGCGACGGTGTTTCGTTCACATCAGGCCAGGCGCAGTACGTGCCGTACACGTTGGCCGGCGAGACCGTTGAGGCCGCCGCCATCCCGGGCCAGCCGGAGCGCCGCAAACTGCTCGCTGTGGACACGCTGAGCCCGCAGCGCATCGCGCCGTTCTGCCCGCATTTCGGCATCTGCGGCGGCTGCGCCATCCAGCATTGGCAGCCGGAGAGCTATCAGGCCTGGAAACGCAGCATCGTGGTGGAGACGCTGCGCGCCGCCAAGATCGACTGCGAGGTCGCGCCGCTGATCGATGCGCACGGCGCCGGCCGGCGTCGCGCCACCTTCCATGCGCGCATGGGCACGCGCGAGATCCTCAAAGTCGGCTTCAGCGCGGCTGGCAGCCATGACATCATTCCGATCGACCGCTGCCCGATCCTCGATCCCGGCCTGAAAGGTTCGCTGGAAGCGGCCTGGGCGCTGGCGGAAGCGCTGAAGCCGACCGGGAAGCCGCTCGACATCCAGGCGACGGCGACTAACAACGGCCTCGATATCGACATCCGCGGCTCCGGCCCGCTGGCGCCGCCGCGCATCGCTGCGCTGTCAAAGCTCACCGAGCAGCACCGGCTGGCGCGGCTGACGCGCCACGGCGAGCTGGTGCTGATGCGCAACGCGCCTGAGATCAATATCGGTGCAGCGCGCGTCACCCTGCCGCCGGGCTCGTTCCTGCAGGCCACCGTCGCCGGCGAGGAGACGCTGGCGGCCCTGGTCGGCGAACGGATCGGCAAGGCCAAGCACGTTGCCGATCTGTTTTGCGGCGTCGGTCCCTTTGCCTTGCGGCTTGCATCTCGCGCACGCGTTACCGCGCTCGACAGCGATGCCGGCGCGGTGGCGGCGCTGCAAAAGGCGGTGGCGACGACATCGGGCCTGAAGCCAGTCAAGGCCGAGACGCGCGACCTGTTCCGCCGGCCGCTGATGCCGCAGGAGATGCGCGACTACGACGCCGTCGTGTTCGATCCGCCGCGCCAGGGCGCAGAGGCGCAGGTCAAGCAGCTCGCGGCCAGCAAGGTGCCGGTGGTCATTGCCGTGTCCTGCAACGTCACCACCTTCGCGCGCGACATCAGGATGCTGATCGAAGGCGGCTACAAGCTCGACACGGTGGTCCCGGTCGATCAGTTCCGCCACACGGCGCATGTCGAGCTGGTGGCGAAGTTGATGCGTTGAGTTTTACGCGTAGCTTATTGGCGCGTGTAGGGTGGCCAAAGGCGCGTTCGACAGCCGTAATCCCAGACGATAGACGTTGAAGCGTCGTGCCCACCGTCCGGTGTGTCGCAGTAGTAGATGGTGGGCACGCTTCGCTTTGCCCACCCTACACATCGTGTTTCGTCATTGCGAGGAGCGTCAGCGAAGAAGCAATCCAGACTTTCTGCTCGGTTCTAGATTGCCTCGCTTCGCTCGCAATGACGAATACCGCGAGCTACCGCATCACGTCGACCTTCACGTCGGCGACGCCGGCATGCACCATGCCGAGCGCCTGCGCGGCCGAATAGGACACGTCGACCACGCGCCCCTTCACGAACGGGCCGCGGTCATTGACCCGCACCGTCACGGACTTGCCGGTCGCGACATTGGTCACCTGCAGGCGCGTGCCGAATGGCAGCGTCGGATGCGCCGCTGTCAGCTCATGCGGATCGAACCGCTCGCCGCTCGCCGTCTCCTGCCCCTCGCTGTAGAAGCTGGCAAGGCCCCGCGAGCTGCCTGTCGACGCGAGCGCGACGCGCTTTGCTGGCTGGCTGTGTTCGGGCTCGCGGAGCCGCACCACGGAGACCGGCTTATGTACAGGCCGAAACGCGTGCCGCGGTTCGAGCGAAGCCTCCCGGCTCGTCGCGAAGCGGCCGGCTTGTTGTGAGACCGATGTCTGCGCGCAGGCGCCGAGCGATGCCGCGATCAGGATGATCCCTGTCGTCCGCATGAAGATATAACAGCCACGCGCACTGGGATCAGAAGCAAGACGAGCCGACTGACCGCGCCCGCTTGCACTAACAGATTTACTAACACCGCCGATGGAACGCATGTTCTGTGCGCCTCCGCCCAAGCTGCATCAAGCTCGCGCGGCAATGGCGGCAGAACCGTGGCACGAGCGAATTCGCGCCAACCACAACCGTTAGTTTTGCTTTGAGTGTTGTCTTAGCGCCACAGCTGACGAGACAAATAGCTGATGAAACGAATGGTGTCGTCCCGGGAAAGCGAGTGGAGCGAGCGCGACCCGGGATCCATAAACACCGCGGGTCCTGCATGAGCAGACTGGAGCTACAGCGCATCTCCACATAAATAGTTGTGGTTATTGGGTCCCGGCTTTCGCCGGACGACGGTGTCTTTTCCGCCCGACGTGGCAGGGCGGATCAGCGTCCCCAGCGGTCCTGCCAGATCCTCTCGCCCACCAGGCAGGAGACCCGCGGCTCCTTGGCCTCATCTGCAACCGGTACGATGTGGCTTGGCGGCGTGCGACCGGCGACCTCCATCAAGAGCTTGGTGCGGATCGCCTCCTTGAACTCGTCGCGCCCCTTGATCGAAATCACGAAGGAACCGGGACCGCCGGTCACGCAATCCTCGTAGTACCAATCGAGGTTTTCGATATCCATGGTCGAGTAGGACGGCTCCTTCACCATGATCGGCAGGCCGTTGATGGTGATGCCCTTCCCCAACGCCGTGTCGCGCGCGATCGTCACCGGCGAGCCGCTGTTGTTGGGACCGTCGCCGGAAATGTCGATCACCCGCCGCAGGCCGCGATACGGGTTCTCATCAAACAATGGCATCGCAAAGGTGATCGCACCCGAGATCGAGGTGCGGGAGGCACGGCGGATCGGCGTCTTCATGATCTCGGCCGAGACGGCGTCCGCGCTTTCCGGCCCGTCTATCAGCCGCCAGGGGATGATGATCTTCTGATCGCCGGAAGCGGCCCATTCGAAATAGGTCACGGCCACACGTCCGTTCGGACCGTTCTTCAGCGCCTGCAGGAACTCCTTGGAGATGATCGCCTGTGCGTAACCCTCGCGCTGGATCGCGAGTTCGTCGAGATCCATCGAATAGGAGACATCGACGGCGAGGATCAGCTCGACGTCGACTGACGGCGCGGCTTCCTTCTCGCTCAGCTGCGCGGCCGTCCTCGCGCCCGGCGCCGCGGCCACGCTGGCGGCGTCAACACCGCCCAGCGC
>NZ_JBARGP010000706.1:0-6180 GCF_049798375.1 Bradyrhizobium sp.
ACGGCCCTCATCATCATCGACATGCAGACCGATTTCTGCGGCATCGGCGGCTATGTCGACAAGATGGGCTATGACCTGTCGCTGACGCGCGCACCGATCGAACCGATAAAGCGGCTGCTGACGGTGATGCGCGCGCAAAACTTTCACATCATCCATACCCGCGAGGGCCACCGGCCCGACCTTGCCGACCTGCCCGCCAACAAGCGCTGGCGCTCCCAGCAGATCGGCGCCGGCATTGGCGATCCCGGCCCCTGCGGCCGCATCCTGGTGCGCGGCGAGCCCGGCTGGGATATCATCCCCGATCTCGCGCCGGTGGACGGCGAAGTGATCATCGACAAGCCCGGCAAGGGTTCGTTCTGCGCCACCGATCTCGAGCTGATCTTGCGCCTGCGCGGCATCGAAAACATCGTGCTGACCGGCATCACCACCGATGTCTGCGTCCATACCACCATGCGCGAGGCCAACGACCGCGGCTTCGAATGCGTTCTGCTGTCGGACTGCTGCGGCGCCACCGACACGGCCAATCACGACCATGCGCTGAAGATGATCAAGATGCAGGGCGGCGTGTTCGGCGCTGTCGCCACCTCCTCCGCGCTGATCGAGGTGCTGTCGTGATCGGGGAAGATCCTGCTCCGCTAGGCACGTTCGGCGTCGAGGCGATCGCCATGACGATGCGGTTCGGCGACTTCGCCGCGCTCGACAATGTCGAGCTCAAGGTCAGGCCCGGCACCTTCCACGCGCTGCTCGGCGAGAACGGCGCCGGCAAGTCGACTTTGGTCAAATGCATCATGGGCTACTACCAGCCGACCGCGGACGACGTGCTGGTCGGCGACCGCGAGCGCGCAATCGCCAATCCCCGGGATGCGCACGCGCTCGGGCTCGGTATGGTCTATCAGCATTTCACCCTGGTGCCGGCGATGACAGTCGCCGAGAATTTGGTGCTGGCGCGCGACGACGTGCCGGCGGTCGTCAACTGGGCCAGGGAGAAGCAGCAGCTCACGCAATTTTTGGCGCGGATGCCGTTCCAGGTGCCGCTGAACGCCAGGGTTGCCGACATCTCCGCCGGCGAGCGGCAGAAATGCGAGATCCTCAAGCAGCTGTATCTCAAGCGGCGCTTCCTGATCCTGGACGAGCCGACCTCCGTGCTGACGCCGGCCGAAGCCGACGAGGTACTCGGCATGCTGCGCAGCCTGGTGGTGGCGGGCGAGCTGACGGTGCTGATGATCACGCACAAACTCCGCGAGGTGATGGCGTTCGCCGACGAGGTCACGATCCTGCGCCGAGGCAAGCTCGCGGGACGCGGCAAGGTCTCCGAGCTCAGCACCGACGAGATGGCGCGCACAATGATCGGCGCCGAGCAATTGACCGTGCAGCCGGCGCGATCGGGCGAAGCCGGCACCATCAGGCTCGCGCTGAACAAGGTCGTCGCGCGCGACGATGCCGGCGGCATCGCGGTGCAGGATCTCTCGCTCGACGTGCGCGCCGGCGAGATCGTCGGTATCGCCGGCGTTTCCGGCAACGGCCAGCGCCAACTGGTCGAGGTGCTATCAGGCCAGCGCGAGGCCGAGAGCGGCGCGATCCGCGTGTCCGGCGCGGCCTATCACGCGCGGCGCCAGGAGATGCGGCGGCACAAGATGTCGCTGCTGCCCGAGGAGCCGTTGAAGAACGCCTGCGTCGGCGGCATGAGCGTCGCCGACAATATTGCACTGCGCGAATTCGACCGCGCGCCGTTCGCCAGCGGCGGCTGGTGGCTGAACCGCGCGGCATTCCGCGACGACGCAACGCGCAAGATCAACCGCTACAAGATCAAGACCCGCACGCCCGACACCCCGATCGCGGCGCTCTCGGGCGGCAACGTGCAGCGCGCGGTACTGGCGCGCGAGCTTGGCCATGATGTCGAGGTGCTGGTCGCAGCCAATCCCTGCTTCGGGCTCGACTTCGCCGCCGTAGCGCAGATCCATGCCGAGATCATGGCCGCGCGCAATCGCGGCGCCGCCGTGCTGCTGGTGAGCGAGGACCTCGACGAGCTGCTGGAATTGTCCGACCGCCTGGTGGTGATGTTCCACGGCCGGCTGGTCTACGAGACCCGCGCGGGCGATGCCGATCTCACAGAGATCGGCCGCCACATGGCGGGACACTAGCGGCAGCGAATATTTATCATATGCACGTGCGGCCGGAGACCGGATTGACCTAGGTCAGTTTTCGTTGCCCGCCCCTGCTACGCCGGTGCACCCTCCAACGCTTGGGATGTGCATCATGAAAGCGTATTTCATCGGCAGCGGCATCGGCGCACTCGCGGGCGCTGCCTTCCTGATTCGCGATGGCGGTCTGTCCGGCGGCGACATCACCATCTATGAGAAGCATCTGCCGTTCGGCGGCAGCCTCGATGGCGGTCGGCTCCCCAACGGCTCCTATTCGCTGCGCGGCGGCCGCATGCTGACCACCGATCACTATGAGTGCACCTGGAATCTGCTGTCGACGATCCCGGGCAGCACCGCGCCGGACAAGACCATCCGCGACGAGACTGTGGCGTTCAACGACGCGCACGTGGCGCATTCGCGGGCCCGGCTGGTCGACCGGAACCGACACAAGGTGAATGTCTCCACCATGGGCTTCTCGATGCGCGACCGGATCGAGCTGATCCGGCTGACGGAAGCCTCCGAGGATACGCTGCGCAACTCCCGCATTACCGACTGGCTGTCGCCGCCATTCTTCGCGACCAATTTCTGGTATTTGTGGCAGACCACCTTTGCTTTCCAGCCATGGCACAGCGCGGTCGAGTTCAAGCGCTATCTGCATCGCTTCATGAATGAGTTTCCGCGCATCGACACCTTGGCCGGCGTCAAGCGCACGGTATTCAACCAGTATGATGCGATCGTGCTGCCTTTGATGCGCTGGCTCGAAGGGCACGGCGTGCATCTGGTCGGCGGCACCGATGTCGTCGACATGGAAATCGCAATCAGACAGACGCATCACGTCGTGAAGCAGCTTACGGTCCGACAGAATGACCGGATCGACACGGTCGTCGTCGGCGATGAGGATCTCGTCTTCTTCCAGAACGGCTCGATGACGGACGCAACGAGCCTTGGCACCCACGACAGCCCGCCACCGCGCCTGACCAAGGCCGACAGCGGCGGCTGGGCGTTGTGGGAGAAGATCGCGACCGGCCGTCCGGAGTTTGGCAATCCCGCGGTGTTCAACTCGTCGATCCCGGAATCCTGCTGGGAATCCTTCACCGTCACCTGCCGGACTCCACGGTTTTTCGACGCAATGAAGGTATTCAGCGGCAACGAGGCCGGCACCGGCGGGCTCGTCACCTTCAAGGATTCGAACTGGCTGATGTCGATCGTGCTCTATCATCAGCCGCATTTCCTCGATCAGCCGGCGAACGTCCAGGTATTCTGGGGCTACGCGCTACATCCTGACCGTATCGGCAACTTCGTTCCGAAGGCCATGGCCGATTGTGGGGGTGCCGATATCCTGAAAGAGCTTTGCGGTCACCTGAACTTCGACCTGTCGGTGTTCGAGAACGCCACCTGCGTGCCCTGCCGCCTGCCCTACATCACCAGCATGTTCATGCCGCGCCACAAGAGCGATCGTCCGCCGCCGGTGCCGGCCACCTCGAAGAACCTCGCCTTCGTCAGCCAGTTCGTCGAGATCCCCGATGACGTGGTCTTCACCGTCGAATATTCGGTACGCGCCGCGCAAATGGCGGTCTATCAGTTGCTCGGGATCGAACGTCCGATTCCCAGGATCACCCGGCACGACAGATCGCTCCGGGTGCTGATCGACACCGCGGAGAAGGCCTTCGCTTGATCGTCGGATCGTGACGGACGGCATCGTTTCGCGTGACGCGGGCGAGATCAGCGTCTTCGGCCGGCGATTCTGATGTCGCAGAGATCAGGCCGATGGCGAGATCGACGATCGATTGACGTCGCGCGTTGTGACTGTCGACATGGAGGATTCAGCCACCGGTTCCTGGATCGCAATCGCGCCAAGCTGATTCGCGTTCCCGCCGTGGAACTAACACGGTATCGCCAGAGTTAGGGCCGTTGCTTCACGTGTAGTGAACTCAGGCGGGGAGCATCACATGGCGAGGGTCATGCTGATCACGGCCGGTTTTCTCGGCGTGATGGCATCGTTTGCTGTAGCTACGCGCGCGCAGGCTGAATCCGGATTGGCTTCCTATTATGGCGGGGATGGCCGTCACGGCGAAATGACCTGCGCGCATCGCACGCGCCCATTCGGCAGCATCATCAGGGTTTCGCACAACGGTCGTTCGATCCAGTGCCGCGTCAACGATCGCGGACCCTTCATTCGCGGTCGCGTCATCGATGTCTCGGTCAGTGCCGCCCGCGCGCTCGGCATGATCAACGCGGGCGTAGTCCGCGTATCGCTCGAATAGGATCGCGATCAGTAACCTAGTAGCGCCAGGCCGACCCAGCTGACGGCGAACAGCGAAGCGACGGATGTCGCCGCTGCGAGCAGTGATAATGAAACTTTCAAAGTCTTTACGACCATACGCGCCTCCCGCCGAAGACCGGCTGGTATCGGGATGCATTTACGGGAAGCCAGCGCTTCAAGCACCGACATCCCATTTGTTCTTTTCGGCAATCAAAGGTTCAAAACCACGGCTGCCGGCTGTGACATCTCGGCGCGGCATGGCTGGCAGCCTAGTTGTGCTGCACGCTACAACCGCTCCGATCGGTCAGGCGAGGCTCAATGCCTGAGGCGGCGGAGGCGTTCCGATGGAACTGATCCGTTCGCGCACGCCCGGCATGCATGGTCAGCACGCGCTTCCACGAAAATGCCTGTTTTTTGGCTGTTTACGGATCAACTGCGGTCACGATCCAGACAGATGCCGGCAGCGTCACGGCGGCTCCGTTAGCGTAGCGCGCCAGCGCCTTGCTCACCGCCGCCGTTGCGGCGGCGACAGCGTCCGGCGGCTGGCGGTTAATGGCGCGGCTGGCCGGACCGACCGCGAGTGCCGACAATGCTGCGCCCTGGAGTCCCTGCCCTCCATCGATGTCGAGAGCAACGTCACAGCGCTCGAGCCGGACACGTCGTAGGCCGGCTTCGCTCAGCACCTGCTCGAGCCAATCCTGCTGCGCAAAGGCGAAGTCGTCGGGCGCATGCGGCAACAGGCCCGGCAGCTTCGGCACGTGATCATAGACCGCCTGCAGCGGCTCCAGCGCCCAGGGATTGTCGCGCAGGTCGCGCCAGGCCGCGAAGGCGACGCGGCCGCCGGAGCGCAGCGCAGTGCGGATGTTGAGCAAGCCGCGGACGGCATCGGCGAAGTACATCATCCCGAGCCGGGAGATCATGAGATCGCAGCTCGCCGCCTTGAAGTGATGCACCATGGCATCGCCCTGCACGAAGCTGACCGGCGCCTCTTCCGGCGCAAGCTCGTTGGCACGGATCAGCATCGCGGCCGAGACGTCGATCCCGAGCACGCCGCCATCGGCACCGACGTTTGCGGCCGCCGCGATCGTGGTCGCGCCGCAGCCGCAGCCGATGTCGAGGACGCGCTCGGCCGGCTGGATCGCGGCGCGCTCCAACAACAGCGCGTCGATCGGCGCCAGCATGCCGTCGAGCGCCGCCTGCCGTTCGACCCAGCGCTGCCCGCCATCGCCGTTCCAGAACCCGATCTGCCCGGCATTGTCGTGGTGGCCGAAGGAGGTGTCGGGGGCGTTATCCATGGCGGTGGTATCGCTTTGCATAGGTCTTGGAATGAAAACGCGGGCTCGCGCCAACGCGCGGGCCATTCTCGGCACTCAATTGTAGGGAGCCGCGGCGGGCTTGAAAAGCCGCAGCGCAACCGCTGTTCGCGCTTCCGCCTGCCCGTCCATCGGGCAAGCGCAGGCGAGCGAGGACCCCGCTCCGGTTGCCAGGGGAGATATTTACGCGCTGTTGACACGACCGACCCCGGTGCGATGTTCTTGCGCGCGAGATTTCAATCGGACCATGGACTAGCATGTCGACCCTGGAAGCCGCATTGCGCGGGGGCGCCGTCGTAATGCTTTTGCTGCGCATTGTGGTGCTGGCCCGAACCGCGCCAAGCGATCCGGTGAGCCGCACGTCTGCGCTGCTGCTGATGGGCATTGCCGCCTATGTCGTCGAGTCGGCTCCCGGCTTCGGCAGCCTCGCCTTGGGCTGGAGACTTCCGATTCACGCGCTCAG
>NZ_JBARGP010000707.1:0-2305 GCF_049798375.1 Bradyrhizobium sp.
CGCGCTGGCGCTCGCTGGCGTCGGCATGGCGATGAACGGCTGGTTCGCGCAGTCGCTGGGATCGAGCAGCGTTGCCGGATGGCTGTTTCTCGCCATCGGCCTTGCCGCCGACCTGGTGGCGCTTGTGATGCCGACCTGCGCGGCGCGGCTGTGGCACGAGCGCCAACACGCCACGGCGCTGGCGGGCTGGGCGGTGTGGTCGCTGACCTTTGTGTTCGCCGTCACCGCCGGCATCGGCTTCGCGTCCACCAACATCAGCGAGGTCGCGTTTGCGCGAGCGTCACGCGTGACGCCGGCGATATCGGCCGCGCAGGCGCAGCTCACCGACGCCATGGCGGCGCGCGACCGCGAATGCAAAGGCGGCGTCGGGAAATACTGCCGGGAGCGCGAGGCCGCGGTCGCCGAGCGCCGGCACGCCTTCGACACGGCGACGCAAGAGGTGGCGCTAACCGCCGATCCGCAGACCGAGGCCGCGATCAAGCTGGTCGCCTGGGTCTCGCACGGTCTCGTGAGGCCGCAAGCCGACGACTTCGCCATGCTGCGGCTGGTGCTGCTGGCGCTGCTGCCGCAGTTCGGCGGCATCTTGCTGATGGTCGGGCGGCGCGCCTGAGCGCGCGTCCCGGACGGCGGGCCTGTTGCAGCTCCAGGTCGGCCGCCCGGAACCGAGCCTGCCTGACGCCGTTGTCCGCTGGAGCCGAGAGCTCAAATCAACGGGAGTTCAGTCATGGCAGATAACAAGGATCCGAACCAGAAGCAGCCCGGCGAGAAGAGCGAAGGCAAATTCCACTACAATCCGGGCAATCAATCCGGCAAGGAACTCGGAATTGCCCATCCGGAGAATGCGGACGAACCCAAGAAGGAGCCGCTGCACAGCCGCCAGAAGCCATAGCGGATCCTTGGCGGATCCTTGGCGAATCCTTGCGCATCCGGCGCAAGCAACAGACGAGCGCCGTGCCATCTGGCCGGCGCTCGCTGCATGTCGGTGCTGGGGGTCGAACGGTGCTGCCGGCGCAGGTCAGCTGCCGCCGATGCGGATCTTCCTGTTGGCGTGATAGCGCGCTTTCGTCTGCGGCTTGATGAACAACGCCGCCACGTCGGGATGCTGCTTGCGCACTTCGGTTTCGATCGCGACCACTGAACTCTCGATGTCGTCGGCGCGCCTGTCGTCGGCAAACTCGATGCTGACTGCGGCCACCACTTCCGATGGCGACATCTGCACGGTCAGCACGCCGTTGGCGCGGAGCACACCCGGCGTATTGTTCGCGACCTCCAGGATCGATTCCGAGAGTTCGGAATGCGCGGGCTCGCCGATCAGTAGACTCTTGCTTTCGCGCGCCAGCACGACCGACGTTCCGGCAAGCAACAGGCCGACCAGGATCGATCCGACACCGTCCCAGACCGGCTGTTGCAGCCAAGCGGCGGCACCGATGGCGGATGCGGCAATGACGATGCCGATCAAGGCCGCGCTATCCTCGAACAGCACCATATAGGCGGGCGGATCCTTGCTGCGCAGAAAGGCCTCGTAGGTGCTGCCGCGCTGCCCGCTCGCACGCAGGCTGCGCAACGCGATCAACCATGACGTCCCTTCAAAGGCGAAGCAGAGCCCGAGCACGATCAGGCTCACCATTGGCCGCTCGATCGGCTGCGGCGACAGCACGTGCATGATGCCCTGATAGAGCGAGACGCCCGCGCCCAGCGCGAAGATCAGCAGCGCGACGATAAAACTCCAGAAATACAGCTCGCGGCCATAGCCCAGCGGATGCAGCCGATCCGGCCGGCGCGCAGCGCGCCGGTAGCCATAGAGCAGCAGCAGTTCGTTCGACGTATCGACCACCGAGTGGACGGCCTCGCTCATCATCGACGAACTGCCGCTCCACACCGCCGCAATGATCTTGGTCAGGGCGACCAGCACGTTGCCGATCAGGGCGGCGTAGACCGATGTCTTTGCAGAATGCGCCGCCATGAGGTGAAGCCATTTCCGAGCGCGTGGGGATCAGGCGCATGCACCTGTCCAGATCGAGCGCCGAGCACCAACCGGGCCACTATCGAGATGTTCCTGGCGGCTCATGCAGCCCGCAACATACAGACCGAGCCTTGTCGGCGATATTCACCATCGCAGCAGGCGCGTCACGTCCCGGGAACCAACTCCGCCAGAGCGCGATTAGACCTAGGTTCCAGATGACGAGCCGACCAAGATTGAGGATCATCGATGCGCGCCAATCTTCCGATCGCGAATGCTTCTTCGACGTCGCAATCGAGGGGCGGCTGGTTCGCCCGCCTGGCGGTGGCGACCTCGCGCGTCAGC
>NZ_JBARGP010000708.1:0-1679 GCF_049798375.1 Bradyrhizobium sp.
TTCACGGGCTTTGGCGACTACGATCTGCTTGGGCCGAGCGCCTTCATGGCAGCGGGCCGGCCCGGACGCGTGCGCAGCCTGCTCGAAGGCTATGGCTATGCGAGAGCCGATCTCGACGAGCGCCTGAAGCGGCGGCTGCTTGCCCTGATGTTGCTGCATCGGGCCAGTGATCCGAACCGCCACATCTGCATTCCCGATTGGCCCTCGAAAGCCGCCAATCTCTGGGAGCTCCAGGAGCTGATCTGGCCGAACTAAAGCGGATCGCGCCGTCTGACCCGTGCTTCTGGTCAAATAGTGTGCAGAAGCAGCGTTCTGTATGCAATCGGAACGGGCATCGCACATTGCGCGATAGCTAGGACTAACAAGAGATTTCAGCGGGTTAGGACAAGCTCGCCGTTGGCATGAGGCTTGCGAACCACTGATGCCGAATTCCGCGCCGCCGCTTATGGCGCATCGAAAGGCGAGAGATGGCCGAGCCCCTGGACGACTATATCGACGCCGTCGGGCGTGCGCTGGGACTCCCGATCGAGGAGGCCTGGCAGGGCGCGATCCGCGCCAATCTCGAGGTTTCGCTGCGGCTGGCGAAGCTGGTCGACGACTACAAGCTCTCAGACGATGCCGAGCCAGCCAGTGTCTACACCGCTTGATCCCGCCGAGATGACCGCTACCGCCATCGCGCGAGCCGTGGCGAACAAGACATTGTCGGCGCTGGAGGCGACCGAGGCCGTGCTGGCACGGATTGCTTTGCGCGATCGCGCGCTGAACGCGTTCACCGACGTCACCGCCGAGCGCGCCCGCGCCAAAGCGCGTGCGATCGACGCGGATATCGCGGCCGGCAAGCCGGTCGGTCCGCTCGCCGGCGTGCCGTTCGCGGTCAAGAACTTGTTCGACGTGCAGGGGCTGGCCACTCGCGCCGGCTCCAAGATCAACCGCGATCTGTCGCCGGCCGCGCGCGATGCGACCCTGATCGAGCGGATGGAGGCAGCCGGCGCGGTGCTGGTCGGCGCACTCAACATGGGCGAATACGCCTATGACTTCACCGGCGAGAACATCCACGACGGCAATTCGTGCAACCCGCATGATCCGTTGCGGATGACCGGTGGCTCCTCGGGTGGCTCCGGGGCCGCGGTCGGCGGCCGGCTGGTGCCGATCGCACTTGGCTCGGACACCAACGGCTCGATCCGCGTGCCGGCCTCGTTCTGCGGCATCTTCGGCCTGAAGCCGACCTATGGCCGGCTGTCGCGCGCGCGCTCGTTTCCGTTCGTCACGAGCCTCGATCATCTCGGACCGTTGGCGCGGTCGGTCGAGGATCTCGCTATCAGCTATGACGCGATGCAGGGCGCCGATGCGGATGACGCCGCCTGCACGACGCGCGCGGTCGAGCCGGTCACGCCGCAGCTGACGCAGGGCATCGATGGCCTGCGCGTCGCGATCGCCGGCGGTTACTTCCAGCAGAATCTGTTCCCGGAAGCTGTCGAAGCCATTGCACGCGTTACCAAGGCGCTGAACGCAACGGAGATGATCGAGGTGCCGGAAGCGGCGCGCGCCCGTGCCGCCGCCTATGTCATCACCACCGCCGAGGGCGCCTCGCTGCATCTCGATCGGCTGCGCACGCGCGCCAATGATTTCGATCCGGCGGTGCGCGACCGGCTGATCGCGGGCGCGATGCTGCCGGCGCC
>NZ_JBARGP010000709.1:0-24635 GCF_049798375.1 Bradyrhizobium sp.
CTCCACCACCAGCATCCCAACCTCGGCTTCCATGACTCGATGGAAGCCACTGTGGACCCTTATCCCGGGGTCCCGATTGGATGCCGATCACCCCGAAAACGGGGTCCTTATTCCATGCCGAAACACACCATTGTTCTGCGCTTGCGCACCTTGATACTCATGCCGGCCTCAAAAAACCGATAGGTATTGCGACCCTCGCTTTTGGCGCGGTACAGAGCAGTATCCGCATGGGCAAGCAGCGATTCCCGATCAAAGGCGTCGTCGGGACAAAGCGCGATACCGATGCTCGTTGATACGATGGTTGGCGCCTAGCGAATCGCTCTTTGCGTTCAACGCTTCCAAGATTGATTCGGCGAGCTTGCTTGCTGCCGCCGGGTCTATCGGACCCGGCATCAGGATGGCGAACTCGTCACCTCCCAGCCGCGCCATTATTTGATCCTTCCCCAGCACCGCAGTGACACGGCCTGTAACGGTCTGAAGCACTAAGTCATCAGCCGCGTGGGCCGAACAAATCATTAACCTCCTAGAAGCGGTCGAGATCAAGGCAGAGGGACGCCGCGCTTTGACCGCTTCCCAGAGCCTGAATTTCTTGATCGATCCTGTTGTTGAAGTAGCTACGATTAGGAAGCGATGTCAGCGGATCGTGAAGCGCGAGGTAACGGATGTGGTTCTCGGTCTCCTTTCTGGCCTTCAGATCTCGGACCGCGATAACGTAATGTGGACGCCCCTTAAAATCGATTGGCGCAAGCTGTGGTGGTCGTCAGCCACTTGGTCGTGCTGATTATCGCGCCGCCGGGATCTCCATCGACAGCATGGATAACCTGAAGGGATGCACCGTCGGAGTGGTCGGTGGATCGGCGAACAAAAAAATTGTCGATGCTTACCTTCCGCTGCATCCCGGGGCGGCAGCCGTTTACAACGCTACGACGCAGGCTTCATAGATAAATACGGCAACTGGATCTATTTGACGCCGATGGTCCTCAGTGCCGCTGCCACATGCTGGCCGCCGCCTGGAAGTTCGTGGGCCTTGGATACACCCAACCAAAGGTCCATTGGATTCGCTCTATGCCCTGGCACGTCGAATCCGGAACGCAGGTTCAGAGGCAGGCCTGTCGGATATCGAAGAGGAAATCGACGAGAATCTAAAAAAGGAACGCGCCAAATCCGCTGAGGGCGACGAGCGCGTGACGCTACATTGAACGTGGCAGCGCATCGACTGGAGAGTTTAATTCACGATCGGCGAACAGTGCTCGCGAACAGACCGGCAGTCGCTTCCGTTGCGTAGACGATGCCGGGCGCGACTGAGGACAAGGCCAGTTTCGGCAAGCCAAGGACACGGGGAAGTCCACCGGCCGGTCGACAGAGTTCATCCATCCCGAGCTATTGCAGGCTTTTCGGGCGGGATTTTCTGTGCAGGATCCGATGCGAACCAACGCGGTGCGATGGACAACGCTGACTTACATCCTATTGTTCGCGATTCAGATGTTTGGATCGATATTTATCTTCTGGACTAGCATGCCTTCGTTCAGGCAGCTCGTTCTTCGCCCTGGTGAGCAAGCGGCGAGCACGCCCTATGACAGCAACCTGGTGGAGGCTGTCCTTGTCGAAATGCAGGCAGCTTACTGGTATCGGCTGCTAAAAGTCGCGATACCGCTCAGGGGTTCGAACGTATTACTGCCGCATCTATTCCTGTTCCTCGGCCGGTTGAATTTCATTTTTGAAAGCGCCGTCTTCGCGGTCGTCATTTTTCGTCACCTTCCGGAGCTGGGGCTTGACGTGGATGTCCTGCTGATGGCGCCTCGAGGAGGCTTGCTTCTGTTTACCCTGTTCGCGCTGTTCTGTTTCACACTCGAGCTCGGGCGGTTCGGCGTCGCATTGGGGGAAACCAAGCGGCCCTGATGTATTTCGGACCGACCGGAGCCGATGGGCATTGGGTCGTCAAGCATCCGGCGTTACAATCCGTGCAACCGCACGAAGGTGAATACGCTTCTCATTTCGTGCAATCATTGGTTATGATCGCTGGATTGCGCAGCCGGGAGGAAGACATGACAATTGCCGAGGATCAGGTCAACGCCGCTCAACAAGCCTGGTGCGACGGGCTCGTCGGTATCGGCAAAGTACATCGGGCTGGCGGTGATGTCAGAGCCGCAGCCGTAGCGCTCATCGATGGTCTTTACGACTACGCCGAGGGGGTCGTGTTTTTCAAACCCACCTTGGCGCATGGACATCAAACGTTTCGAGACACCGCAAAGGGGGCTCTGTCGTATTTCGTGGGAGGCGATCCCGACTTTGCTAATGACAAGGGATTTGCCCTCAAGCCGTGGGCGCGGGCGTGGTATGAGAACAACGCTGCAGAAAACGGCATACAGATTCACGGAAATATCGCCATCACCATGGGGAATGTCTACGTGGCGGACTATGACGGCAACGAGTTAATGGTCGACAAGACTTTTGTCTTTCGTCTCTGCCGCGACCAGCAATTGCGGCTTTGCGTTCACAAATCAGCATTGCCCTACTCTCCGGCGGATTGATCAGGCTTCTCCTGGTGCAGGAAGGTGACGGGACAACCGCCGGCAAACAGCGACTAACCCGAGAAGGCTCGTGGGGAGGGTTCAGATGTCAGAGTACGCGATCACCCGCGGCGATGTTTTCGGCGGCTTGACCGCTGGCGTTGTGGCCTTGCCGCTCTGTCTTGCGTTTGGTGTGGCCTCCGGACTGGGCGCTGCCGCCGGCCTGTATGGCGGCATCATCCTGGGGATTGTTGCCTCGCTGGTGGGTGGGACGCCGGTTCAGGTGTCCGGTCCAACGGCTCCGATGACGTTGATCTCGGCAGGCGTCGTCGTAGCGAACACGCTTCCGACGGGACAGGTGAACTTCTCGAGTGTCTTCGCCGTGTTCCTGCTGGCAGGTGCCTTACAGGTCGTGTTCGGGATCGCAAGGCTCGGACGTTATGTTCGCTTCCTGCCCTACCCCGTGATCTCCGGCCTGATGACGGGGATCGGCATCATCATCATTATTCAACAAATCTTCCCGGTAGCCGGTCTGGAGTCACCGTCATCGAATCCTGTGGCGATCCTGCGGTCCCTTGGATCGCTGCAGCACGGTGTCAACCCGGGCGCGGTACTGCTCGCGGCGGCGACGGTCGCGCTGGCTTTCCTGCTGCCCCGTATTGTGTCCGTCGTTCCCCCCTCTCTGATCGCCCTGGTCGCGCTGACGATCATCGCCGCTGTGTTCGGGCTCTCGGCTCCGACCATCGGCGACATACCCGGCGGCCTGCCGCACTTCATCGTTCCCGGTTTCGATTTCGCCGATCCCAAACTGATCATCACTGCCGCGTTCCAACTGGCCTTCCTTGGGTCGATAGACGCCCTCACGACGTCACTGGTCGCCGACAACATCACCCGGACGCATCACGACAGCAATCGGGAGCTCGTTGGGCAGGGCGTGGGCAATATGGCCGCCGCGCTGTTCGGGGGAATTCCTGGCGCCGGTGCGTTCATGCGCACCGCCATTAATATCAGGGCGGGCGGGCGGCATCGTTCTTCCGGCGTTATTCACGGTCTCTTCCTGCTCACTGTTCTTCTCGGCCTGTCCAGCGTGGTGCGCTACATCCCCCATGCCGTGCTGGCGGGAATTCTGATCAGCGCCGGCTTGAGCATCATCGATTACCGCAGTCTCGCCCATCTCTCGACCGCCCCACGCGCCGACGTTGCGCTCATGCTGCTCGTGGTCGCCTTGACGATCTTCACCGATCTGATCACAGCCGTCGGCATCGGCATGATTGCCGCCTCCCTGGTCTTCATGGCGTCCGTTGCCGGGATCATGGAGCAGAGGACCAAGCTCACATTGGTGGAAGACGAGCCCTGGGCGGATGAAGTTGAAATTCCCGACGACCTCAAGAGCCGCTTGCTGATCAAGCACGTCGATGGCCCGCTGTTCTTTGGCTTTGCCCAGGCCCTTCGCAAGATTTCGTCAGAGGTGGCGGATGGAAAGCTGCTGGTGCTGAGGATGGAGCGGGTCTCCTATATGGACCAATCGGGAATTTACGCGCTGCAGGACGTGCTGGTCGATCTCGAAGCCGCAAACCTGCGCGTCCTTCTGGTCGGCCTTCCCCAAAGCCAGATCGATCGCCTTGAGGCGATGCAGGTGGTGCCCAATCTCGTGTCGAGAGAGAACGTTTTCGACAAATTCGAGACATTCAGACGCGAATTGCCTCAGATCATCGAAAAGCTCGGATGAGGGGTCGTCATCTGGTCGCGCAAAGATTGTTGCAGGAGAATTGATCGCTCTTGGCAAGAGCCGCGGGCATGGGCACCATGCAGGGACGCTGCCCACCCTGCCGCTCCTGCCTCGCGTCGCCCGACGGAGCTGAAAATGACCAGACAGTTTTTGCGGTTTGTGCTCTGCGCGATCCTCGTTTTTGGATTGCAAGGATGCGGCGATAGAAAGCAAGCAGCAGCCGAACAACCGGTCCGCGGGCTCCGCGCATACAAGGTCGCGGCAAAGGCCGAAAGTCGCGTTCGGCGCTTTCCCAGCGTCCTGCAGCCGGCGGATGTCAGCAGTCTGTCGTTCGAGATCGGCGGCCAACTGAAGGCTGTCACCCTTGCCGTCGGCCAAAAGGTGCAACTGGGCGATGTGCTGGCCGAGATCGATCCTCGCTCGCTGCAGAGCCAAGTCGACCAGGCCAGCGCCGGCGTGCAGCAGACGCAGGCGCAACTCGACAACGCAGAAGGCGATTTTCAGCGCAAGGAAGAACTCTTGAAGCGCGGCGTTGCGACACAGTCCGTCTTCGACCAGTCGAGGGCCAGTCTGCTCAGCTCAAGGGCTCAGCACGACCAGGCGCGCCGCCAGCTCGAATTGGCAAATCACAATCTCGACCGAAGCAAGCTGCTGGCGCCGTTCGCCGGCTCCATCGCTCGCGTCGAGGTCAAATCCTTTGCCCAGATCGCCGCCGGCCAGCCGATCGCCACGCTCTACAGTGACGCGCGCTTCGAAATGTCGTTGCTGGCGCCGTCAGCGACATTCCAGAGTCTCAAGGTTGGGCAGGTCGTCGACGTCAGGATCGCCGACAAGCCAGATCTTCTTCTCAAGGGCGAGATCAAGGAGCTGGGCTCGAAAGCCGAGCAGGTGTCGGCCTTTCCGGTCGTGATCAGGCTGGATAACAGCACCTCGGGTTTGAACGCGGGCATGTCCGTGGAAGTCGCGATCGAGGAACCCTTGATCGGCGGCGGCAGCGGTTATTTGGTGCCGCTCAGCGTTCTCGTGCCGGATGGCGGCAAGGTGCTGCAAACGACGGGGACCGTGTTCCGCTATGACGAAGCAAGCTCGACCGTAAAAAAGCGAACGATCACGGCCGGCGGGGTTCGCGACAACCGCCTGGTGGTCACTGAAGGCATCGCGGTCGGCGATATCCTCGCCTCGGCTGGCGTATCCTATCTGTCGGACGGGCAAAGGGTGAAGCTGCTTCCGCTGGAGGAGGAGGCGCCGTGAATCTCCTCACCCGATTTGGTCTCGCGCGGTCCCGCTTTACCATCGCGGCCATGATCAGCCTGCTGATCGCCGGGATTGGTCTGTATCCCAATTTTCCGAAACGCGAAGACCCCATCATCGTCATCCGCACGGCGGTGGTGTCGGCGCTGTTTCCGGGAATGGCGCCGGAGCGGATGGAGAACCTGGTTGCCATCCCCGTCGAGCGCAATATTCGCGAGGTCCCCGAAGTCAAGGATATCAGGACGCTGGCCGGCGAAGGTTCGCTGACAATTTACGTCGACCTCAAGGACGAGATCGCCAATGTCAATGCCACATGGCAGCGGTTGCGCGACAAGATGGCCGACGTCAAGATTGAACTGCCCGACGGCGTCGTCGGCCCGTTCGTCAACAGCGACTTCGGCGATGTCGCCATCGCGACCATCGCTATCACGGGCGAGGGCTTCACACCCCGCGAGTTGAAGGACGTCGCCGAGGATTTTCGCAAGAGGCTCTATCGGCTCTCCGGCATTGCCAAAGTCGAACTCCTCGGCGTGCAGGACGAGCGGGTCTGGCTGGAACTCGACACCCGCAAGTTGGCGGCGGTTGGGGTTCAGGTGAACGCGTTGATCAAGGATCTCCAGGGGCAGAACGTGGTGCTCCCTTCCGGAACCATCAACGCGAACGGCACCCGTCTGCTTCTGGAAACCTCGGGTGACTTTCCGAGCGTACGCGCGATCGAGACGATGCTGACCCGGGTCGGGACCACGGACAACCTCGTCCGGCTTGCCGATCTCGTGACCGTCCGCCGCGACTACGTGTCCCCCAAGGTCAAGCCGGTCTATTTCAACGGCTGTCCCGCCGTGGTTCTCAGCGTCGTCATGCAGCCCGACCAGGACGTCACGCAGCTTGGCGGCAAGCTGCGTGCGGCGTCCCGCGAGTATGAGGCAAGCCTCCCGATCGGCTACGCGATCGGTTTCGCTACCTATCAGGCCGACCAGGTTCATGCCTCCGTCAACTCCGCGCTGTCGAGCGTCGCGCAAACCTTCGTCGTCGTCGCAGCGCTTGTGGTGTTCTTTCTCGGGCTGCGCGCCGGAACCGTCGCGGCGATGATCGTTCCGTTCGCGGTCATGTTTTCGGTGATCGGCATGCGGGCGCTCGGCATCGCGCTGGAGCAAGTCTCGATCGCCGCGATCATCATCGCGCTCGGCCTGCTGGTCGACAATGGTGTGGTGATCGTCGAGGATATCGTCAGCCGGATCGGACGCGGCGTGCCGCCTCAGGAAGCCGGCCTGGCCTCGGGCGAGCAGTATGCGCTGCCGCTGCTGATCTCCTCGATCACCACCATCGCTGCATTCCTTCCGCTGCTGATGATGTCGGGGGCATCAGGCGAATACGCGTTCTCGCTGGCTGCCGTGGTGGCGTTGACCCTCGGCGGTTCCTGGATTACGGCGCTTTACATCCTCCCCGCGCTGACCGTCTGGCTGATCGGCCGGCGGGCACCGAACAATGAAGACGCTGCTCCTTCACGGATACAGCGCTTGTATGCCGTTGCCCTCGGCTCCGCCTTGCGTTTCTCACCGCTGGTGTTTGCCGCGTGCATCGTGCTGGTCGTACTGGCGCTGACACAATTCGCCCGCCTTCCCAAGCAGATGTTCCCGCTCAGCGAACGCAATCAATTCCTGGTCTATATGAACATGCCTGATGGCACCGACATCTCGCAAACCGAAGCCCGGGCGCGCGAAATTGCGGGTTGGCTCGGGGACAAGACGGCCAATCCCGAGATCGAGAGCGAGATCCTGTATGTCGGTGACGGCGGCCCAAGGTTCTACCTCACCCTGACGCCGGTCACGCCGGATCCGGCGTCCGCCTTCCTGCTGGTGAATACCAGGGATTATCAGGGCGCGGTGCGAGCGGCCGAACGTGCCTGGAATTATCTCTATGCCAACCACCCGGAGGCACGATTCAAGATCAAGCGGCTGGCGATGGGAGCGGTGGAATCGGGTATCGTGGATGTGGAAATCTCGGGACCCGACGCCGACCGGCTGCTCACGCTCGGCGAACGGGTGCGCTCGCTGTTTCAGTCCGCGCCAGGCGTTCGCGACAATGATGACGACTGGGTCAACAAGATCGTCAAGGTCGTCATCGAAATCGATCAGGACCGGGCGCGCCAGCTCGGCGTGACGTCCGAAGAAGTCACCCGGCTGCTCAATACTTATTTCACTGGCACGGCGGTCTCGTTCTATCGCGAAGGCGACAATATCATTCCGATCGTTCTGCGGGCCGGAGCCTACACCTCGCAGAGCCTGGAAGGCCTCACCAGCGCAACTTTCGCGAAGAATGGCGCGCTGATCTCGCTGGCACAGGTCGCCACGCTGAAACCCGGATTTGATCTGGCGCGCATCCGGCGCAAGAACCAGGAACGGACGATCACGGTTACCGCGCGCAGCACCTCGCTGACGGCCGGACAGCTATTGGATTCGATCCAGCCCGGGCTGCAGGCGCTGGACCTTGCCGGAACCTATCGCGTCGCTATCGCCGGCGAGATCCAGAAGAGCGCGGAGACGAATCAGAAACTCGCTGCGGGATTTCCCATCGCGCTAGGCGTGATGGTACTGGCGATCATTCTGCAGTTTAACTCGTTTCGGCGAACGCTTCTGACGTTCATGAGCATACCGTTGATCCTGATCGGCATCCCGTTCGGTCTTTTCGCCGCCGGCCAGCCGCTCTCGTTCTTCGGCACGCTCGGCATCATCAGCCTTTCCGGCATCATCATCAACAACGCCATCGTGCTGATTGATCAGATCGACATCGAGCGGGAGCAACTCAACCTGCGCGACGCGATCGTGGCGGCGTCGGGGAAACGCCTGCGTCCGATCCTGCTGACATCGGCAACCACGGTGCTTGGACTTGCACCTATGGCGATCGCCGGCGGCGCGCTGTGGCAGCCCATGGCGGTATTGATGATGTCGGGATTGGCTGTTGCTTCGGCTCTGACGCTGTTCTTCGTTCCTGCCGGATATTTCCTGCTCTTTCGGTTCGATAGGGAAAGTCTCCCATGCCCCGCAGTCCAAGGAGACGATGTTCTGAGGAGCACAATAGACCCGGCCTGAAGGACTTGGCCTTCACCCGGCGGATCAAGGATCTCGCAAAGACCGACATCAACAAGGCCCTCAAGGATATCATGGCCGGGCGGATTTCAATCAAGACCAAGAAGCTGCGCGGAATAGCGGGGAGCGGAGGTGACGGACCGCCAATTGGCGCGTTCGCAAGGCCCGGTCCCGATGACTCGCAGTTCCGCAACCGCCACGGCGTCACTTTTGGCACTAATTAACGATCCGCCGCTTTTTGCTCGGCGAGGCGCAGCTCCTCTGGAACGCCAAGAAAGGCGATCGGACCTCGACGGCAAGTTCAAGACGGCGGCTGACGCCATTTCGGCTTTTCGCCAACGAGCGCTTCGACACAGTAAGCGTGTCTTGCAAGCCCCGCCAGGACCGGCACAGCCGCGCGTGACCCATCCAGAGGTCTGAATCTATTTTAACCGCTGTCTATCGGTACGACGTGTATCAAAGCAATGCTGCACCACTTTGCGACGATGCGCTCCAGATGCTTACTCGCAGGAATGAACAAAAAGTATAGTTCAGTCCAAGGCGCGCATATCGCGTTGTAAAGCAAAGAAGAACTGGCGCACCCGACACGATTCGAACGTGCAACCTTTGCCTTCGGAAAGCAGCGCTCAAATGGCTATCATCAGCGAGTGTCGGTATCGGTGGTTGCGAGTCCCCGCTTCAATGGTGGCCCGCGAACTAGTGGATCGTCGGAATCTTTGAATGGTCCGGCGTGCGCGTGACTTCGTGTTGCGACACAAGGTCGCGCCCTTTGAAGCAACACGAAAGCGCCCTGGGTACACTCGCGGGTACATTGGCAAATCATCATTCAAAAAACGATGCAATTTCAACGTGGTAGACACAAGATTTATTCCGCCCCTGGGCACCATTCCTGAACAGATTTACGAACCGGAGTCCGCGGTTCGCCGTTCGGGCCAAGCGTGGCCCTGATATTGTCATTTGAGCCGATGATGCGGATGGTGCTGTCGCTGACGACGATGGCGTCCACGATGGCGCTGAGGTAGGTCTTCCGGGCCGCCACATCGCCCGACACGAGCTGTTCGCGCATCAGGCGGGTGAAGCGGTCGATGGCGACCGGATCGATCTCGATCGGGACCGCGCTGGACTTCCTGGCATAATCGAGGGCCTCCAGGGCCCGGTCGCGGGTCGTCTTCAAGGCGACCACGCGTTCCTTCAGCGTCGGGTCCGTGCCGTCGATGGTGCCTGCCTCGATCGAGGCATAGAGACGGGAGAGGCGTTCGTCAGCGTCGGTAACCTGACGGGCGAGATCGACCAGACGCCTGTCGGCGGAGGCCTGCCGATCGTCGCGGCGGGTCTTGAGCGCCGTCAGGATGGCCGTGACTCGTTCGGGCTGCAGGAGCTGATCCAGCAGGGCCTCGACCACGAGCTTCTCGATGACGGGCCGCGGAATCTTGCGGTTGCTGCAGGAGGCGCCCCCATCGTGCTTATGCTGCCCTTTTTTGATGGATTGGATGCATTTGTAATAGCTATAGATGACGCCGGTCCGAGAGGTACCGGTGGCGGTGGTCAGGGCACAGGACTTGGCGCAGTCGCAGCGGACAAGGCCGCCCAGCAAGGACGGCGCCGACGCGAGCCGCGGCCCACGAGACCGCGGCCGGCGCGACACCAGCAAGGCCTGGACTGCCTCGAAGGTCGCCAGGTCGATGATGACCGGAATTTCGTATTCAATGATCTCGGACGGCGCCTTGCGCTCGCCGTCGCCCTTCCGATCGAACTCGTTGAAGTTCCGCACGCCGGTGTAGGCGCGGCGCGTGAGAATTTCGTGAATGGTGCCGGTCCCGAACAGCGAGCCGTTGCGCGAGCGATAGCCGCGCGCGTTCAGCCACTCCGCAATCTTCTTCGTTCCTAACGGGCCGCTGTTACCATCACCGTTCTTGGCCAGATCGAAGGCGCGGATCACGATCTCCGCTTCGACCGGCTCGATGGCAAGCCTCTTCTTCTGCTTGTTGCCGATCACCTCTGCGTCGATAGATTTGTAGCCAAAGGGAATGATGCCGCCATTGGAGTAGCCAAGCTTCGCATTGGCCTTCATCGTTCTCATTGTGGAACGACTTGTCTCCTTGGACTGGTATTCGTTGACGATGCCGATGAACTTTCTGAACATGTCGCCAGTGTCGTCGTTCGCCAGCGGCTCGGCATGCGAAATCAGCTCAACTTTGTGCTTGCGCAGGGTTTGAACCGTGAGCTCCTGCTCGACCTGGTTTCGGAACGCCCGGGAAAAAGAGTACACCATGATCGCGTCGACCGTGCGCGTGCCATCGGTCGCACGCGCGATCATCTGCTCGAAGGCCGGCCGCCTCATGTTGGTGGCAGTTTCGCCCTCTTCACGGAAGATGCCGGCGATATGGTCGCCATCGCGCTTGCAGCGCGCGATCAAATGCTCCTCCTGCGAATCGAGGCTGAGCTGATTGTTGGACTGTTTCTCAGTTGAAACGCGAATGTAAATCAGGACATTGCGCGGCCGCGGCTGGACGAAATTGTCGGGTGTTTCTGAGACTTGAAGGTTCTTGCGGGCCATCAGCAGATTCCTAACGCGATACAGAAGAGGGAGTCTATCCATGCAGGGGAATCAGGGGAAGTGATATTCGCCTGACTCCTCCGCACGGTTAAAATCAGGGGAACGGGACTGCGTCTGCGACCACCTTCCAGCACTCCCGGAAACTCTGCAGCAGAGCCTCTCTGCGGTCGGTCAGCAACTCCTCAAACGCGTGCTGGGCGCCATCAGGAAAACTGCGGAAGCCGTCGACGAACATATCGAAGCGCTGCTCCTCGATGAGGTCTTCCAACTCCCGGATCGCGGGCAGCCGCCCGAACGTGCTGAAATAGTTTGTGGGGTCGGGCACGAAATCAATCTTGTTGGCGATCGCATCCCTCGATTCCCGCACCAGCCAGAGTGCCGCCTCGATAGCGACATCCGCGTAATAATCAGGCGGCATCGGCAGGACGACGTTGGGATAGAGATTGTTGTCGGTCATGACCAGGTTCCTTTCAGCGGTTTATGGAGACGCCTTTCGCGATGGTGAAAAGACGTCATCGAGCACCGCCGAAAAATAACGCTCGATGGCGTCGAGCTCGGCGGGCGCGATGGGTGTGGGATCCGCGACCTCATTGATCACGGTCCAGAACTCGGGCTCGGACGGCCGCAAGGGAGTGGTGGCGGCGTCTCTACGTAGCGGGTGGTTCGGCACCGCCACAGTCGTCGGCGGCGCAGACGGACCGCCCGGAGCGGTCACACGCGGTTGCAGCCGCACTTTCGGGATGCGGGACTTAGCCACGGCCGTACTCCGCGGCCCGCTCGCGTGCGCCCTCGCGGACCCGCGCGGCATGGTCCAGCAGGGAATCGACGGTGCAGGCCTTGACTTGGAGTCGTGGCAGCCAGCTGAGCGAACAGACCGGCCGTCGCGCGCCGACCGGCCCCTTGGGGTAGGTGACCGCCGTTGTATGAGCCGCGATTGTCGCAACCACGAAAGCCTCCATCGAAGGAGGCAGTGAGTAATCGCGCCCGTCAGATAACGTTGCAGAACAATTGAAAAAGATCGGTGCCCTTCCGTCGAGACAAGTAGCAATAGTCGCAACGATAAGATTTGAGACAATATCGGAACGCTTTCGCCCGCTCATAATGCGTGCGCTAATCCCAAATGTTCGCCTACTCACCTCTTCGCACAGCGATCCGGGGGCGCGTAGAAGTGCGATTTTTCATCATGAATTAGGCCTTCAATGGGCCCGCGCGGCGGCGCCGGCCGCCGCGGCGGGTTTGAAACCCGATCTGATGCTTCCATACGCGGCGAGGCCGGTAAACGGCTGGGCGAAGCCGCAATTACTGCGCGTCAACCACGCGGCACTTAAAAAACAATGCCGGACCCGGGCGAGTAACTGATCGTCAATGGTGCGATGAGACATCGAGGCGGGCAAAGCCGATTTCGTTCGAAAAGACGTGGGGGAAAGCTGCAGTGACGACCTGGTTCTACGCTGATCCACATTTTTTCCACGCGTCGCCGGATAGGGCGGACGGCATCATCCGAATGTGCAACCGGCCGTTCGCGAACGGACGCGAGATGAACGAGGCGATGGCTGCGTCGTGGCGCACCGTCGTGCGGCCCGACGACGAGATCATCGTCGTTGGTGACTTCGCTCACCGGGCTGATCCGGCTGCGCTCCGCAAGCTGTTCGACAGCCTACCAGGGCGCAAACATTTGGTATCAGGCAATCACGACGGCGAGGTCACAAAGGGCCTCGGTTGGGAATCGGTCCGCGACGTCGCATACGAGACGATCGAGAGCACCAAATGTGTAATCTGCCACTATCCATGGGTGAGCTGGCCCGGGTCTCGCAAGCCGACCACGCTGATGTTGTATGGGCACCACCACGGTAAGATCCCGGGCAACCGGCAGTCCGCGGACATCGGCGTCGACGTCATGGGCATCGCTCCGGTCCGACTCGCTACCATCAAGGCTTACATGGCGACACTGCCGCCACGCGTGGACCCGCAGGGCGGCGATATCGAGAACATTGGAGTGACGCCGTGATCCGCATTAATCCAGTTTCCGACCTGCACGTCGACATCGAGCGCAACGGGCTCGACAGCATGGCCCATATCGATGCACACGTGACCGTAGTCGCCGGCGACGCCGCCGCGCCCGGCACGCTGGCGTTGCGGCGTGTCCGCGAGCTGTATCCTGATCGCGACCGGCCGCTCATCTACGTCCCCGGAAATCACGATTTCTATTCCTTTCACGACAAGCACCGTGCGGAGCTTAAGACCACGTGGGAGGAGCAGCGCGCGCGGATGCCAGAGGTCGCGGAGGATCTCGGGATCATCCTGCTCGATGATGCCTCCGTCGAGATCGGGGGCGTACTTTTCGTCGGCGCTACGCTGTGGACCGATTTCATGACCAGGCCGCCGTACGTGATGTTCGGCGACGCGGTGCGCATGGCCACCAAACAGATGAACGATTACTATGCAATAAAGACCGGCGCCGGGCGGTCGAAGGACCGGCTCCTCCCCCGCCAGACAATCGATGCCCACAAGGCCTCAGTCGCGTACATCGAGAGGGCTCTCGCCGAGCGTCCCGCGGGCCAGGCCGCGGTCGTCGTCACGCACATGGCTCCGTCGCCGCGGTCGCTGCTCCGCTGGCCCACGATCACGGACCTGGACTGGTGCTACGCCAGCGATGTCGAGCGACTGATGATCGGCGACGCCGCGCCGAAGCTGTGGCTGCACGGCCATGTGCACAGTAACCGCGACTACTGCGTCGGCGACACGCGGGTCTTCTGCAACCCGCGCGGATATCCGGCGCCCGGCGGCAAGCGCGAGAATCCGGATTTCGATGCGGGCCTCGTCGTCGAGGTCGAAGGGAAGCTTTCTCTCGCGATGGGAGTGGTGAACGACACCAAACATGTGCGGGCATCACCGCGGCAAGCGAACGGCCGATGACGTAAGGCCGTCGGCGAGCGCAAAACTTCAGCGGAACACCGGAAATGTCGGCTGCCGCATGTCGAATACTCCAACTTTGGCTTTCTCTTTGAGGATATCGAACCAGCCGCCTGTTGTTGTTCGCTCTTCACGACCACGAAGCGCGTGCTCGGCCGCTGCTCTGCTTCCAGATCGTCCCGGCATCAATCGCGTTGTTCTTTTGCCTCTTCACGAACCGTTTTACATAGGCGGACGGGATTAGCCGACCTTCATGGCCGACGTGGGGTTACGAGTCCACGCCTAGCTACGCTCATACTCTGTCGCTAGGGCTCGCTCCGGCAAGCGTTCATTGACGCGCACAGCATGGCCGAGCATGGGATCGAGAGTGCAGGTCTTGACCTGCAAGCGCGACAACCGGTCCGCGAACCACTCGAGCCGCCGCTCTGGGGTGATGGTGGCCTGCAACCGCTCCGACAGCGGCAAATCGAGGCGTGCTTGCGCGTCGATCTCGCGGAGGTCGGCAAAAATCTCGAGATTATCCCGCGCCCGCGAAAATGCGACATACGCCTCGTTTCTTGTCATCGACGGTCCGGCCCAGACGAGGGCCTGATCGGAGGTCAGCCCTTGGGATCCATAGATGGTCGTGCTGTAGGCGTGGCCGAGCCGGGCTCGGCCGTGCTCGTCGGCAAGCTCCGACACGCGAAAACTCGCCCGGCGTCCGGCGATGTCGACGTGCACGGTCGGATCCTGCGTCCGGAGACCGTCGATGTGGGTGATGGTGGCGGTGGTGCCGTTGATGACGGCGAGGCGATCGTGCCGGACCAGAAACCGGATATGATCGCCGATCGCGAAGGCGAGTGTCTGGCCATGGCCGGAGGGTGTCACGGCGGCCACCTCGATATCCTCCCCGAGGATCCGACCGTCGCGCTTCAGTCGAACGCGGACCTCATCATTGAGGGCGCGCACCTGCGCGTTGGTCTTGGCGATCAATAAGACGGACGCGCCCGGCTCCGCGCGCCGCGCGCTCTCCCAGCCATCTACCACGCGCGTGACAGTCGCCTGCTCGCCGGCTGCGAATTTCAAGAGGCCGCGCTCCTCGAACGCCGCCAAGCCCTGCTTGGCGCGGCCTTTGGCGAAATCCGTCACTGCCGTACGCATCCAGGCTTCGCGCTGACGCACGATGGTGTCGACGCGAGTCGTACCCGTGATGGCGGCGAGGATGGACAGCCCGGGGCCGGCCCCCGGGCTCTGGAGCTGCTCACGGTCCCCTACAACGATAATTTTTGCTCCGGCCACTGCTGCCCTCTTGGTGATCGCCAACATTTGGCGCGACGACAGAAGTCCGGCTTCGTCGACGACAAGCACTGTGTTGGCGTCGAGGAACGGTTGCCTGGGACGCGCAAGCCAGGCGTCGGTGGCCATCGCCTCAATCCCCAGCTTTTGCAATTCCTTGGCGACCTTCCAGGATTGGCTCGTACCGATGATCCGCCGCGCAGGAGCAGCAAGATTTGAAGGGGAACCGGCATCATCTTGGGAGTACGTCGCCACGATTGCAGCCAAGGTCGTCGACTTCCCCGACCCGGCGGCGCCCTCGATCACCACGACAGCCGCCGAGCTCGTGGCCATTTGCGCGGCGTGGGTTTGTTCTGCGGACAGTCCGCGTTCGCGGCAAAGCTGCAGCACGCGCGCCGGATCAGGTGCCGCGCGGTGCTCCCGCGCGAGGCGCTCGGCCACCGTGACCAACTCGCGCTCGATTGCGATTTGCTCTGGTGTCGAATAGACCGGCTGCTGCAGTGCGTCCCGTCCAAGTTCGACGACGCGGCCTGCTTCTAGCAGGCGGTCCACTTCCTGCTCGACCCGCATCGCGTTGGCGCCTGTCCCCACCAGGGCCGCCGCCACGGCTGCGTAGAGGTGACGCCGCTCAAAGACACTTTCGTGTTCGGTCAGTTCCGCCGGCACGGCCGCCACGCGCTCGGCGATCAGCTCCTCTAGTTCTGCGTGGTCCCATGTTCGCGAGGTGCGCAGATTCGCCATGAACCGATGGACGTCCAGGAACGGCGCGGCTTCCTCCGCCCACAAGTCAAAACGATCAGTCGGACGGTCTTGTTGCTTCGACGAACGCGTTCCGAGCGCGATGGCCGCGGCCAGCGCCGGGGCTTCGGCAGTTGACAGCCCCTCAGCGGCCATCGCCTGCTCCACCTCTCTTCGGCGGGCGGACCAGTGACGCTGCAGGGTCGCGAAGTTTTGAGCAAGGCTGCCGTCACGGGCATCCTCGCTCAATGGGACGACAACTTCGAAGGTGCCGTTTTTGCCGATCTCGCCAATTTCGAAGCCAAGCTTCTGCAAATTTGAAGACAATGCGAGATGGTAGATTGCGCCGGCGGCCATCTTGTGAGCAAACAGGTGGCGCGCATCGAGCGCGCCAACGGTGCCGTCCTGACGCATTGAAAAGTTTAATAAAACTGCGTGCGTATGCAAATTGGGGTCGGCATAGACCTTGCCGTCATCGTGCTCGACTGGACGGGCTTCCCCATGCTGGAAAGAGGCAACCGTAAGTGTGGCTCGTTCGAGACGATGGCCATTCTTTCCGCGCCGACAAAACGCCGCGTTTCTTTCCAGGAAGGCGATCGTTGCTTCACAGGCTTCGTGCTGAGCCTTCTCGATGGCGCGCCGCGTCGCGTCATCAGCGAGCGCAAACACGACGGAAACCGATTTCGGTGCGGACAGCGTCAGATCGATACCGCCGACACGTTTTGCCGTGTCGCCGCTGCTGGACAGCAGGGGATGTCCATCCGCGTCAAGAGAAGCGTGAAGCCGCTCGAAGAGAACATTGTCAACTTCAGCGCCATGCCTGACGCCGAAATCGTTGGTCGACGAGATCCAGCGACCTGCGGGTTCACCGCCGCCGAGATAATACTCTGACTGCTTGCTGTAGTACCGAGCCGTTGTTCCTGCCGCGATTGTTGCAACCACGTGAGCCTCCATCGAAGGAGGCCATCCGTAGTCGCGCCCATCGCGTCATGTTGCAGAGCAATTGAAGAAGAACCGCTCAGAACGCCGGGGAGGCCACACCAATCCGCGCTGACGACGCGACAAAATATTGGATTTTACTCAAAATTCCGGAAACCGTTTCGCCGCCTCGAAATGACTGCTCAGGTAATCCACACCCGCGACGTAATTGGAAGAGGAAGCGGTATGCTATTTGGAAGGCCGGACATTTTTGGAAATCGCCACAGCGCACGTATTTATCTGGATGAAGATCATCTGGCGGCAATGCACGAACAGCGCCCAGACGCTGAAATTCATGTCATCCCGGATCGCTTCAGTCTCAAGCCGATCCCGGTCATCTACTACAACGCGAAGTTCGGCTTTCCGGCGTCTCCTGTCGAGGACGGTGTCCTCGCTCAGTGGCGCACGAAGGATTATCAGGCGGTCACTGAGTTTCAGCTACGTACTCGCGGCGTCAAACTTAACCAAGTTCAGTTGACTGGATTTTTGCGCGGCGACTGGATTGCCATTGTTCCGGCTCACGACGAAGAAGGTAAACGAGGGAATCCCGATCAAGGAACGATTGCAGGCACTTTGAGGACAGCGCTGTTCGCTCAATGCGTGCGAGCAAGCCGGGTACTTCAAATGGCGAAATTTCGATCTGAACGTGACGCGGATCCATGGACGCGATTTGATAAAGAATTTCGCGACCAGTTGGAGAACGCGGAGCTGGCGGAAGTGGAAACCGTATTCAGAACGGTCAGCGATCTTTATCGAGCTCCGGAAGTGCGAGATCGCGACCGCAACGTCACCACGCAATATCTCCACATGGCCGGACGATCTAACGTCAAAGAATGGTTCGGCATGACTCCGACCGAAATCCGATCTCAGGCCGCCGTTGAAATCCTCTGCTTTGAACAAGTCTACGGACCATTCAGCTATCAAGCGGTGGTCGACCGCGAACTTCCTATCATTAGCGTTTTGCGGCGCGCGCACTTGCGGGCGCTCACGGCGCACCGTATCGGGCGAGAAACTGCTCGGTATCAGGTGGCAAAGGGCAAGCCCGTGAGCCGCGGGACAAGAGCGCGCTTGGATTTCGGCGAAGCGTTCGATCTGAATCTCTGGGGTTGCTTTCTCGTGGCGCTCTATGGGGCCATCAACCCGGCCACGCTATATTGCGAATTCGAGTCGTTGACCGATCTCTTCGATCTTGCTGTCTGGTTCGGATGTTTTGCACGACGGGACTATGAAGAGCTGCCGCCCGAGATCGCTGCGACCCTGGTCGACTGCCTCTCATCGAATCCGAGTTATGCGGTAACCGAAGCTGATATTGGGGACCTTGAAAAGATTTATGGAGAGATCCGATATCTGGTCGACCTGCTCGTCGGAGAAGAACACCTCCGAGAGGCGGCACAACAGGCCATTGCAATGCGAACCCCGGTCCAAGTGTCTCCGCTATATTACAACGTCGTCATCACACCGAACACGGCTCAGCCTGACGACCCGGACGCGGGGGTCGATCCGCGATTTAAGGTTGGAAAAGGCCAAGAAGGCGTCACCCTTTCCGTGGACTACGAGAACCTTCCGCAGATGACTGAGGGCGAGAAGCTCTCCGTGCGGCGTTTCCGTCCGCTGTTATGGTGAACAGACTCCATGGTTGATGGCGGCGTTGCCGATCTTCAATTGGTCTGCAACGTCGCTCCGGCTCATCGGCCACCCTGCTCGTACGGCAACATCAGTTGCCATGTAAGCAAAGGAGACCAGCCGATGACTAGCCGAGTTTTCAACTTGATCCGGACAATCGCGCAGACGCGCCTTGCCGAAATCGCGGCTTCTATCAAGGAGACGCCCTGGGCCCAGGCCATCCGCAACGTGCGGCGGGCCAGGCACCATCGCTCCTCAACCTCCGTCGCCGCCGCGATGCTTCAGCGCTATCCGTGCTGTTACTTCGTCAATGTGGATTTTTGGAGCCTTCCGCGTATCGAGCTGGCCGAATACAGGACGTGCTCGATTGATGATGTCCCGCTGATCAGAGTGGGCGAGAAGGATATCGTTCAGTTGATCAAGGGCCGCCGAGCGTACATTACGACCTTTCGGGAGCATGGTGCTACCTTGGTTGTGAATGCTGAACTGCCGGTGGTGACACCGCCTGACGTCATCCACAGCATTGCCGCTCATGGTTGGCACATCCTGACGGTGGAGGACGCACGCCGCATGATCGAGGGCCGCGACATCGCGGCTTCCGAACATGGTTATCTCACTCCGGGTAACTACTGGCTGACGACGACGGAAAAGGATGCCGATGCACTCCAGATTGCGGAGAGCCTGTTTGCGTTTTGCGAACAGGTCGTCGCTACCAGAACTGCGATGATGGTCATCTATACGCCGGGTCTCCCAAAGCCGCTCAGGCTCTGGCGCTTGAGCCTGAAGGGCATCATGCCATCTTTGCCGCCGGTTGCTTAGCCGACCAAAGGTGGCAACAGGAAAAGTAATGAGCGCTCGAAAGAGCGCTCATTAAGTTGTCGGCCCGCGGAGTGTTGATCGTTATTTGATCAACGCCGGCGCGAATGGCCGGTCCAGCCGCCGCCTTCGTGGGGAGTGTGCTATCGGCAGGCGGAAATGCCCAGAAGCAGATGATCGCCTCGACGTTTCGAGGGCCCTTGGTCTTCGCCGATCCAGTTGACCAGATGGTGGTCACGCTCGAGTCCCGATGTGAAGTCGCTCTACGTGACGGACACCAATATCTTGTCGGCCGCGAGGCTCGCGAGCGCGTCCCGCAGCGCGGTCGAGTCGTCCGCGAAGTCGACGCCGATCGTCGCCGCACTGGGAGGCTGGAAGCCGCTGGGCGGAATCAGCCGGCGGATTCGCATTTGAAGCAGCGCCACAACGGGGCTCCCTTGCCATCACGACTTGCGGCCAGGGTCATCGGCTTCTTGCAACGCGGGCAGACGGGAATGGCACTCGAACGCGGCATTGGAGGCGAGATAAAAGGTGCGCGAGATTAACTGAGAGGGTCCGCCGGATGCCCGGCGAATTCAGGTGAACAGGGCAAGTTCGTAACCGATCCCGCAGACTCCTTCGCGGCGAGCCTTTCGGCTTGTTCGACGAGTTCGGTCCGGGCGCGTTGATCGCGTATCCGGAGAAAAGCCCGGATCAGCCTAAGTCCCTGCAGATCGCTTCGCGCTGAAGGCGCCTTGTCATTCATTGTCCAACTCCCTGCCTTTCTGTAGGCGATCCAAGCGCCAAGTGCAACGATGCCCCGCATCGCCCATCGGTTGCAATATAAATCCGACCGAATCGAGGAGTTCCTCCCCGGAACGATTTTCGACAATGGGCCACGGCAACGACGGACCCTTCGGACTTGAGAGCTGGTTCACACTCTCCGAACCCGGGTGCGGGCTATGATAGCGCCACCGCTTACCGGAGGAGACCGACGATGGCCACGCTGGTGAAGGTGCTCTCTCGTACGACGGGCACGGACGTCGATGTCGATGGACTGAAGATCATTCTGATTTCTTCGGCGCCGGTCTTTTCCTGTCTCTTCTTGCCGGCATAACGTACGGCCTGAACCTCGGGACTTTCTAAGTGACGGACCGCCGCACGCGAACTTGAGATGAGTAGGGGCAAACCGGCGGGCTCTCGTTAGAGTTGGATGCGTACCGAGCAGCGCAGCTCGTTCGCGTGCTGTCGCCGCAGCGGCGCCACGGACTCAGAAGCAATCCGGGCACCGCTCGGGCGACAGCCTCGACACCGCCGCATCAGCGGGGCGGTTGCAGAGAGCGGCCCCGCCGGCAAGTTCGCTGGAACGGAATCCAGGACTGCGGGTTGAAGGCAGACAGCCCCGGAATGACGTAAGTGCACAATCGGCCTCGGCGCTCCTGAAGGAAGCCGGGGCTGATTTCCGTCCGGTCCGATCCACGGGGACACGTCGAGCAGGAGGGTCTGAATGTCCGACAACATTGAGACCAGGTGATCAGGCCGCAGTGGTGCGCTACGCATCGAGACGGTGCGCGCCACGATGGTTTGCCACTTCCACGAGGACGTGGTCATCCGCGTGGACGCCGCCGCCGCCGAGAGCCACGCTTTCGGGTGCGCCAAGAGAATCGTCAAGAGTGACGGCACGACCCCGGAGGGGCGGGCCCGAAGAGTTCGGCCGGCAATTGGGTGCAGCCGCCGACGGTCGGTGCCCGCGGTGCGGCCAGAGCAGCCCAACCGTGTCGGCTAACGCGGAGCGTCGGGGTGAACACCCCTCATTCGCGGTTTTGCCGGCACCGCCCGCTTCTTGGGAGCCGAGTCGTCATCATCTCGCAGAAGGACGGCAGCGATCGCCATGGCAGCATAGGCGCGCCGTATGGCTTCCGTTCGGCCGACTTCGATTTCGCCGGCCGTGGGCTCGCCCCTAAGGCTCCGTCGAAGTTTCTCTATTGTCTCTTCGCGGGTTTCGGCGGCGCATGCAAAGCGGCTTTTGCTCTGGACTGCGCCGGTCCTATCACTTGGCCGGCGGCCGTAGCGGACCGTCCGCCCATCTGCGGGCCGTCGGGTCGTGAAGCGGATCGTCGTCGCAGGTGGTGCAGACGTAGCGCTCCCGCCCCTCGGCGGCATCGTCAGGCACGACGACCATCGGCTTGCCGCACGCCGGGCACACCTTCCGGATCGGGTGGAGTATTGCCATCGAACTTCCCTGCCGTCGTCAGCTTAATGCTGTCGGCCCGACGGACACAAGCGCGGCGCGGAAAGGGGCGGGCGGGTTAGCGCTGGCGGCCAGTTCCGATCTGGCGTCTTGACGAGCCTCCGCCTGCGTACTGAAATCCGGCTTTCGGTTTTGTTGTGGGGGTGGCGTCATGGAGGGGTTCTACCGGGGCTTGGCGCAGCGCGCACGCGATCTGGCTGAAAGAGCGGACCCGTTCACAAGGAGGAGGCTGCTGGACCTCGCCCTGAGATACGACGCCAGGAGCAAGCCGGCCACAGCAGGGGCGCGCCCGCTACCACCGCCACGCGCCACCCCGCCGGCGGCGATCTTCTCCGGATTGGGCAAGGACTGAGATCTGCGTGACGCCGGGTCGTCGCCAGGCGACCGAGCGTTTCTCGCCGGCCCGATGGTTCGTCTTCACCGGAGAACCACGGTGTCCGCAAGAGAATACACCATTGGCTCCGACGACCGGCGCCGGGCCTAATCGGCAGGCGCCTTCTCGATGTCCTGGGCCACGTCCTCAGCGATCGGCTGGCCCCGCAGGGCCGTCGGTACTTCGTGCGCTCAGAACATCCCGAGAAGGACGAAGAACGCGACCTCGGCCAGGAATGTGAGGGCCATGATCGTAACGGTCAGAAATACATCGCCAATAGGCATTAGGGGCATGGCACGATCCGCGTTCTGCGTAGCCCCGATCGTCAAATTCCCGAGCCCGGGGAAAGGTTTCCGGATGACGGGTTCCCGATGTATGTTGTCGCCGGGCAGGGTCCTCGCCGAGGCCCTTGATGAGCTTCCTTGAACTGTCTTGCTGGTGCGTGACCGGCGTCGGTCTCGTCGTGATGATCGCCCTCGCGCTGCTTTGATGCAGCGCCGAATCCAGACTGACCGTTCTCCACTGCCGAGGCGTCAACGAACGCCCCCGCGAAAGGCCCCATAAGTCGCAACAACCGCCGGTCCTGCTTTGGGTCGGCGCTCCAAATCTCCTGGCAGGGACCGGGCAAAGGTGAAGCCGCTGGCGTCAGCTTCGCATGGTCGGAGCTTCGCGCAGCGCTTGCCGGCCGACCTGATTCAGGCCGCCGAGAGAGGACCGGATATTTTGGAAGGAAGTACGTAGAGGTCGACGCGGATTTTCTCGCGCCTCCCGCCGCGGAGGTGGCGCCGCGCCTGATCGGGTGCGCGCTGCATCACGACGACCGGGGCGCCGAGACCGCGATCTGCGCGGAGGCGGCGGCCTACGCTGTCTGACGCCGCCGGTGCCGTCATATTGGTTGAGCGGGTGCCATCAAAGCGCGATTTCACCCCCTGTACGCACAATTTGGTGGCTAAGGGCTCTGCCCTCCCGCGGGCAAGGGTGAAGTCCCGGCAATGCCGGGACCGGCCGGGCCGGTCTCCCCGACCTTCCGCGCAGACCCCTTTTCGACAAATCCCATTCTCAACATCCGCTTGTGCAGGCCGGGTGATCCCCCTCCGCCCCGGCCGCCCTTGCCCTTGCTACCCCGGTCTCGCCGACGGGCAGGGCTGCAGCGCAGTGCTGCGCTTGCAACCCATCCCTGAAAGGAGATCGCCCATGTCTACCAAGAAAATCCAAACACTCGCCCCAAGCGGCGCGGAAGTTCTGATTCCACTCAACAAGCTCAAGAAGTCACCCAGAAACGCGCGCAAGACGCCGCACAGCGAGGCGTCCATCGAAGCCTATGCGGCCAGCATCGCCGCGAAAGGCGTCCTGCAAAATCTTGTCGTCGAACCGGAATCGGATGGCGACGGCGCGGCCACAGGCTTCTATTTCGTGACCATCGGTGAAGGTCGAAGGCTGGCCCAGCTTTTGCGCGTCAGGCGCAAGGAGATCAAGAAGACCGAGCCGATCCGCTGCGTCATCGACACCGCGAACGATCCGCACGAAATCAGCCTTGATGAAAATGTTACGCGCGAGAACATGCATCCCGCCGACCAGTTCGAGGCCTTCAAGAAACTCGCTGACGAACGCGGTTTTGGTGCGGAAGACATCGCCGCCCGATTCGGCGTCACGCCGCATGTGGTGCGTCAGCGCCTACGGCTGAGTGCGGTGTCTCCCCGGCTGATTGAGGCTTACCGCAACGGTGAGATGGGCTTTGAGCAATTGGTCGCGTTCGCCCTGATTGACGATCACGCCCGGCAGGAGACGATCTATGATCGATTGTCGTATAGCCGCGATCCCGTCACGATTCGCCGGATGCTGACCGAAACCAATGTCGCCGCCACTGACCGTCGCGCGGTCTTCGTCGGTCACGAGGCCTACACTGAGGCAGGCGGGACAATCCTGCGCGATCTCTTTACAGAGGATCGCGGCGGCTATTTCGAGGATGCCGCGCTGCTGGACCGGCTTGCGCTGGAAAAGCTGCAACGGGTCGCAGCGACGTTGCAGGAGACCGAGGGGTGGAAATGGGCGGAAGCCAACCTTGATTTTCCGCATGGTCACGGCCTTCGGCGCGTCTATCCACGACAGGTCGAGCTTTCGGCAGAGGATCAGGCCGCCTACCACGCCGCGCAGGCCGAGGTCGACCTGCTCACCAAGCAGCATGAGAGTCTTGAGGAGCTTCCCGATGATGTCGATTCCCGGTTCGGCGAACTCGAAGCCGAGATCGAGCGCCTTGAAACCCTGCGCTCCGCCTACGATGCCGATGACATCGCCTGCGGCGGTGCGTTCGTGGTTCTCAACCATGATGGTGAAGTTCGCGTCGAGCGCGGCTTTATCCGGCCCGAGGACGACAATCGTCAGCAGAGCGCCTCGGCCAAGGTCCGCACGCAAGACGATGACGAGGATGGGGCCGAGGATGACGATACGGAAGCCGACGCGGGACTTTCGGAGAGTCTGGTCGCCGACCTCACGGCGTACCGAACCCTTGGCCTTCGTCTGACCTTGTCTGAGCAACCCGATGTCGCACTTCTTGCT
>NZ_JBARGP010000710.1:0-2024 GCF_049798375.1 Bradyrhizobium sp.
CGCATCGATCACGAAGCACGGCACCACGCTGCCATCGGCGAACGTGAGCACCGAGATCGGTGCGTTCGGCACATAGCGCGCATCCTTGCGCACATCGCGGACGCTCGGATCCTTCTGCTTCTTCTCGAGCCAGACCAGCTTGTCGGCGAAACGCGCGCGTTCGGCACGTGTCATCTCGAGCTCGACCAGAAAGCCGCCATGGAGGGTGTCGCTGATCTCACCGTCGAACTTGCCGAATTCCCGGAAGTAGGACGTCAGGCGATCGCCGATTTTGCCGACGACGGGAACATCCAGCAGCATGCGAAAGGGCGAGACGCGCGTGGTACGGCAGGCGAAGCTCCGCAAATGACCTTCCGGATCGTACCAGTTCGGCAGCGTGTAGATACCGGGTGCCTGGATCTTGACGGCGCGCTGTTTGAGAAACCGAGTTACCAACATCGCACGCTCCTAGACTCGAAGGACTTAGGAGGACAGCCTGCCGTGGTACCGCGCCAGATCGGGGCTCGAGATGATGCGTCCAGCACGAAAGTGATGGACTGATCCAGCCAGGACGCACGGCGTCGGGAAGTGCCGATCTTCATGCGCAAAGACTGCGCACAAAATCTTAAAGATCGTTCAAAATATACGGACGGATTTTCCCAAAGGAATTCTAGCCGCGGTTCCTTTCGAAATCCTGAAGATGGGAACCCGCCGAACTACGGAGTTCCAAGCTTCGATCAGTCGAACTGTCGAAGGTCCGGCACCGCGGCGCTACATCAATATCGACGAGTTGCGGTAACCAGGGCGTCTCGCGAGAGTGCCGTAGGCACGCCGTCTCGATTGGACCGGATGCGTCGATCCGGATCACGCCGCTCGCGTGTTGCGCGTCGCGATGCCGCACCAGCCCCGACCGCCAGGCGAGCCGCGATCGAGACGACGTGGTTAATGGGACCCCGTCCGCGCGCTCCGTAGTCGTCCCGATGCCATACCAGCTCGCCTCCGCCGCGCGAAAGCAGCCTTGCGAACTAATAACGCGTTCGCCGCATTGTGCTATTTGACCGATAACACTCCGTTCACCATCGGCACAAACGACATGGCGCGCAGCCGCCATCGGTCCGGCTTTGCAAGGTCGCTTATACCATTGCTGCTTAGTCATACGCGACGGGGAAGCTTTCTTACGGCTTGTTCGCGGCCCCGGCGTATCGGTTAAGAGTAGTAACGCGTATGATGACCGCACGCATCGTGGTGTTGGCCATTGCTCTCAGCGCAGGCGGCGTCGCCGCCTACCTCGTGAGCAACACCGACAAACAGCAGCAGGCACCGGCCACACCGGTCGTGCAGCTATCGACCGTCGAGGTGCTGGTGGCGAAAGCCGACATCGGACTCGGCCAGGCGATCAAGCCCGGCGACCTGTTGTGGCAAACCTGGCCGGAAGCGGCGAGCAACATCTTCATTCGGCGCGGCGACCGGCCTGACGCGGCCAATCAACTGGTCGGATCGATCGCGCGCGCCCCCTTCATCACCGGCGAGCCGATCCGCGAACAGAAGCTCGTGAAAGCCGACGGCTCCGGCTTCATGGCTGCGATCCTGCCCGCCGGCATGCGTGCGATCTCGACCGAGATCTCGCCGGAGACCGGCGCCGGCGGCTTCATCCTGCCGAACGATCGTGTCGACGTCATTCTGTCGCGGCGCGACAAGAATCCGGATCGCGCCGGCGGTCCCGATTCCGTCAGCTCCGAGATCATCCTGTCCAACATCCGCGTGCTCGCGATCGACCAGGCGCCAAAGGAGAAGGACGGCCAGAACACGGTCGTGGGGCGGACCGCGACCCTCGAATTGAAGCCCGAGCAGGCCGAGACGCTGACCCGTGCGCGCCAGTCCGGCTCGCTGGCACTGGCGCTGCGCAGCATCGCCGACGCCAACGCAGCCGAAGCCAACAATGCCGACAACAAGGCCAGCAGGCGCGGCAACAGCGTCGAGATCATTCGTTACGGCGTCAGCAGCTCGCAAACGGCACAGAAGTGACGAGAAGGAAGAGATCATGA
>NZ_JBARGP010000711.1:0-6899 GCF_049798375.1 Bradyrhizobium sp.
CCGGCGCGGTTCGCATCGGCGGCTATCTGAACAGCCTGATTTATGCCCCGGTCACGATCAAGCGGGCTGACAATGCCGAGCTGCTGGTCGACGTGCGGCGCGAGGCGCTCAGCATTGCCGTGCTCGCCAAGCTGCACATCGCTTATCAACAATATCTGGCCGCGAGCCGCGACTATCGCCGTTCGACCGAGCTGGCCGACGTCGATCAACGCCTCTCGCAGCAGATCACCAACCGCGCCGCGACCGACGTCCAGGGCGATCTCGAACGGATTTCGTCCGAGGTCAGCGCGGTGTTCTCCGAGCTGCGGCGCTACCAGGCCTATGCCGAGGCGCAGGCCGCATTTTGCCGGATCTACGCGAGCCTTGGGGTCGATCCGGTGCCAAGCGAGGCTGCTGTCTTCGACATCCCCGAGCTCTCCAGGGAAATCAGGCGGGGCATGCAGGACTGGCAGCGTGGCCGGGTCGTAGAGCCGGTGGCGGACGCAGGGCGGGGGCCGGCGGTTCCGACCGCAGTCGCCAAGGAAGCTGCCGAGGGCGTCGCCAAGATCGGCTCTTCAAACGTCGCGGCCGCAACTCTGGATGTGCCGCCGGCGCCTGATCAGAAGACCAGCGTCAACTGAGCGAGGCGATGACGTCGACGCATGAGCAGGAATGCGGGTCCGATCAGGCAGGCCATCTGCTGACGCCGATCCGCGGGCCAGTGCGAGGCCGGGGGGTGTCAAACGTCACTTCGTCCGGCTTGCAGCGCTGACGCTCCTGCTTGCCGTCGCGGCGCCAGGAGCTCAGGCTCCGCTGGGCGGCCCTGACTCCGCAGCACCGGAGTCGGACCAGGAAATCCGCGCCCAGCTGACGCCGCGCCACTACACCACACTCTCGAGCAAGATGGCAGCGCGGATCGATCGCATCACCACCCGGGTCGGAGAGCGGTTCAAGAAGGGCGATCTGCTGGTCGCATTCGACTGTGCCCCCCAGAAGGCGCAACTGGCCCATGCCCATGCGGTGCTGACCCAGGCCGAAAAGACCTTCGTCATCAACCAGCGGCTGATGCAGCTGAAGTCGACCGGGCAGCTTGAGCTCGATATCGCGGCCGCAGAGGTCGAGAAGGCCAAGGCGGATCGCGCCGCCGCCGACGCTGCCGTTGCCAAATGCACTATCATCGCGCCATTCGAGGGCATTACGGTGGAGCAGAAGGCGGGCGAATTCCAGTACACCAACGCCGGCCAACCGCTGCTCGACATCCTCGACGACCAGAGCTTCGAGGTCGAATTGATCGCACCGTCGCGCTGGCTCGCCTGGCTCAAGCCCGGCATGCCCTTCAAGGTGGACATCCACGAGACCGAAAAGACGTATTCCGCGCAAGTGATGCGGTTGAGCGGCCGGGTCGATCCGGTCAGCCAGACCATCAAGGTGATCGGCGAGATCACGCAGACCGCGCCCGAGCTGATGGCCGGCATGAGCGGCCGTGTGGTGATCACGCCGCCGAACGGGCATTGACCCGCTAAGCTCGGAGATTTCGGCCTTGCTTACCCTCAAGGTGAGGGCGCGCGGCTCGAGATTGGCCGAACCGACGCAGTCACGGGCCGCGCAACGGCCGGTCTCATCCACGGCTGCGCGACGCCGGCACCGGACATCGGGACTGAAAGCCGATTGAAAGCTTGGCCGGTCTAGGGTGGCATGACGGTGTCATGCCGGACCAAAAAGAGGATGCGTCGAGGCGCATCTGAACAGCCAGGGAAACGCAGGCGCGGGTCGCCGACAAGGAAAGACAAATCATGCTGAAATCTTCTGCACAACGCTCGGCGGGACCGCGGCTGCGGCTGTTGGCCTCGTCCCTTGTCATCGCTGCCGGCTTCGCGGCGCCCAGCAGCGCGTCTGCCGAGAAGCTCACGATCATCGTCGGCGGCATGGAGAAGCAGATCTACCTGCCGGCGGTTCTCACGCGCGAGCTTGGCTACTTCAAGGATGAAGGTCTCGACATCGAGCTCATCAGCTCCCGCGCCGGCGTCGAGGCCGAAAACGAATTGCTCGCCGGCGCCGTGCAGGGCGTGGTCGGCTTCTACGATCATACCATCGACCTGCAGGCCAAGGGCAAGTTCATTCAGTCGGTGGTGCAGTTCAGCCAGGCGCCGGGTGAGGTGGAATTGGTCTCGACCAAATACGCCGACAGCGTCAAATCGCCGGCCGACTTCAAGGGCCATACCCTTGGCGTGACCGGCCTCGGGTCGTCGACCGATTTCCTCACGCGCTACCTCGCGGAGCGGGGCGGTCTGAAGGCCGGCGACTACAGCCTGCTGCCGGTCGGCGCCGGCAACACCTTCATCGCCGCCATCAAGCAGGACCAGATCCAGGCCGGCATGACCACCGAGCCGACCATTGGCCAGATGTTGAAGACTGGCGCCGCCAAAATCCTGGTGGACATGCGCACCCCGGACAAGACCGCCGCGGCGCTGGGCGGGACCTATCCCGCGGCATCCTTCTACGTAAACACCACCTGGCTCGACGGTCACAAGGACGAGGCGCAGAAGCTCGCCAACGCGTTCGTCAAGACCATGCACTTCATCGCCGGCCACTCGGCCGCCGAGATCGCGGACAAGATGCCGAAGGACTACTATGTCGGCGACAAGGACCTCTACATTCAGGGCCTCGCCGAGGGCAAAGCCCAGTTTACGCCCGACGGTCGCATGCCGAAGGATGGGCCTGAGACGGTGCTGAAGGTGCTGTCCGCCTTCTCGAAAAACGTCCAGGGCAAGTCCATCGACCTGTCGAAGACCTACACAACCGTGTTCGTCGACAACGCCGCCAAGACCTTAGGCAACTAAAGACCTTAGGCAACTAAGAGCTTGGGCAACTGAACGAGAGGGCGGTCGCCGCCGCGGTTTTTACGCGCGGCGACCGCCCCTGCCGGAAGACCTGTTCGAACGAGGTCGTCGCGCGATGCGCCGGCGACGGGAGGAAATTCATGTCCCTTCAAACCGAGGCTGGCGTCCGCCCGCCCGTCGTGGCGGCGCCATCATCCAGCCCCGCCATCGAGCTCGAGAACGTCACCCGGCGCTTTCTCACGCCGGACGGCAAGTCGATGACGGCGTTGCGCGACTTCACCATGACGGTAGGGCGCGGCGAGTTCGCCTGCGTGGTCGGTCCCACCGGCTGCGGCAAGTCCACGACGCTCAACCTGGTCACCGGTCTCGCCAGCCCCAGTGCCGGGGAAGTGCGGGTGATGGGCGCGCCGGTCTCCGGCATCCACAAGGATGTGGGCTTCGTCTTCCAGGCTGATGCGCTATTCCCCTGGCGCTCCGTGCTCGACAACGTGGCCGCGGGCCCGCTCTATCGCGGCCTTCCCAAGGCACGGGCGTATGAAAAGGCGCGAGACTGGATTGCCCGCGTCGGCCTCGCCCGGTTCGAGAAGCACTATCCCCACCAGTTGTCCGGCGGCATGCGGAAGCGCGTGGCGCTGGCTCAGACCTTCATTAACGAGCCGAAGATCCTGCTGATGGACGAGCCGTTCTCGGCGCTCGACGTGCAGACCCGCACCAACATGCAGGATGAGTTGCTGAACCTGTGGTCCGGCTCCGGCGCCTCGGTGGTGTTCGTCACCCACGACCTGGAAGAGGCGGTGGCGCTCGCCGACAAGGTCTATGTGCTGACGGCCGGCCCCGCCACCGTCAAGAGCGTCTACCAGATCGACCTGCCGCGCCCGCGGATCATGCAGGAGATCCGCTACGACGCGGCCTTCGTCGCGCAATGCCGCACCATCTGGGACGATCTGCGCGAGGAAGTGCAGATCGGCCAGCAGCGCAGCCTCGACACCGGCCACTGAAAATCGGAAAGGACTGATAATGACCATGCCGGCACACGCCGTGGCCGCCGCTTCCACCGCCCCTACGGCACGGGCCGTTCCGACCGAGGTCGAGATCGAGACCAAGGCGCGCGCCCGGCTGAAGGCCAGACGCACACTCGTGATCAGCTTACGCATTGCCATCCTGGTGGCGACGCTCGGTCTTTGGGAGATTGGTGCCAGGGTCGGCTTCATCGATCCCTTCTTCTTCGCCAGCCCGACGGGCATCGCCGAACAGATCTGGATCTGGGCCACCGAGGGGACGTCCCAGGGTCCGCTCTGGCTGCAGATTCTCGTCACCCTGGAGGAGACTGCGCTCGGCTTCTTCATCGGTGTCGTGGGTGGCGTTGTCTGTGGCATCGTGCTCGGTCGCAACAAGCTGCTCGCCGACGTGTTCTCGATCTACATCAAGATCGCCAACTCGATTCCGCGCGTGGTGCTCGGCTCCATCTTCATCATTTCGCTCGGCCTCGGCATGGCATCGAAGGTGGCGCTCGCCGTGGTGATGGTGTTCTTCGTGGTGTTTGCCAACGCGTTCCAGGGCGTACGCGAGGCCGACCGCGCCATGATCGCGAACGCCCAGATCCTCGGCGCCTCGCCGCTCCAGATCACCACATCTGTGATCATCCCGTCGGCCCTGAGCTGGATCCTCGCCTCACTTCATGTTTCTTTCGGCTTCGCGCTGGTGGGCGCGGTCGTGGGCGAGTTCCTGGGAGCGAAGCATGGCGTCGGCCTGCTGATCGCCACGGCGCAGGGCTCGTTCAACGCCAACGGCGTGTTTGCGGCCATGATCATCCTTGCCGTGCTGGCGCTCGCCATCGAGTTCATGATCACGCTGATGGAGAACCATCTGGTGAAGTGGCGGCCGGCGCCGTTCCAGGAGCAGACCTGAGCCAAGTCCTTACGCCATGCTCTGTCGTCTAGCCGGCGGCCTCGGCCGCCGGCAGCCGCATTTCGACCTTGAGGCCTCCCGCCGCACTGGCGCCGAGGGTAAGCGCACCGCCGGCGCCATCGACCACTTCGCGCACGATGGACAGGCCGATCCCCGATCCGTCCCCAGATGTGCCCGGCAGCCGGTAGAAGCGTTCCAGCACCATCTCGCGTTCCTCCGGCGGGATGCCGGGTCCGCTATCCTCGACCACGAGCTCTGCCATGCCGCCGGCTTGGCGCACCGTGACCGTCACGCTGCCGCCTGAAGGCGTGTAGCGCAGAGCATTGTCGACGAGATTGACGATCGCCTCGCGCAGCATGGCGCCATCGCCGCGGGTCCAGGCCGGCGCATCTGCATCAAGGCCCAGGTCGATGCCGCGCTCCACGGCAAGGTCGGCGAGCCCTTCCAGCACGAGCCGGGCCGAGGCTGCGAGGTCGACGGTTTCCTCCCGTGGCCTGCGGCTGCCGGGCTCGGCGCGTGACAGGGTCAGGAGTTGGCTCGCGAGCCGGGCCAGCCGGTGCGTGCTGTTTTCCATCGCCGCGAGCGCCTCGTCCCGCTCCGCCGGATCGGAGGTGCGGCGGACGTAGGCGACCTGCGTGCCGAACAGGGCGAGCGGCGTCCGCAGTTGGTGGGCGGCATTGGCGACGAAGCGGCGCTGCGCCGCCATTTGCCCTGCCACCCGGCCCATATAGGTGTTGAGCGCCGAGACCAGAGGGCGCAGTTCGCTCTGCACGGTCTGATCCGGCAGCGGGGTGAGATCGTCGCGGTCCTTTGCCATCACTGCGGTGCGCAGGCGCAGCAGCGGAGCCAATCCCTGCCTGAGCCCCAGCAGGACCAGCAGTCCGGCGGCAGCGAGCAGCAGGAGCTGTCGGCTGAGGCTGCCGCCCCACAGCTCGCGCACCATGGCCTGGTGACCGGCGAGGGTAACGCCGACCACCACGATCACGTGCTCGCCATTGGGCGCGCCGACGATCGGATAGATAAGCGCCGCGAAGCGGAGCGGCTGGTCGCGATAGATCCCGGAAAACGCCAGCGGAACGGCTTCCTTCGGCGGATGCGGCGGCGAGGGCAAATCGGGATAGCCGGTGAGAAGACGGCCGTCCGCGCTGTTGACGCGATAGTAGACCCGATCGCCATGTCCGGTGGCGAACATTTCGAGCGCGATCGGCGGAATGGTGGCGTCCACCACGCCGCGGTCGAACCGCGCATTTTCGGCGATCGCCCGCGCCGAGGCTTCCAGCGCGCGGTCGGTGACGAGATCGGCGGTGGCCTGGACGGTGTTCCAGCTGCTCCAGACGTTGACGATCACCAGTCCCGCGAGAGGGAGCAGCAGCCAGGCGAGCAGCTGGAGGCGGAGGCTCTTACTGCGCATGCTGGAGCAGGTAGCCGAGGCCGCGCAAAGTAACGATGCGAACGTCGCTTCCCTCCAGCTTGCGGCGGACGCGATGCACATAGATCTCGACGGTGCTCGGATCGGCGAGATCGTCGAGACCGAAGATGCTTTGCGACAGCTGGCTCTTGCTGATGGTTTTGCCGGCTTTCAGCAGCAGGGCCTCCAGCACCGCATGCTCGCGCGGGGTGAGCGCCAGCGGGACCGCGCCGATCTGGAACAGGCGCGTGTTGGTGTCGAAAGCGAGCGTGCCGCAGCTGATGACAGGCGTCGGCCGCCGCGCGGAGCGACGCAACTGGACACGGATGCGCGCTTCGAGTTCCGAAATATCGAAGGGCTTGGCAAGGTAATCATCAGCGCCCTGGTCGAGACCGGTTACGCGTCCGTCCACGCTGGCATTGGCGGTCAGGATGATGACGGGAACAGTTTCGCCACGGCTGCGCAGGCGCCGCAGCAGCTCCATGCCGCTCATTGATGGCAGCGTGAGATCGAGGATGATGAGGTCATAGGTTTCGAGCAGTAAGGCGTGGTCCGCAGCCTCGCCGTCGTGCAGCACATCGACGACAAAATTGCCGCGACGCAAAATCCTGGCGAGCCAATCGGCGAGCTCGAGATTATCCTCGACCAGAAGAAGCCGCATCCGTTGTTTGCCTCCTGTCGCGCAACATAGCTAGCTCGTCGAGATGGCGTGGCCAGGAGCAGACCGGCCGATTGGGACAGACCAGAGGTCGCCTTCACTTCCG
>NZ_JBARGP010000712.1:0-2028 GCF_049798375.1 Bradyrhizobium sp.
GGTGACGGAGACGCTAGCGGCCCCACGCGACGTCGTCTGGCGGAGAACGGACCTTACGTTTCAGGTACCAGTTCCGTAGGGTGGGCAAAGGCGCACTTGCGCCGTGCCCACCATCTCGCCGCGTGCTCTCAATGGTGGGCACGCCTCGCTTTGCCCACCCTCATATGAGGTTTTGTGAGTCAAGGCTATTGAGTTGGTTTGGGGTGGGTTTGTTCGGTGGTAGGGCGGCGCGCGGAGCCATGCGTAGCGCAGCGCGCCGACCGGGCCCCGGGGGAGGATTGGCTTCCGACGATTGTTGCAGCTCACTGCATCACCTCATATCCGGTCGGACCAACTGATCCGCACCCACATTCCGCATGCTTGCGGCGAGGAAGCCATCGGGGATGAGACCCATCTACAAAGCGGCTGGTATGGCCCTTGGGTGGCACGGTCATCATCCATCCTGCAGGGGACCGTGGCGGAGCCGCGGCGCCTGGTTGCGAGGTCTGTTCTAGACTTTCATCGTTGCCTGCTCAGGAACCAGTCCGGTGGTGAGATAGCGCCACAGGGCCACGATCAGCTTGCGCGCCAATGCGACGATGGCGATGCGCCTGGCGCGCTTGCCGGCGTTGGCCGTGCGCGTGCGGAACCAGCGGCTGAGTGCGCTGTCCGGCTGGTGGCGGAGCCAGAGCCAGGCGAGCTCGATTGCCTTGTGGCGGGCACGATGATTGCCGGCCTTGCTGATCCCTTGCTCACGATCGATGCCGCCGCTCTTCCAGGGACTGGGTGTCAATCCGCAGTAGCTGGCGACCTCGCGCCGGTTGCCGAAGTTCTTGTAGAACAGCTCATTCACCAGCGTCGCGGCGAAGGCCGGGCCCAGTGCCTTGAGCCGCTGCAGATGATCCTGCCGCTCTGCCATCGGCGCGGGAAGCGGAAGCGCGCGTGCCGCTTGCGCCTGCTCCAGTGCCGCAAGCTGTTCACGAACCACCATCAGCCGCGTGTGCTCGCGCGTCACTTCGGCGCGAAGCTGTGGCGACAACGGCTGGCCTTGCCAGTCGCGTTGCCGACCGAGCCAGCCGAGCCAGTCCCTCCGCCGAGGATTGCCGACCGCCATTCCCTGAAGACGCAGCAGCGCCTTGATCCGGTTGGTATGGGCCGTCTGCTCGATGATGAGCCGGTCGCGTTCGCGACTGGCGCGTCGGGCGTCCTCCTCCGCCACATCAGGCACGCGCACGATCCGCACCACCCGCGGCTCGCCCCGCAAATGGGCCATCAAGGTGCGCAGCAGAAGCTCGCCGTCGATCCGGTCTGTCTTCGCCCGCCGGCTGCGCTGCTCGACCGCAATGCTCGCTGCATCGAAGACATGGTTCGCAATCCCGGCTGCCCTCAGCAGCCGGTGCAGCCAAAAGCCGTCATAGCCGGCCTCGTAACAACTCGTTACCTCCGGAACCGCCCCGAGCTTCTTGGCCGCCCTGGCGCGGACCTGTGCGATCAGCGCCAGCAGCCCGGCGTGATCGCCCCCCTCCAACTTGTGCCGCGAGATCCGGTCCCGGTCCGGGCTGTGCAGCGTCACCAGCCATGTCTTCTGGCTGAGTTCGATCGCAACGAAAACTGTGCCACAATGGCCGGCGGTGGGCGTGGCTAAGGTCGATGCTTGCATCCGACTTCTCCGATGGTTCGAGTGTGCAAACCCAAACCTACGGAATGGCCACGCTCACCGCCCCATGGAATCTACAAGGACTTGGCCGCGGACGAGCGGTTAGACTGGTAAAGCGATCGAGTACTTCACCTGGCTCAATGCAAAGCTGCTTTCGATCGACGCGATGCCGTCGAGCCTTGTCAGCTTCGTCTTCAGGAACGCCTCATACGACGAGAGATCAGCCGCCACCACGCGCAGGAGATAGTCGCGGTTGCCGGTCATGAGATAGCACTCCAGCACTTCCTCCCATTTCGAGATCGCTCGCTCGAACCGGCTCAAATCTTCCTCTTTCTGGCGCGCGAGCTTGATGGAGATGAAGACCGAGACGTGCAGCCCCAGCGATTTCTGGT